>NZ_JBGQOI010000004.1:0-373076 GCF_052113765.1 Pseudomonas sp. W22_MBD1_FP4 | reverse complement strand
GTCCTTCAGCCAATAAATGCTCGGCTGAAGGACCGCTATCGGGAGCAAGCCCCCTCCCACATTGGGATCACGGCGCCTGGAAGGCCGCTGTACGGCACGCCCCTTGCTGTACAGCTCATGAGGTAAACGGAATTTGTACAACCTCAGCGACGGAGTGGCCGGTGGTCAGGAGACGCGAACTAATCACGACACCGGTCGTCAATGACTGCATGTTCTTATCAGGCGGTAACGCACCATGGACAATCCTTTTCAGATCATCACCGACACCTTCACCCCAAAATACCGCGTCAACCTGAGTATTCAACGGCTGGACGGCAGCATCATGCTCACCCTCTCGAATGAGGATGGCGTGGTGGCCAAGCGCATGATCAGCGCCGCACAACGCAACGACCCGCAACGGCTCAAACGCCTGGTGCAGAGCATCCAGTTCGGCATTGCCATCGAGCAAGGCCACAGTGCCATGGAGATCCTGGCGGTGATGACGGATGGCGATCACAAATTATTGCAGCGACCGCCCACCCGCCCTCTGCCCTTCAGCGTCGGGCTTTAAAGCTCGCCCTTCTCGGTTTCCAGGCTCGCCTCGCCCTTGCGACGCGGGCCTTCCACCTTCACCGACGGGAATGCCGACGAGGCGTAACGCACCACCAGAATCGCGAATGCCAACAGCAAGATCCCACCGCACAGGTAAATGATGCCCACGTCTGGCGGATTGTGGTGGGACACGTTGGAGATCAGCAGACGCGTCAGCGCAGTGATTGCCACGTAGATCAGGAAGCGCACTGGCATGTGGTTGGTCTTGAAATAAATCCCGACCATGGCGCCCAATTCCAGATAGATGAACAGCAGCAAGATGTCATCGATCTTGATGTGTCCGTTCTCCAGCATCCCCAGAAATTCCATCACCGCCGCCCAGGCGGTCACCGCACCAATGGCGAACAGCGCCAGGTAGTGGAACGACTCCACAAACAGATTGCCCAGCGATTCAGCCAGCCCATGGACTTGCTGGCGCAGCTTTTCGGCCCAGTTGATTTTCACGAGGGTACTTCCTTAGGTCGATTCGACCGGATAATGCGGGTTGGACGTGACGGTTGTTCTGCATGCAGAAAAAAGGCCAGAGGCAGGGATAAGATGATGGCGGGGTGACATGAGACACGCCAAACCTGTATTTACGGGCTACATTAAAAAACTGCTACCCAAACCACACGGTTTGGCTTACCCTTTTAGCTGTATATAAATACAGTAGTCGCAAAAGACAACTATCGTGAAGGCATGTGAGGTGGTGAATGGCCGTCGAAGTGGTATACCGCAGCAGCCGAGATCTGGAGCGTTTGTTCATGGATAAAGCCGAAGCTGACCGTCATGACAAAATGCTTGAACTCGCTGAGTTGCTGGCAGAAGTGTTGCAAAAAGCCGTGCCGTCCCTGAGCGAGCAGCAGGTGGAAGAAGCCGGGATCTACATGGCGAAGAATCGCGATGTATTTGCCAAGGCGTTCAAGAGCCAACCGGATGCGTTGTCCGAGTTGCTCAACGCAGCGGCGGAATAAAGTCCGAATTGAACAGGCCCTGAATCAATGATTCAGGGCCTTTTTAATGCCTGATCATCCGTAAAGCAGGCGCTCGGCGAGTTCATCAGCCACACGTGCTGGGGAGCGTTTTTCCGCCTGGGCGTGGGCGTAGATTTCGGTCAGGCGTTTGCCGATGTTGGACAGGTGCGCGGTGATGGTCGGCAGTTCGGCCCCGCTGTGCTTGAGGGCGACGTAGATCAGGCCGCCTGAGTTGATCACGTAATCCGGGGCGTAGAGGATGCCGCGCCCTTCCAGTTGGTCGGCCACTTGCAGGTTGGTCAGTTGCGCGCTGGCGGACCCGGCCACGGCGGCGCAGCGCAGTTGCCCGACGCTGGTGCGGTTGAACACTGCCCCAAGGCCACAGGGCGCGAGGATGTCACAGGGCGTGCTGAGCAAGGCGTCGTTGGCGATGGGGTGCGCGCCCAGTTGTTCCATGGCCAGTTGCACTTTGCCGTGGTCGATGTCGCTGACCAGCAATTCAGCGCCGGCGGCGTGAAGTTGTTCAGCCAGTGCGTAACCGACGTTGCCCAGGCCCTGGATTGCCACGCGCAGCCCTTCAAGGTTGTCGCTGCCCAGGCGGGCCATGGCAGTGGTGCGAATACCGGCGAACACGCCCATGGCCGCATGGGGCGATGGATCACCGGCGGCGGTCGTGCTGGTAACGAAGCGAGTGTGCTGGGCGATGCAATCCATGTCGGCCACCGAGGTGCCACTGTCGACAGCGGTGATGTAGCGGCCGTCGAGTTGTTCCACGCAACGCCCAAAGGCTTCAAACAGCGCCGCACGGTTTTCCACATGGGCGGGGCGCAGGATCACCGCGGTGCCGCCACCCACCGGCAACCCGGCCAGGGCGGCCTTGTAGCTCATGCCCTGGGCCAGCCGCGCAGCATCCGCCACGGCGCTTTCGTCGTCGGGGTAAGCGATATATCGACAGCCGCCCAAGGCAGGCCCCAGGCGGCTGTTGTGAATGGCGATGACCGCCTTGAGCCCCGTGACCGGGTCGACGCTCAGGTGCAGCGATTCAAGGCGGGTGCTGTGCATGAGAGCAAACATCGTCAAGCTCCCGAATCACTTCTGGTGTCGCCAAGTATAGGCTTGCGGTAGAAAACTGCCGAAGTGCACTGGAATAAGCCGCCCGGTTTTGCAGGGCTTGCGACATAAGCGCGCGGGAAATTTCTTAAGGCACTGGACGAATATTCCCAGCAAGGCTAAAACGAGGGCATCCGCCGGAGAAAGCAATGAAGCCCCGCCAAGCCTTTTTCGCCTGCCTGCAACGTTCGCCGCCGGCGCTGTTCGAAGCGGCGTTATGGATCGCCGCCGAGCACGATCCTTTGGTGAAGCCGCTGGAGATTCTGCAGAACCTGACCTCACTGCAACAACAGATCAGCCTGAGCATGCCCATGTTGCCAGCGGATGAACTGGGTCAACCGCTGCTGCGGTGCATGAATGACCTGGGGTTCGCCCAGGATGACTTCACACCGCTGCGCCCCGCCGCCGCCCTGCTGGACAAGGTGCTACAGCGCAAACGCGGGCAGCCCTTGGCCATGGGGTTGATTGCCATGGAGTTGGCACGACGCCTGGATATTCCGATGGTTGGCGTCAATTTCCCTGGGCACTTCCTGCTGCGAGTGCCCGGTGCCGATCACCTGCTGGACCCGTGCGGCGGCCGACGCCTGTACCCCAACGATTGCCGAGAGCTGCTGCAACGCCAATATGGCCCCAACCTCACGTTGCAGGCCGACCACCTGCACACCGCCGATCCGCGTTCGATCCTGCAAAGGCTTTCGCGCAACCTGCGCCAATTGCATCTCTCCAACGACAACCCGCTGGCCGCCCTGGTAGACGCCGAGCGCGTGCTGGAACTGGGCAGCGCCAACGCCGCCGACTACCTCGCGCGGGCCAGTCTGTATCAACGCCTGGACTGCCCCAACGCCGAGCGCTTTGACTTGGAACACGCCCTGATGCTCAGCGAAGACCCGATCCAACGCCTGCGCCTGACCGAGCGCCTGGGGCACCTGCCGCCCAACTCAGTGGTGCATTGAATAGCGTGACCATCGGGAGAATCCTCAGTGATTCGCCGGCGCTTTCAGAATATCGCCAGGCAGGGGGCTTACAGGCGCATCGCGCCCTGGCGAACGCACCTGAATAATCAACAATGCCGCCATCACAGCCGGAATCGCGCAAAAGAAGAAAATCTGCTGCACCGGAATATGCATCGCCAGCAACATGCTGCCAAACAGCGGCCCCAGGATCGAGCCGAAACGCCCCACGCCCAACGCCCAGCCCGTACCGGTGGCGCGCACGTGTGCGGGGTAGAAATTGCTGGCGAAGGCATTGAGGGTCAGTTGCCCACCGATGATGCAGAACCCCGCCGCAAACACGCAGGCCACCAGGTAACGCGGGTTGTCGTGGTTCAGCCCCAGCAGAATGGTACACACCGCCGCTGCCGCCAATACGCCAGACAGCAGGCGCACCTTGCTTTTGAGCCGGTCGGCAAACCAGGCCATGCCGATAGCGCCCAAGGTGCCGGCGAACAGAAACATCGACGTCACCAGGTTGGCTTCCTTCAACGCCAGGCCGCTCTCCAACAGCAGCGACGGTAACCAACTGATCATGAAATACAGCAGGATCAGGCTGACAAAAAAGGTCGACCAAATCAGCACGGTCGGACGCGCATAGCCGTTGCGAAACAGCTCCACCACCGTCAGTTTGCTGCCCTGTTCTTGCAGGTTTTCTGCCGCGCTCGCCAGCGGCGGCTGCCAGTCGGGCAGCATACGCCCGGTCACTTTGCGCAATCGCACGTACGGTGGAGCATCCCGCAGCAAGCGCGGCAAGGACTCAGGCAACAGCCACACCAGAAACGGAAACAGCAGCAACGGAGTGACGCCACCGGCCAGAAACACCGCCTGCCAGCCGAAGTTGTCGATAAACCCCGCCGCCACGAACCCACCGGCCGCACCGCCGAACGAGAAACCACACGCCGCTAAGGTCACCATCAAGGTGCGCAGGCGCGGTGGGGAATACTCCGACATCAACGCCATGGCGCTGGGCATCGCACCGCCCATGCCGATACCGCAGATAAACCGCGCAGCCATGAGGGAGGTCAGTGAGTTGGCGAACACCATCAGCAGGGTCAGGCAGGCATAGATCAACACGCAGCCCAGCAGGATGCGCCGCACGCCAAATCGGTCAGCCAGAGGCGTTACCAGCAGCGAGCCCAATGTGAGCCCCAACAGGTTGGCGCTGAACACCGGGCCGAACGCGGCTTTTTCCAATCCCCAATCCGACGCCAGGGCCGGCACCACGTAACCTAGCACCTGGGCATCGTAGCCATCGGTGACCAGTAGCAGCGCCAGCAACAGGAGGATCAACCACTGATAGCGCGACACCGGACGGGCGTCGAGTGCCGCGCGAAAGCTGGCAATCTGATTGTGCATCGCAAGGTACCTGTTTATTTTTATTTGAAGTGACACAAATCCAATGTGGAAGGGGGCTTGCTCCCTCTCACATTGGGTTCTGTGCAAACCTGAACATCACGGGGTATCAGGTTGATTCGCGGGATGGGCCTGAATAAACGCCGGATGCTGCGCCGCCAAGCCGGCCACCCGCCCAATGCGCGGATAAGCCGCCAACGGCACCTTGAAGCGCTCCGCCGCATAGAGCTGGGGAATCAGAAACGCATCCGCCATCCCAGGCTGTTCGCCAAAGCAAAACCCGGTATCGCCAATCAACTGTTCCACCGCGCCCAGCCCCTGGCTGATCCAGTGGCCGATCCACTCCAACACCTTGGCCTCATCGTGCCCCCATTGGCGCAGCAGGTTCTGGGTGCTGGAGTTGTGCAGCGGGTGGATATCACAGCCGATGATCGACGCCACCGCGCGCTCGTGGGCGCGGGTGGCCAGGTCTTTGGAGAGCAGCGGCGCCTGTGGATAACGTTCGTCCAGGTACTCGATGATCGCCGGCGACTGAATCAACAGCTCGCCGTCATCGGTGCGCAAAGCCGGCACACGGCCTTGCGGGTTGATAGCCAGGTACTCCGGCTGACGATTGGCACCGCCTGCCGGGGCCAACAGGTTCACCGGTATCGCCGTGAAATCCAGGCCCTTGAGGGCCAAAGCGATACGCACCCGGTACGACGAAGTGGAACGATAGTAGGTATAGAGTTCCATCACCCTGCCCTCTTAACGTGCGGCGACCACAGTGCCACGGCATTCGCCGAAGCCGATGGAGGCGAACCCTTCGCGGGTGCAACGGGCACGCAGGATGACTTCATCACCATCCTCCAGGAACCTGCGCACTTCGCCCGACGGCAATTCGATGACCTTCTTGCCGCCTTCGGTCATCTCCAGGAGGCTGCCGAACTGCCCGGCCTCAGGGCCGGACAAAGTGCCGGAACCGAACAGATCACCCGCCTGCAACTGACAGCCGTTGACGCTGTGGTGTGCCACCAACTGCGCGACGGTCCAGTACATATGCAGGCTGTTGCTCAGGGCCAGGCGATGGGCCGGCAATTTCTGTTCGCGCATGGCAGCGGTGGTCAGCAGCACTTCCAGTTCGATATCCAGAGCACCGGCGGCCTGATCACGTTTATCCAGCAAGTACGGCAGTGGTTGAGGGTCGCCCTCGGGACGAGCGGGTTGCGCCTTGCGGAACGGCTCCAGCGCTTCGGCCGTGACGACCCAGGGCGAAATCGTGGTGATGAAGCTTTTCGACAGGAACGGCCCCAGCGGCTGGTATTCCCAGGCCTGAATGTCCCGCGCGGACCAGTCGTTGAGCAGGCAGAAGCCGGCGATGTGCTCGGCGGCATCGCCGATGGCAATCGAGTCGCCCATGGCGTTGCCCTGGCCGATCCAGATGCCCAGCTCCAGCTCGTAGTCCAACCGTGCACAGGGGCCGAAGGTCGGCTCGGTCTGGCCAGCGGGCAGGGTCTGGCCCTTGGGACGGCGCACATCGGCGCCGGAAGCGCGAATGGTCGAAGCGCGGCCGTGATAACCGATCGGCACGTACTTGTAGTTAGGCAGCAAAGGGTTGTCGGGGCGGAACAGCTTGCCGACGTTCTGCGCGTGCTCGATGCCTACATAAAAGTCGGTGTAGTCGTTGATCCGGGCCGGCACATGCATCTGGCAATCGGCGGCAAGGTGCAGCACCTGCGCCTCACGCGCTTGCAGCGGGCTGCCTTCACCGAGCAACTCCAACAGGCGTTCCCGCAGGGCAACACGCGGGCCACGGCCCAGTTCGAAAAACGCGTTCAACTGCCCGCCCGCTGTCGCTTCAACCGCTCGGCGTGCCTCACCTTCAAATGCATCCAAAGCGGCCTGCAGGTCGAAAATATAGTCGCCAATCGCCACGCCACTGCGGGGGGCCGAACCGTTGATGCTGAACACGCCCAGTGGCAGGTTCTGCAGTGGAAAGTCGCGGTGACCGTTGGCGCAGGCCACCCAGCTGCGGGTAGAAGTGGGCTGAGTCATGGGTTATCTCCGGTTCGGGTTGAAGGTGTTGGGCAGCGAGGCCCAGCACGCGTCGTAAGCAGGTTGTAGTTGCGGGCAGTCCAGGGCGAACTGAGTGGGACGCAGCACTTGGCTGGTCTCGAACATGAAGGCCATGGTGTTATCGATCTTGTGCGGCGCCAACTCGACGTTGATGGCCTTGGTGCAGGTCTCGCCGTCCGGACCGTGGGCGCTCATGCAACTGTGCAGTGACGCCCCGCCCGGCAGGAAGCCTTCGGCCTTGGCGTCGTAGGCGCCCTGGATCAGGCCCATGTATTCGTTCATCAGGTTGCGGTGGAACCACGGCGGGCGGAAGGTGTTTTCGGCCACCATCCAGCGTGGCGGAAAGATCACGAAGTCGAGGTTGGCCAGGCCGTGCACGCTGGTAGGCGAGGTCAACACGGTAAAGATCGACGGGTCCGGGTGATCGAAACTCACGGTGCCGATGGTGTTAAAGCGGCGCAGGTCGTATTTGTACGGCACGTTGTTGCCGTGCCAGGCGACCACGTTCAGCGGTGAATGGTCGAGTTCACAGGCCCACAGTTCACCGAGGAATTTCTGAACCAGGGTTGTAGGCTGCTTCAGGTCTTCGTAGTGGGCAACCGGAGTGAGGAAGTCGCGTGGGTTGGCCAGACCGTTGCTGCCAATTGGGCCAAGGTCCGGCAGACGCAGCGGCGCGCCGTGGTTTTCCGCCACATAACCGCGTGCGTGCGCATCCAGCAGTTCGACGCGGAATTTAAGACCGCGCGGCAACACCACGATTTCCAGCGGCTCAACATCCAGCACACCGAGTTCGGTGGCGACACGCAAGCGGCCCTGCTCGGGGACGATCAACAGTTCGCCATCAGCATTGAAGAACACGCGTTCCATCGAGCGATTGGCACGGTAGGTGTAGATGCTGATGCCTGAAGGCTTTTCTGACCCGGAGTTAGCCACCATCCCAACAAGGCCGTCGATGAAGTCCGTCGACTCACTCGGAATATCCAGCGGGTTCCAGCGCAGACGATTGGGCGTCACCGCGCCCAACGGGCCACCGGCCAGTTGCCGTTCCAATTTGACGAACGCCGGGTGATTGGCCGACGGCTGGATGCGGTACAGCCAAGTGCGGCGGGCTTCGCTGCGCACCATGGTGAAGGCGGTGCCGGAGAACAGTTCGGTATACAGCCCGTAGGGCGCTTTTTGCGGGGCGTTCTGGCCGACCGGCAATGCGCCGGGCAGCGCTTCGCTGGCGAATTCATTGCCGAAGCCCGAAAGGTATTCGAGGTTCATGGAGCATCCTCTGTACGGAAGTTGTTTTTATCGTAATCGAGTTACGCATAACGTAATTTGATCACTATCGACCGTCAAGCTATAAAGACGCCCATTCATCTCTCGGATCCTCGCCCTTCCATGGAAAAGCCTCGCGACACCGGTAAACAAAAAGTCCGCTCGGCCGAAGTGGGCACCGATATCCTCAAGGCCCTGGCCGAGTTGTCGCCCGCCACGTCGCTGTCGCGCCTGGCCGAACATGTGCAAATGCCGGCAAGCAAAGTTCACCGCTACCTGCAGGCGTTGATCGCGTCGGGTTTTGCCGAACAGAACACCGCCACTAACCACTATGGCCTGGGCCGCGAAGCGCTGCGGGTGGGCTTGGCGGCGCTGGGCAGCATGGACGTGCTGAAAGTCGGCGCGATGCCCCTGGCAGAGTTGCGCGATGACTTGAATGAAACCTGCTTTTTAGCGGTGTGGGGCAACCAGGGCGCGACCGTGGTGCACATCGAACCGGCGGTGCGTGCGGTTACGGTGGTGACGCAGTTGGGCTCGGTATTGCCGCTGCTCAGTTCGTCCACCGGACTGGTGTTCAGCGCGTTCCTGCCAACGCGGGAAACCGTGGAATTGCGCGAGCGTGAGATCCAGGCCGGTATCGCCCATGCCCTGGCGGACGACCAAACCTACGCAACCACCTGCGAGCAGATCCGCAGCCGTGGCCTGCACTTTGTGCATGGCCTGCTGATGCCGGGGGTGGACGCGCTGTCAGCGCCGGTGTTCAACGCGGTCGGGAACGTGGCGGCGGTGATGACCGTGGTCGGCCCCACCTCGCTGTTCCACGCCGACGAAGATGGCCCGGCGGCGCAGCGTCTGCTGGCGGCGACCCAGGCCGTGAGTTGGCGGATGGGCTATCAACCCTGAGCTAGTCGTGCCATTGGGTCAGGGCCTGCACGACACGGTTCTCCAACGCGCGAATGGGCGCGGCGTCACTCACGTAGTTATTGCTGATCATCGAGAACACCAGGCGCCGCCCCTCGGCATCGGTGATATAGCCGCTCAACGATGACACGCCGGCCATGGAGCCGGTCTTGGCGTGCAGGTTGTTTTCAGCTGCGGTGCCGCGCAAGCGATAGCGCAGGCTGCCGCCGGTCATACGGTCGGCGTTGCCGGCAATCGGCAAGGCGCTGTACCAGGCATCGAACCACGGTTGTTTCGCGGTCGCGAGCAGCAGGTCCGTGAGGTTCTGCGACGACACTAGGTTACGCCGCGACAAGCCCGAGCCGTCCACCTGGACCAGCGTCGACGGGTGCATGCCCTGGCGTTTCATAAACGCCGCTACCGCTGCCACACCCGCCTGCGCTGTGCCCGCGTTGGCGGTCTTGCGCCCCATGGCTTTGAGCAACGCCTCGGACATGTTGTTGTTCGAGAGTTTGAGTAGTGGCGTGATCAGTGCCTGCAACGGTGCCGACTGATGCTCCGCCAGCACCCTGGCCGTCGCCGGGCTTGCACCGCCAATCACCCTGCGCCCCATCACCTGGATGCCCTGCTGCGCCAATGCCTGCTCGAACAGATTGGCTACCAGTTGCGTCGGCTCCCACACACTGACCCACTGCCGGCTTTGTTTGCCCGGCGCCAGCGCGCCAGTGAGTTGCAGCACGTTGGTGCCGTGCTGACGAGTGATGCCATAGCTGTTGCCGGGGCCGCTGACGGCGCGGTTACTGAGTTGTACGTAATCGGTGGGCGGGCTTATAGAAACAGTCACCGGCTGGCCGGAAATGACCGGCGCCTTAGCCGTGACGATCAAGGTGCCCGCGTCAAAATCCGTATTGGGCGATACCGTCAGCGCGGAAATCTGCGCACCGTAGTAGGTGCTTTCGTCATCCTGGGCCCAGTCAACGCCCAGGCGCTCGGCGTCGAACCAGGTGTCGTCGAACACCAAGTCGCCCTGCACCTGGCGCACGCCCTGGCTCGCCAGTTGGGCGGCCAATGCCTGGTAGTCGGAAAACTGTGTGGTCGGGTCGCCAAGGCCACGCAGGTACAGGTTACCGGTCAGGCGCTCACCTTGTTGCGGGCCGTCGCTCAACAGTTGCGTGGAGAACCGGTACTGGGGCCCCAGCACATCCATTGCCGCCGCCGTGGTCAGCAATTTGAGGTTGGACGCGGGAACCATGCGTGTGCGCGGGTTGTGCTGATACAGGGTGCTGCCACTGCGGGCGTCGCGCACCATGACGGAAACCGTGGCGCCGTTGAGGACAGGATCGGCCAGCAGGTGATCCAGTGTTGAAGGCGTGGACGGCGGCGAAACACTCGCACAGCCGCCCAGTAAAACGCTCAGGCACAGCAGGTGTAGCCATCTTCCAAAGTGCATCAGTACTGTGTTCCGCAAAGCCATTAATGGCCGCAACGCTAACAGCTCCGTACCTTTGTGGCGAGCGGGCTTGCCCCGCGCTGGGTGGCAAAGCCGCCCTTACTGATGCCGCCGCGTTCTTTCAGGAACACCGCAGAATCTGTTTTGGGGCTGCTTCGCAGCCCAACGCGGGGCAAGCCCGCTCACCACAGGAAGCCTGCCCACCACAAGGAGCACACTTGCCATAGGGAGCCCGTCAGGTTTTAGAACTCCAGCGTACTGGACACCGACACCTGCCGCGCATCACCAATGGACACAAACAACCGGCTGGCCGCGGAGGTGTAGTAGGTGCGGTCGAACATGTTCTTCACGTTGAGCTGGAACTTGACCTTCTGCCCTTCGATCTTGGTGTCGTAGGTGGCAAACGCGTCGGCCACGGTGTAACCCGGCAGATCGAAATCGTTGGCGGCGTCGCCGGCGCGTTCGCCGACGTAGCGTGCACCCGTGCCCACGCGCAGTTGATCGCCACCAAAAATGCTGCCGAAGTCATAGGCCACCGACAGCGAGCCGGTGTGCTTGGCCACGTTTTGCAGGCGGTTGCCTTGCAGGGTCGGGTCTTTGTCCTTGATGTCTTCGGCGTCGGTGTAGGCGTAGCTGCCGATCACGCTCCACTTGTCGGTCAACTGGCCGCTGGCATCCAGTTCCAGACCACGGGACCGCACCTGGCCAGCGATGCTGTAGATGGTGTTCGCGAGTGATCCCACCGACACCAGCACGTTGCGCTTGTCGATGTTGAACAGTGCCGCGCTGGCGGTGACGCGTCCTGGAATATCGAGCTTTGCGCCCAACTCCCACGACTTGGATTCTTCTGGCGTAAGGTCACCGGTCAGCGTGCTGCCATCGGCCAGGGCGGCGATGGTGGAGTTGGGTTTAAACGACTCGGTGTAGCTGCCGTAGAACGACAACTCATCGGTGTAGCGATACACGAGCCCCGCACGCGGCACCCAGGCCTGGCCGTTGCCATTGGTGTTGGCCTTGAACGGCACGCCTTTGCCGGCGTATTGGTCGTACATCTGGTAGCGCGCGCCCGCGACAAAAATCCACTGGTCGGTGAGATGAATCGCGTCCTGGAAGAACAGCGAGTCGCTGCGCAACAGGTCGGTCTGGGCGCTGTCGGCGGCGCTGACCGTGGTGCCCGCGACTTCGTTGCCGTACACCGGGTTGTTGTAGTTGAACGTCGTGCGCGAGGCCTGGCGAATCAGGTCGGCGCGGTAAACCTTGCGGTACTCATCGTCCATGCCGAATACCAGATCATTCTGCAGGCCGAACACATTGACCTTGCCTTCCAGGCTGACGGTGGTGAAGCGGTCGGTGGTGATCGCGCCCTGAGTGCCGTCCATCTTGCGGGTCAGGGTTCCATCCGTGTTCACCGCGCTGACGCGCACTTGGCTGGCGTCGTAGGTTTCGCGATTCCAGCTGTAGCCGAAGTGGGCTTTCCAGTCGTCGTTCAGGTCGTGGTCGGCTTCGAAGCGGTAAAGGTCGGAGCGGCCTTCCATGTTGTTGAACGGTTCATCCAGGCGCCGGGTGGATGGAATGTCCAGCGGATGATTGGACTTGTCGATGGCGGTGCCACGGTCGAACGGCGAGAGAAACTCGCGGTGTTCGTAGGCGAACAAGAGCTGGGTGCTGTCGCCGTACCAAGCCAGGGACGGCGCGACCAAGGTCTCGCGGTGGGTGCCGAAATTGCGCCAGTAGTCCTCGTCTTCATGATCGACGATCAGCCGATAGGCCAGGCCCGAGTCACCGATGGGACCGGTGGTGTCGAGGCCGCCACCGCTGCCGTTTTTGCCGTTGCCAAAGGTCGAGCCGCGCACGGTCAGGGCAGTGGATTGGGTCAGTTCGGGCTTTTTGCTGACGATGTTCACCACGCCCCCCGGATCCTGGATGCCATACAGCAGCGACGACGGGCCCTTGAGCACTTCGACACGCTCCGCCGTGGCATTCAAGGCGCGGCCCTGCACCACCGGCATGCCGTCACGCATGATCGAGCCGTTACGGTTGTCGCCAAAGCCGCGCAGCATCACGGCGTCCTGGGTGCTGGCCAAGGTGTTGGCCTGGGTGATGCCGCTGATGTTGCCCAGGGCGTCATCCAGGTTGCGTGGGGTCTGGTCGCGCAGCACTTGGGCCGGCACCACGTTGACGGTTTGCGGGGTTTCCAGCAGCAGGGCACGGGAGCGCATCACCGAACTGGTGGGTGGCGGCTGGTAGCTGGTGCTGTCCTGGGTTTGGCCGACGCCACTGATGGTGGTAGCGCCAAGGTTGACTGCGCCATCGGTCGGCACCGGCTCAAGCGCCAACGTGCGGGCGTCGATCTGGCGGAAGGTGAAGCCGGAGTTACCCAACAAGCGTTGCAGGGCCTGGGTCGCGCTCATCTGTCCGCTCACGGCCGGGGCGCTGAGGCCGTAGGGCGCTTCATCGGTGTAGATCACGCTGATTCCGGTGACCCGGCTGAAATCACTCAGAGCCTGGGGCAGCGGTTTGGCAGCCAGGGCAAACGTGAACTGAGCGCTTTGCTGCTCCTGCGCCTGAGCCACGCACAGGGGCAGCAAGGCCAACCCCGATACCGCCAATACCGAGGCTCCCAGCCACTGTTTAACCAAACCGCCCGCCGTCGACTTCATGCTGTGAGAACCCGTGTAGAAAACGCTGTTAATGCGAATAGATCGCAGTTTCAAGCACTACACGGATGGGCCACCGGTTTACCTCACGTTTATTTGCAAATATTTTTCTTATTGCGCCTGAATGCGAAAAGCAAAGCGCGGGAAGTGCACGTGCACGGTGCCGCCACGCGGGTCGGTGCGGCGCAGGATCAGCTCTTCGCGCCCGGCAAAGAGCAATTCGCCGGCGACCGGGTCGACGCCGTAGTCGATGGCGCCGATGGTCACCTGCTGGCCGGCCTTGAAGCCATTCAGGTCCTCGAACACCTCGTCCGGCAGCGGCGCCGGAGTGGCGTCGCGCGCAATCTCCAACGCCTGCTCGGCAGTCATCTGGCTGGACGTGCCGTGACCAAAACCAAGCACACGCCCCAGCCACGCAGATACGGCCGGATACGCGTCCACCAACGGCGCGGTTACCGGCGTGGCCTTGAGGAACCACAACGGATGGGCCATAGCAAAGTCGGCAATCGACGGCTCGCCAAACAGGAAGTCCCCCGACTCACGCTGCAGTTGCTGCTCCAGCCGCGCCATGATCGCCGGCCATTGGTGCTTGGCCAGCTCAGTCGGCAGCTTGCTCGCGGTGCCGCCACTGAACAGCGCGGCGCGGTCGGCAAGAAACGCCTTGATCACTTCCGGTGGCAGCTTGCCAAAACGCACCGCCACCGATTCTGGCTGGAACACCAGGCTCACCGCGTGGGCAAACACCACGCTGTCGGCCCAGGTGGCGAAGGTTTGGGTGATCATTTCCTGGCCCAGCGGGAACAGCGCCGGCGCAGCTTTTTCCTGCTCAAGGCGACGGGCGATCAAGGCGGTGTCGCAATAGATATCGGCGCCCACTTGCAGCACTGGGGTTTTGCGATAGCCACCGGTGAGGGCCGTCAGGTCCGGCTTGGGCATCACCGGCGAGATATGCACCGAATGCCAGGACAAACCTTTGAAACCCAGCAGCAGCCGAGCTTTTTCCGCGAATGGGGAGGTTGGGTAGTGGTGCAGGATGAGTTCAGACATGCCGGGGTCCACTTGGAAAAATGAACCCGCAGCTTAGCGCGCAACGGGCTATGGCGGCGTGATGGGAACCCATCAGTCAGATCAATGAGCCCTGCGCCGCCAAACACTCCTTGGCACTCTTCTTCAGCTTCTTGATCAACCGCTCCTGGCGCAGCGCCTCGCCCTTGCTTGCGCATTGCTCGGTGTATACCAGCGCCACGGCCGGGCTGGACAGGAAGAACCGCGCGCCCTTGCCGCTCTGGTGCGTGGCGAAGCGGCGCAGCGGATCATTGCTGATGCCGCAATACAGCGAGCCATTGGCGGCGCGCACCAGGTAGACGAACCAGGGCTTGGGTGGAGGAAGATCAGTCACAGTTCATGTCGGCAAGCCAGAGGAGCGCCAATCTTATCAACGCCCGGCCTGAAATGCCTTGAGGCCTTTGCGTGCTTGGGCGCGGACGGCATTTTTCAAGGCCGGCGACCAGCCCAGCAACAGGCCCTTGATACCCAACGCCTGGCGCGACCAGCGCCACAGGTCGAAGTGGTCGTGGTGCTCACAGATCTTGCCGTCGCGGAACACGAACCGCGCGCCGATATCGTTGACCACTGTGTTGCCGGTGGCACTGAACAGGTAAGTCGCCACCCAATGCGCACTGCCGGTGGTGTCATCGCTGCGTACATGGTCGAACGTCAGGGAGAAATCCTTGGCCCGCGTGGTCAGCATGCGCCACATGTCGCCCGCATCACGGCCGCGCAATTCGCCGAAGGCCGGGTCGCTGAACACAACGTCGTCGGTGTAGCAGGCGGCCATGGCCTCGGCATCCAGGCGCTGGAAGGCGCTGTAAAACTCAGTAATCAAGGCGTTGTGGGCATCACTCATGGGCAGCTTCCAAACCTGGGGTTGTAGGCCGCTCAAGATAGTCTGCGCACCGGCAAAACTCTATCGGCATTTGCACAGGTGATGACGGCCCAAACCCTAGGGCACCATGCCGCAGCTGCGGGCGTAGGCGAACAGGTCGACGTCGGTGGAAATGCACAGCCGGCTCATGGCCGTGCTTTTCTGTTTACTGATCGTGGAAATACTGCGATTGACCCGCGCCGCGATCTGGCTGACGGTCATGCCGCTGGCGAGCATGCGCACCACTTCGCGTTCCTTGCTCGACAATTGCGGCTGTTGCGACTGATCCCCCGTGCCTGCCTCCTCCATCTGCGCGCGCAGGCATTCACTGGCGAAGGTCTGGCCTTTGATCACGGTGCTGATCGCAACCGGCAGCTCCCGGGCCGACGCGCTCTTGGCGACGATCGCCCGCGCGCCATGGGCGAACGACGCACGCAGCGTCGCGACATTGGCAAACATCGTGACCAGGATCACCGGCAAATCCGGATACTGGCGGCGCAACAGGCCCAGCAGTCCGTAACCGTCCGCCTGCTGACCGCCCGGCATGGCGAAGTCGGTCACCAGCACATCACAGGCGACGGTCTCCAATAACCGGAGCAATTCATCGGGCCCATCGGCCTCGCCAACCACTTTGCATTTACCGCCCGCCTCAATCACCACCCGTTGGCCGATACGCACAATGGGATGATCGTCGGCAACAATTACACGAAGCATAAATACCCACGAATGATGGCAAAATGAATTCGCGCAAAAATACCCCTGTCCAAGCGGCTCAACAACTACCTGACGCGACACGCTTCGGACCGCGCCCAGCAATTGATAGCCAATAACTTCATGCCTACAACATAAAAAGAAATTACCTACATCCAAAACCTAGTACACATCCGAACAGCATCTTGCGAACTTCCAGGCAGCACTATTCATAACCGACTCAGATAACGGATGTAGACATGCAAGTTGCGCTGAAACGCTTGCAAATGCGGGGTACTGGCCAAGACGCCTCGGGCTTTGACATGCGCGATCAGTTGCTCGCCACTCAATTCCAGGTCAGCGCCCCCCACGAACGCCAGACTCCCCACCAAACGGTGCAGGCGCTCTACCACCAATGGCGCATCGGCGCTGGCCCGGGCCTGGTCAAGCAAAGCGTCATCTTCCCGTGCTTCATTGATCAGGCTCACCAGCACGCGGTTCACCACCTCATCACTGCCGAAAATCTCGATCAGGCTGCTGCGTGTCGGCCAGGCGGTCTGGCGCGCACCATCAGCGGGGCCCTCCATCAACGGTGGCGAGAGCAAAGGTGTCAACTTCAGGACAGGTACTGGATTAAAAAATACCCTTGTCACCAGACTCACCTCAATGCGCTTACATTAATTTTCAAGCCCATGGGTTCTCGGCACACATCGTGAGTGGGTGAAAGGCTTTAACAGCCAACCGAGAACAACGTGCGACACTTGCGTGACACTCACATGACCATTAATAAGCAGCGACAAATAACGGTTTACCTATGAACCTGGCGATACAACAACTACGAAAAACACCAACTTTCCTACAAATTTGATCATTAATTCCCACGCACTTAGGTAGGAATAACGCCGGCCAGGATTGTCGTAAAAGTTGTATTTCCCCGCCCCCACCCGGCAGCTAAATTGCCGTCACCCCGCAAAGAGGGAATGGACTTGCTGCCACCGGCGAGCCCAATCAAACACAACCAGCCGCCCTGATCATCGTCCTCCTTGAAAGATCGGACGATGCCGTGTGCGCGCCTTTATCAGCCAGCCCTGTAGTGGAATGTATTGAAATGAACAAATCCCTGACCCTGTTGAGCTCTGTCCTGCTGCTCGCCAATGCGCTGCCGACGTTTGCCGCCAGCAGCGTGGACATGACAGTAACGGGCGTAATCACGCCCAGCGCCTGTACGCCCAGCCTGCCGGGAGCTGTCGATTTCGGAAAGATCTCAGCCAAAGACCTGAATGCCGACGCCCAAACCCGGCTTCCTGACCAAACCATAAAACTGTCGGTCAGTTGCGAGGGTTCGACACTGTTTGCCATCACGCCCTTCGACAACCGCACCGGTTCCTCTACCCAAAACAGTGCTTTTGGCCTGGGCCTGATCAACGACACCGAGAAACTGGGCAGGTATTACCTGAGCATGCGCAACCCAGTGGCTGACGTAGCCTCAACCTTGCTGAGTACTCGCGGCGAAGGTCGCTGGGGAGAGCTGTATGACGACGATGCGGTCGTGCCTAACGCCTTGATCGCACTGGGTAGCTTCGACGCTACCAACGGCTGGCTGCCGCACCCATTGCAAGACATGAGTGTGGAAGTGGTGCTCAACACCGCCATCGCGCCGGCCAAATCTCTAACACTCACCAACGAGGTGCAGTTGGATGGTTCGGCGACCTTTGAAGTGAAGTACCTGTAACGCCCACCCAACGTCCTTCCACCCCGCTCAATGGTGATTGCCCTATGAACCTATGTGCCACTCGCACTGCGCTGCTATTGCTGTTCACTCCCGTCGTGTTTGCCTCCAGCAATACCGACCTCAGCGTGAGCGGCACGATTACGCCCAGCGCCTGCGCGCCGCTGATTTCCGATGGCGGCATGGTCGACTTCGGAAAAATGTCGGCAAAGTCGCTCAATGCCGACCAGCACACCTCCCTGCCCAACCAAAGCATGCATGTAAGTGTGCGCTGTGAAGGCCCCACTTTTTTCACCCTCAACACCATCGATAACCGCGCCGGCACGTCGGCCAACCATGATCGGTGGCATGGCTTGGGGATGACGCCCAATGACGAAAAAATCGGTGGGGCAAGCTTTCACCTTTACACCCCCGTTGCGGATGGCGTCGCGGTACGCATGATTAATTCAGAGGATGGCGGCGTCACCTGGAGACCCGCCAATGAGTTGAATCACCTGTGGCTGACCACGATTGCGAAAAGCGGTGAAGAGACGCCCATCGCCGCCCAGGAGTTTGACGCCGAGATCCGTCTGTATACCCACGTTGCCCCTTCGGAACGCTTGACCCTGTTGGACGAAGTCCCCATCGACGGTCACGCCACCATCCAACTCAAGTACCTGTAATTACCCATTATCGAAAGGAATCAGTTCGCCATGAAAACCCTGCTCAGTACCGTCGCAGCCAGCGTGATGCTGGTGACCGGCGCGACCGCCTTCGCAGCCTCCACCGTCGACCTGGCGGTCAAGGGCCTGATCGTTCCCAGTGCCTGCACGCCCAGCCTATCCGGCGGCGGCATCATCGATCACGGCAAAATCTCCGCCAAGGACCTGCGCCCGAACAACCCCACGCTCATCGGCACGCACACCCTGATTATCGAAGTGAATTGTGATGGTCCGACCACGTTTGCCCTGAACTCAATCGATAACCGGGCAGAATCGGCACTGATGAGCACGCTGTTCGGCCTGGGCCTGATCAACGGCACGCAAAAGCTGGGGTGGTTCACGCTGATTTTGCAGAACGCCATCGCCGACGGCGCCCAAGTGAAAACCATCGCCTCCGGTGATGGCGGCAAGACGTGGTACGAAGAAAGGTTCTGGGACCCAGGCCTCTACATGTCGGTGGCAGCCACAAGTGATACCTCGACGCCAGTACCCGCCACGGAATTGGTGGCTGACCTGCAGGTGAACACCTCGATCGCCCGCACCGACGGCCTGGACCTGACCAACGAGGTCACCCTGGATGGTTCGGCCACCCTGGAAGTGAAGTACCTGTAACGCCAGGGCGACCATGCCCAGGCATGGTCGCCTTTACGTACGGCCACCGTCCTCCAGCCAGTGATCCCCATGAACCTGCAGCCCAACCTTTTTGCCGTCCTGCTCACACTGACCTTCGCCGCACCGACAAGCGCAGCATCGATAGTCGACGTCACGGTGACCGGCAGGCTCACCCCGGACGCCTGCCACGTCGAGCTGTCGGAAGAAGGCATTGTCGACCACGGCAAGATTCCCACGCATACCCTCAACAGCGATGAATTCACCGTGCTGCCAAGCCAGCTACTGGAACTCTCCGTGCAATGCGCGCGGCCCATGCTGTTTGCGCTGGCGGGCATCGACAATCGCGCGGAATCAGCACTGACGCCGGATGTTTTCGGCCTGGGTCGAAATATTCATGCCCCCGATGAGCGCATGGGCAGTGTGGCGCTTTTCTATCGCAACCCGGTGGGCGATGGGCAGCCCATGCAGGTGCTGGTGTCCACCGATGGCGGTGAAACCTGGGCCGCGCGGCCCGACGCCGAGCCAAAGGCCTATGCCGGTTTCGCGCTACCGGGTGACCGTCAGCCGGACTTCATCCGCCAACTGGACGCCCAATTGCACGTAGAAACGTCCATCAACTTTTCAAACTACCTGACCCTGGATCAAGAGGTGCCCTTGGACGGGTCGATCGTCCTGGATCTGCGCTACTTCTGATTCTTCTTTTGCCCAATGGAACCCCGTCATGACGACGTTACTTTTGAACATCGCGGCCCTGACACTTCTGTTCAGCCTGAATGCCCGGGCCGACGGAATGGTCCCCGACACCTCCGTGGTGATCGTGCATGAAAGCGAGGGCGAGGCCAGTGTTTCGGTGACTAACACCGACAGCCAACTGGCCCTGCTGCACGTCACCCTCGAAAACATTCCGGAAGACACAGAGCCGTTGTTGGTGGTCACTCCCCCGCTGGCGCGCGTCGACCCCGGCAAATCGCAACTGGTGCGTTTCATTTTGCAGGCGCAGCAGCCGCTGATGACGCAGCGGCTCAAACGGGTGATTTTCGAAGGCATGCCCACCGGCCGAGCCGCCACCAAAGCAGGCCATGCCCGCGTCGGCGTGACCGTGCGCCAGAACCTGCCGGTGATCATTCATCCCGAAGGGCTGGCGCCCAATCGCACGCCCTGGACCGGTTTGACCTGGGCCCTTGAGAACAACCAATTGCAGGTCAGTAATGACACGCCGTATGTGGTGCGACTGGCCCAGGAACTGAGCCTGCTTCCGGGTAACGGCAAGGCGATGCTGCCGCGCACCTACGTGTTGCCGGGCGAGCGATTGCGTGTACCGGTAACCGGCACCGGCGCCCAAACTGTCCGGCTGCAACCGGCCACCCTCTATGGCTTCGCGGTGGCCGCCTACGAAGCCCCTATCACCGTGCTCTAACGAAAAAAACAGACGCTCGCGCCTGTAAATACGAAGTGACGGCGCAATGACCGTCACCGCGACGCACAGACGTCCAACACTTAATGCCTTTGGTGAAAACAGTCGTGAATTATCGTGACGGCAAAGCCGTGCCCGCCGCACCCACCCACCTTGCCCTGCCGGCGTGGCTGTTAACCTGCGCCCTGCTCCCTGAAGTGACCTGGGCCGATGCCGATTCCGGTTTCGATTCCAAGACCCTGAGCCAGCGCGGCATTGATCCGCAACTGGCCAGCCTGCTGCTGGAAGCTCCGCGCTTTACCGCTGGCAAACACGCGGTGACGCTGCGGGTCAACGGCCAAAACCGTGGTCGTCTGCAAGCCCGTTTCGATCAACAGGGTGCCCTGTGTTTCGACCGCACGTTACTGGACGCCGCCAACCTGGTGATCCCGGACGACAGCGGCAAATGCCACGACTTTCTCGCCCAATTTCCCCAGAGCCTGATCGAACCCGACCCGGCCACCCTGACGGTGTCGCTGGTGGTGCCGACCGAGGCCTTGCGACCGCTGAAGCAGGATGTCTCGGGGTATCAGGCCGGCGGCGTCGCGGCCTTGCTCAACTATGACCTGAGCGGTTTCTACAATCAGTTGGGCGATGACACCAACCGCTTCGGCTCGGCCAATACCGAAGTTGGCTTCAACGCCGGCGACTGGATCGTGCGCAGCCGCCAGGTGCAGACCTGGCAGGACGGCCTGTCGCGCAGTACCCACCTGGAAGCCTACGCCCAGCGCACCTTCGCCCAGCATCAGGCGGTGCTGCAAGCCGGGCAGATCAGCCTCTACAACCCGGTGCTGTCCGGGGCGCAGATCAATGGCGTGCAGGTGTTCACCGAGCAGGCACTGCTGGACCAGGAGCAAGGTGCGACCATCGAGGGCATCGCCAACAGCCCGGCGCAGGTCGAAGTGCGGCAGAACGGCGCGTTAATCCACTCAACGGTAGTCCCCGCCGGCCCGTTCGCCTTGCGCGATGTGCGGCGCTTGAACACCCGCTCGGACGTCGAAGTGACTGTTCGGGAAAGCACCGGCGAGGAGCGCCGTTTTACCGTGCCGGCAGCGATGCTTGGCCTGGGCCTGCCGGCAGCCGGTTATTCGGTGGGCGCAGGTCGCGTACGCAATATAGGAGACGCCAAAGGCGATGACCCCTGGGTCGTCAGCGCCGGCTGGAACGGCGCTGTGCACCCGCAAGTCTCGGTGGGCGGCGGCCTGCTAGCGGCCAGCGAATATCGCGGCGTGGGCGCAAGCCTGGCCTGGCTGCCAGGGCTCGACAGCCAAGTGCAACTGGCCAGCCAGTTCTCCGATGCGCAGTCCCACGACAAGGCCCAAGGCATGCAGACCGACCTCGCATGGTCCCAGCGCCTGGGTGAGCAATGGTCATTCAGCGCGGCCAATTCCTGGCGCACGCCGGGCTATCGCGATCTGGAAGAAACCACTTACGACACCCAACCCGACCACCATCGCCGCTCACGTTACCGCGACCAGCAAAGCGTCACTCTCGGCTGGTCACACCCATCGCTAGGGGCGTTCAGCGCCGGGGTGTCGCGCTCCAGCAATTTTGACGACGAGACCAGCAGCCGTGCCCTGGCCTCGTGGGGCACCAGTGTCGGCGGCGTATCGCTGTCCGCCAGCGCCGAATGGCAGATGGGCGGTCGCCAACAGCAGGACAACGCGGCGTACCTGAACCTCAGCCTGCCCCTCGGCGAGCGTCGCCGGGGCCGCGCGTGGGTGCGCAATTCGGGAGGCGAGCATCGCTCGGGAGTCGGGCTCAACGAGCAGATCGACGATCAACTCAGCTACCGCGTCAGCGCCGAATACGACACCCGCGACCGCCAGGTCGAGACCACCGTCGGCGTGTCCACCCTGCCCCGCTACAGCCAGTTGGACCTGAGCTACAGCCGCAGCGACAGTGAACGTTCAAGCTACCAAGGCGGCGCGCGCGGCGCCGTGGTGGCCCATGGCAGCGGTCTGACCTTCTCGCCGTATCCCGTGCGCGACACGTTCGCACTGGTGTCTGTGGGAGACATGAGCGGCATCAAACTCAGCACCCCCAGCGGCCCGGTCTGGACCGACTGGCAGGGGCAAGCGGTGGTGTCCCAGGTCAACGCCTATGGCCGCAGTCCGGTCGAAGTGCAGACCCGTTCGCTACCGCGCAATGCCGACATCAACAACGGCCTGGCGATGATTTCGGCCGGGCGCGGTGCGGTGGATCGCGTCGAGTTCGGCGTGGCGCTCACCCGTCGGTTGCTGCTCACCGCACGCACTGATCAGGGCCAACCGCTGCCGCGCGGCGCGGTGGTAAGCACGGCCGAGGGCGAGTTCATCACCCTGGTCCAGGATGGAAGCCAGGTGTTCCTGCCCAACGTGCTGGAGCACACCACGCTGTGGGTCAGCAACGCCGACATCGGGCGCTGTGAACTGCGCTTCGACCTGCCGACCAAGCCCGACCCCACGGTGTATTTCGAAACCGCCGACGCCCGCTGCCATACCCCTGGAGAATGACCGATGCCCATCCTGAGAGTTGCCTGCCTGCTGCTGATAGTGTCCAACTGCGCCTTGGCCGCGGATGAATGCCAGTTAAACCTCAGCGAGGCGCGCCTGGATTTCGGCTCAATGAACCGCGCCGCGCAGCACGACAGCGCCCCCCAGCGCCTACTCGGCGAGCGCCGTCTGAGCCTGACACTCAACTGCGCGCAACCCGGCGACATGAGCCTGTTCTATCGCGCTGTCGCCGCAAGTGCCGAGCGCCTGCAATTCACCGAGCACGGCAGCTACGCCATACAGGTCAGCGACGGAATGCTGGATGGCCAGGCGGTCAACCTAGGGTTGCTGCCCGCCAACGGTCAGCCGCCCGTGGCCACCGGCTCCACACTCGGCTGGCGGCCGGGGCACGGGATCGCCCCGATGCTCAACGGCACACCGCTGACCGGCAAGCATTTCACGCTGCAACTGAGCGTGAGCGCCTGGGCCGATGCTGCCGCCACACGCGTGCGGGACGCGACCACTTGGGAAGTGACCGGCCGCGTCTCCCACCCGCAAAGCGAGCGAGAGCTGACCCTGCAAGCGCACTTCGCCCCTGTGGCGTGCGTGCCGCTATTGTCCAATGGCGGGCTGGTGAATTACGGCAGGCTGCTGGCCAAGGACTTGAGCGCCACCAGTGAAACGCCGCTGCCCACGCGGACCTTGCAGTTTTCCGTGAGCTGCGACGCCGCCACGCCCTTCGCCCTGAAGATGCATGACAACCGCAACGGTTCCGCCACCGGCGGCACCGATGAAACTGCCTACGGCCTGGACGTGGACTATAGCCACAACAAGATCGGGCGCTACTACGTGAACATCGACCCGGCCGAGTTCAGCGCTGATGCCCTCGGCCCGCTGTATCGCACCGACTCCACCAGTGGCGGGGCGGCGTGGAGCAGCTCCAGCCCGCGCCAAATCCCCATCGCCGCCAACAGCCTAATGGGCTTTACCGACCGCACCGCCAGCACGTTGGGGCCGGTGCCGATCCAGAACCTCTCCGGCACGCTGCGCATCAAGGCCTACCTGGCGCCGATGGAATCGCTGGACTTGCGCAACAGGGTGCACATCAACGGCGCCGGCACCCTCGAAATCATTTACCTGTAACCCAAGGGATCAGCCTCATGAAAACGCACAACATCGCCCTTCTTTCCGTGCTGCTGGCCGGTGGCACCACCGTTCAGGCGGCCTCGCAGGTGGATCTGGCGGTCACAGGCCGTCTCACGCCCACCGCCTGTACGCCGCTGCTGTCCAACGGTGCAGTCATCGACTACGGCAAGATCTCCCGTCAGGACCTCAACGTGGACAAGGGCACGCGTCTGCCCATCAAGCCGTTGCAAGTCAGCATTGCCTGCAACGGCGCGAACCGCTTCGCCTTGCGCATGCGGGACAATCGTGACGGTTCGGCGATGGTCAACAGCGAGATTTACTACGGCCTGGGCTTGGACCATAGCGGTAACCGCATCGGTCTGTACTCGATGGCCTTCGACCCGCGCCAGACCACCGTCGACGGCAGCACGCTGGTGTATGGCACCGAGTCCACCACCGGTGGCCTGGCCTGGCGCACTGCCAACCTCAACCCGATCAACATCGGCGCCAAGAGTTACCTTGGGTTCACGGACATCGCCGGCAGCACGGCCGGCCCTTCGGCGATTCAAGAATTGACCAGCACGGTGCAGGTCGAGACCGTGATCAACGCCACGCAAAACCTCGACCTGAGCCGCGACATCGCGCTCGACGGCCTCGCCACGCTGGAGGTGGTGTACCTCTAGATTTTCTCGCTGGTCACCTGCACATACCGCGCCCGCCCGGCGCCAAGGCCCGCGGCGATCGCACCGACCCCGAGCACCGCGAAGATCCAGCCAATGGCCGACCAGCCGCCGGTCCAGTCATGCACCAGGCCCACGGCCAATGGGCCGAGCGAGGCCAGGGTGTAACCGAAGCCCTGGGCCATGCTCGACAGGTTGGCCGCCACGTGGGCATCAGGGGAACGCAGCACGATCAGGGTCAACGCCAGGCTGAACGTGCCGCCCTGCCCCAGCCCAAGCAAAATCGCCCAACCCCACAGGCCATCGAGCGGTGCATAGAGGCAACCGAACAACCCGCCGAGGGTCAGCAGCATCACCACCACAATCGCCAGGCGCTGGTCCTTGCCCCGGGTGGCCAGCCACGGCGCGGCCAGCGAACTGACCAATTGCACAATGATCGAGCCGGACAGCGCCAACCCGGCCTCGGTGGCGCTCAGGCCACGACCGATCAGGATCGACGGCAGCCAGCCAAACACGATGTACGCCAGGGACGATTGCAGGCCCATGTACAAGGTCACCTGCCAGGCCAGTGGGTCACGCAGCAAACCCTTGACCCGGTACGCCACCTGATGCGCGCCCTGTTTATGCCCGACCTGGGGCAACCAGAACACGGCCGCCATCAGCGCCGGCAAGATCCAGAAGCCCAGGCCTATCGGCCAACTGTCGCCGAAGTAATGACTCAACGGCACCGTTGCGCCTGCCGCCAGCGCCGCGCCCAGGCACAGCGCCATGGTGTACACGCCGGTCATGGCGCCGGCCTGTCGAGCGAAATCACGCTTGACGATGCCTGGCAACAACACGCCGATAATCCCAATGCTTGCGCCGGCAATCAGGCTGCCGGCGAACAGGCCCACTTCACCGAACGAACTGCGTAGCAGGATGCCCGCCGCCAGGGTCAACAGAATTCCCAGCACCACGCGCTCGGCGCCAAAACGCCGCGCCAGGATCGGCGCCAGGGGCGCGAAGAGCCCCAGACACAACACTGGCAAGGTGGTCAGCAGACCGGCCCTGGCGGCTGACAAGCCCAGGCTGCTGGACACTTCACCGAGCACCGGCGCCATGCTCGACAGCGCCGGACGCAGGTTCAACGCCACCAGGACCAGGCCTAGCAGCAACAACCAAGGGCGGTTCAGCGGCGCGGGCGCCTGCTGCACGATGTCGTCGTCTGCTTCGGCGTCGATCAACAGTTCTTCAAGTTCAGTCGTGCGTTTGGCTTCAAGGTTCATGGATCAACTGGGCGCCGAGGATGGCGTAGAAGGAGTGGTACAACTCGCTCAAGGCGGGGTTGCGCGCTTCGTCCAATCATTGGATGAATTTGCCCACAGGCTATTCGGAGTTTCCTACGAGGGCAAGGCAACGGTTTTTTTGAACAGGCAAAAATAAACCCGGCGCCAGGCCGGGTTTATGGTTAAGCGTCACCTGTCGATCAATGCAGAATCTGGCTCAAGAACAACTTGGTCCGATCGTTCTGCGGGTTGTCGAAGAAGTCATTCGGCGCCGCTTGCTCAACGATTTCGCCTTTGTCCATGAAGATCACGCGATTGGCCACGGTGCGGGCGAAGCCCATTTCGTGGGTTACGCACAACATGGTCATGCCGTCTTCAGCCAGGCCGATCATGGTGTCGAGTACTTCCTTCACCATTTCCGGGTCGAGGGCCGAGGTCGGTTCGTCGAACAGCATGATTTTCGGCTTCATGCACAGCGCACGGGCAATCGCCACACGCTGTTGCTGGCCGCCGGACAGTTGCCCCGGAAACTTGTGGGCCTGCTCCGGAATGCGCACGCGCTCCAAGTAGTGCATGGCGATTTCTTCGGCCTTGCGCTTAGGCATCTTGCGCACCCACATCGGCGCCAGCGTGCAGTTCTGCAGGATGGTCAGGTGCGGGAACAGGTTGAAGTGCTGGAACACCATGCCGACTTCACGGCGGATCGCTTCGATCTGCTTGAGGTCGTTGGTCAGTTCCACGCCATCGACCACGATGCGGCCTTGCTGGTGCTCTTCCAGACGGTTGAGGCAGCGGATGGTGGTGGACTTGCCCGAACCCGACGGGCCGCACAGCACGATACGCTCGCCCTGCTTGACGTTGAGGTTGATGTCTTTCAACACGTGGAACTGGCCGTACCACTTGTTGACGCCCTGCATCTGGATAATGCCTTCAGGGCTCACAGGCTGTTTGATTGCTTCGCTCATAACAACAACTCCTAACGCTTGTGGCCTGTGTCGAGCTTGTGTTCCAAATGAATGGAATAGCGCGACATACCAAAACAGAAAATCCAGAACACCAGGGCGGCGAACACGTAGCCTTCAGTGGCCATGCCCAACCATTTCGGGTCGGCGGCGGCTTGCTTGACGCTGTTGAGCAGGTCGAACAGGCCGATGATGATCACAAGGCTGGTGTCCTTGAACAACGCAATAAACGTGTTGACGATACCGGGGATCACCAGCTTCAAGGCTTGCGGCAGAATCACCAGGCCCATGCTGCGCCAGTAACCCAGGCCCATCGCGGCAGCCGCTTCGTACTGACCTTTAGGAATCGCCTGCAAACCACCACGCACCACTTCGGCCACATAGGCCGACTGGAACAGGATCACGCCGATCAACGCCCGCAGCAGCTTGTCGATGCCCATGCCTTCAGGCAGGAACAGCGGCAGCATCACCGAGGACATGAACAGCACGGTGATCAACGGCACGCCGCGCCAGAACTCGATGAACGTCACGCAGATCACACGAATTGCCGGCATGTTCGAACGCCGTCCCAGCGCCAGCACGATGCCCAGAGGCAAGGCGCCGGCGATACCGACGGTGGCGATCACCAGGGTCAGCATCAGGCCGCCCCACTGGCTGGTCGCCACGTTGGTCAGGCCGAAGATCCCGCCGTGCAACAGGAAGAACGCAATGATCGGGTACAGCACCAGGAAGCTCAGGCCGTAGATTGCCTTGCGTTGGAAACGCGAGATGAACAACGGTGCCACGCCAACGATGGCCAGCCACACGGTCAGGTCTACACGCCAGCGCAGGTCGCCGGGGTAGTAGCCGTACATGAACTGCCCAAAGCGCTGTTGGATGAACACCCAGCAGGCGCCTTCTTTCGTGCAATCGGCGCGGGTCGTACCGACCCAGTTGGCGTCGAGGATGGCCCAGTGCAGGATCGGCGGCACCACCAGGTAGATCAGGTAGAACGCCAACAGCGTCAGCAGGGTGTTGAGCCAACTGGAAAACAAGTTGGCGCGCATCCATGCCACCGGGCCGAAGACTTTGCTCGGCGGCGGCATATCAGGTTTGAAAGTATGCGTACTCATGGGCGTTTCCTCACCGCTCGATCAGCGCAATGCGCTTGTTGTACCAGTTCATCAGCAGGGAAATGCTGATGCTGATCGCCAGGTACACGCTCATGGTGATGGCAATGACTTCGATGGCCTGGCCGGTCTGGTTGAGCACCGTGCCGGCAAACAGCGAAACCATTTCCGGGTAACCGATACCGGCGGCCAACGACGAGTTTTTCGCCAGGTTCAGGTATTGGCTGGTCAGCGGCGGAATGATCACCCGCAGGGCTTGCGGGATGATGACCTTGCGCAGCGTCGGCCCAGGGCGCAGGCCCAGGGAGCGCGCAGCTTCGGTCTGGCCGTGGCTGACGGACTTGATGCCCGAACGCACGATCTCGGCGATAAACGCTGCCGTGTACACGGTAAGCGCCAGGGTCAGCGCCAGCAGCTCAGGGATCAGCACCCAGCCGCCGACAAAGTTGAAACCTTGCAGCGTGGGCATTTCCCAGTGCAGCGGTGCACCGAAGATCAGGGCGCACAACGCCGGGATCACGAAGAACAGCGCCAGGCCCGCCCAGAATTTGTGGAACGGAACGCCGGTGGCTTCAAAGCGTTTGTTAGCCCAACGCGCCATCGCCACGATTGCCACGATCGCCACCACCACACTGGCCACAAACGGCCAGAACCCATCAGCGGCCAGCGCTGCCGGCATATTCAGGCCACGGCTGCTGACAAAGAAGGTGTCGCCGAAGTTATGGCTGTTACGAGGCCCCGGCATGGTCAGGAACACCGCGAAGTACCAGAACAGGATTTGCAGCAGCGGCGGAATGTTGCGGAACACTTCCACATACACGGTCGCCAGCTTGTTGATCATCCAGTTCGGCGACAGACGCGCCACGCCGATGATGAAACCGAGCAAGGTCGCCAGGACCACGCCGATCACGGTCACCAGCAGGGTATTGAGCAAGCCGATTACAAAGACGCGGGCATAGCTGTCCGATTCGGTGTAGTCGATCAAATGCTGCGCGATGCCGAACCCGGCACTGCGCTCAAGAAAGTCGAAACCCGAGGTAATGCCTCGGTGCTGAAGGTTGGTCTGGGTATTGTCGAAGAGGTACCAGCCCAGCGAGATCACCGCCACAATCGTGATGATCTGGAAGAGCCACGCACGCACTTTGGGATCGCTGAAGCTGAGCTTCTGCTTTGGTGCGCCGATTTGATTTTGCATGAAGTGCCCCGGAAAGAATGGAACAGAACATCACCCGGCGGTTGGCCCCCCGGGTGACAGAACCATCAGCGATCAGCGCACAGGGGGTGCGTATTGAATGCCGCCGTTGTTCCACAGTGCGTTCAGGCCACGGTCGATTTCCAGCGGGGTGCTCTTGCCGAGGTTGCGCTCGAACACTTCGCCGTAGTTACCGACTTGCTTGACGATCTGTACGACCCAGTCTTTCTTCACTTTCAGGTCTTTGCCGTATTCGCCGTCAGCACCGAGCAGACGTGCAACGTCCGGGTTCTTGGTGGATTTGGCTTCAGCTTCAACGTTTTTGGAAGTGATGCCGGCTTCTTCAGCGTTGAGCATGGCGTAGCCAACCCAGCGCACGATGGCCAGCCACTCGTCGTCGCCGTTACGCACGACTGGGCCCAGCGGTTCTTTGGAGATGGTTTCCGGCAGAACCACGTAGTCCTTCGGCGCGGCCAGCTTGCTGCGCTGGGCGAACAGTTGGGACTTGTCGGAAGTCAGGACGTCGCAACGACCGGATTCCAGCGACTTGGCGCTTTCGTCGGAGGTGTCGAAGGTGATCGGGGTGTATTTGAGGTTGTTGCCACGGAAGTAGTCGGAAACGTTCAGCTCGGTGGTGGTACCGGCCTGGATGCAGATGGTTGCACCGTCCAGTTCCTTGGCGCTTTTTACGCCCAGCTTATTGTTAACCAGGAAGCCGATGCCGTCGTAGTAGGTGATGAAGCCTGGGAATTTCAGGCCCATGCCGGCGTCGCGAGAGCTGGTCATGGTGGTGTTACGGGACAGAATGTCGACTTCGCCAGACTGAAGCGCGGTGAAACGCTCCTTGGCGTTCAACTGGCTGAACTTGACCTTGGTCGCGTCGCCGAACACAGCAGCAGCGACAGCGCGGCAAACGTCAGCGTCGATCCCGAGGATCTTGCCGCTGGCATCCGGTACCGAGAAACCCGGCAAGCCGTCACTCACGCCGCATTGCACGAAGCCTTTCTTCTGCACGGCGTCCAGAGTGGCGCCAGCTTGGGCGAAACCACTGACACCCAGTACAGCGGCCGCGGAAACGATGGCCAGGGTGGATTTCAATACCTTCATTCAAACCTCCAAATACGCTCTTGTTGTGTCGGAGCTCGAACCTCAGCGCACCCTTATGAGGCGATATTGACCCGTGTTGGTTTTTTTTAGGGTCAAGCGGCATGAGGCTGTCGCAGTAATTCCAGCGGCTATCCCATAAACGGCAGTCACTGATAGTGTTACCGTCCCGGGATAGTTCTGACATCGACCTACACATAGCAAGCGCCGTACCAGAGTGGTGGCTGAGTCGTTTCAGCCCATGGTCAATAGGAAAAGATTCAACCTTGCGACATTCTCTTAACAGATCAACCTATGACGCACCGTTCCGTCGCACTTAATCGGAGCGCACGCACATTTATGGAGCAGACATGACCGAACCCTTGATTCTTCAGCCCGCCAAGCCCGCAGACGCCTGCGTAATCTGGTTGCATGGCCTGGGTGCCGATCGCTACGACTTTTTGCCGGTGGCCGAAGCGCTGCAGGAAAGCTTGCTGACGACGCGCTTTGTATTACCCCAAGCACCGACCCGCGCGGTGACTATTAATGGCGGCTACGAAATGCCGAGTTGGTACGACATCAAGGCCATGAGCCCGGCCCGTTCGATCAGCCTGGAAGAACTGGATGAGTCTTCCAGAATGGTCACCGATTTGATCAAAAACGAAAAAAGCAGCGGAATAGACGCCTCGCGAATTTTCCTCGCCGGTTTTTCCCAAGGTGGCGCGGTGGTTTTCCACACAGCGTTTACCAAATGGCAGGGTGCCTTGGGTGGCGTCATCGCCCTCTCCACCTACGCGCCCACTTTCAGCGATGAGCTGGAATTGTCCGCCAGCCAGCAGCGCATTCCCGCTCTGTGCCTGCACGGCCAGCACGACGAGGTGGTGCAGAACGCGATGGGCCGTACGGCTTACGAACACCTGAAGAGCCGTGGTGTCACCGTGACATGGCAGGAATACCCAATGGGCCACGAAGTGTTACCTCAGGAGATACACGATATCGGCGCCTGGTTGAGCGCTCGCCTAGGCTGATACTCCGCATTTATGTAGCCGTATGACAGACACACTACGCCGCGCCCGATTCTTGCATTACACTGCCCGGCGTACATTCCTTAACCAATTAATGAGATCACCGTGCTCAAAGCACTTAAGAAGATGTTCGGCAAAAGCGAGGCTGAGCCGCTCGCGCCTGTCCCCAGTGCTCCTGTCCCCGCCTCCGGCAGCCGCAATGACGGCCAACAGCCCGACCGGACCGCTCCTATCGCGCAGCCGAAGACGCCGCCGGTGACATCGCCCGAACAGGCAACCCCTCAGGCTGAAGCCGCGCCCGCCCCCAAGCCTCGCCGGGAACGCGCCCCTAAACCGCCGGTGATCCCATGGAAACTCGAAGACTTTGTCGTCGAGCCCCAGGAAGGTAAAACCCGTTTCCACGACTTCAAACTGGCCCCGGAACTGATGCATGCCATCCAGGACCTGGGCTTCCCGTACTGCACGCCGATCCAGGCGCAGGTATTGGGCTTTACCCTTGCCGGCAAAGACGCCATCGGCCGTGCCCAGACCGGCACTGGCAAGACCGCCGCGTTTCTGATCTCGATCATCACCCAGCTGCTGCAAACGCCGCCGCCGAAAGAGCGCTACATGGGTGAACCGCGCGCGCTGATCATCGCCCCGACCCGGGAACTGGTGGTGCAGATCGCCAAGGACGCTGCCGACCTGACCAAATACACCGGCCTTAACGTGATGACCTTCGTCGGTGGCATGGACTTCGACAAGCAGCTCAAACACCTCGAAGCCCGTCACTGCGACATTCTGGTAGCGACCCCTGGCCGCCTGCTGGACTTCAACCAGCGCGGCGACGTGCACCTGGACATGGTCGAAGTGATGGTGCTGGACGAAGCCGACCGCATGCTCGACATGGGTTTCATCCCGCAAGTGCGCCAGATCATTCGTCAGACCCCGCCGAAAAACGAGCGTCAGACCCTGCTGTTCTCCGCGACCTTCACCGAAGACGTGATGAACCTCGCCAAGCAGTGGACCACCGACCCGTCCATCGTCGAGATTGAAGCGCTGAACGTCGCCAGCGAAAACGTCGAACAGCACATCTACGCGGTGGCCGGTGCCGACAAGTACAAACTGCTCTACAACCTGATCAACGACAACGGTTGGGAGCGCGTGATGGTGTTCGCCAACCGCAAAGACGAAGTACGCCGCATCGAAGAGCGCCTGGTACGTGATGGCGTCAACGCCGCGCAACTGTCCGGCGATGTGCCGCAACACAAGCGCATCAAGACACTGGAAGGCTTCCGCGAAGGCAAGATCCGCGTGCTGGTGGCCACTGACGTGGCGGGCCGTGGGATTCACATCGATGGCATCAGCCACGTGATCAACTTCACCCTGCCGGAAGTACCGGACGACTATGTGCACCGGATTGGCCGTACTGGCCGTGCGGGCGCAGCGGGTGTGTCGATCAGCTTTGCCGGGGAAGATGACTCGTATCAGTTGCCGTCGATCGAGACGTTGCTGGGGCGCAAGATCAGCTGCGAGACACCGCCGACGCACTTGCTGCGAGCTGTAGAACGCAAACGCCCGTAAGCTGAAACCCGGTCAAAACTGTGGGAGGGGGCTTGCCCCCCGATAGCAGTGGATCAGTCGATACATAATTTGACTGACACACCGCTATCGGGGGCAAGCCCCCTCCCACATTTGGTTCTGTGTTCGGCTGGCTACTTCCAGCGGTCCGCTGCAGCGTGGTCGCTGTCCCGCCCTTCCACCCAACGCGAACCTTCTGGGGTGTTCTCTTTCTTCCAGAACGGCGCTCGCGTCTTCAAGTAATCCATCACAAACGCACAGGCATCAAACGCAGCCTGGCGATGGGCACTGGCTGCCGCGACAAACACAATCGGCTCACCCGGCTCCAACGCGCCGACGCGGTGCAGTACGTCCAGCTTGAGCAACGGCCAACGCTGCTCTGCTTCCACGGCGATCTTGGCCAGGGCCTTTTCGGTCATGCCGGGGTAATGCTCCAAGAACATCCCCGATACGTCGCGACCATCATTGAAGTCGCGTACATAACCGACAAAACTCACCACCGCGCCCACGCCCACGTTGGCCGCGTGCATTGCGTTAACTTCAGCACCGGGATCAAACGCCTCAACCTGCACACGGATGGCCATGTTCAGCCTCCGGTCACGGGCGGGAAGAAGGCAACTTCGTCTCCGGCGTGTACCGGTTCGTCGAGACTGCACAACTCCTCATTGCGGGCGCACATCAGACTTGGCTCGTTGAGGACTGCAAACTCCGGGTCACTGGCCAGCGCCAGGCGCACGGCATCCACGGTGGCAAACTCACCTTCCATCTCCAGCGAATCGAAGCCCACCGATTCGGCGTAGCGCGCAAAAAACAGGACGTTAATACTCATACTTGATCCGCCTTGAAATGCCCGCTCTTGCCGCCCAGCTTTTCCAGCAGGCGAATACTTTCGATGGTCATGCCGCGATCCACGGCCTTGCACATGTCGTAGAGGGTCAGCGCAGCGACGCTGGCTGCCGTCAATGCTTCCATCTCCACGCCGGTCTGCCCGGACAGCTTGCAGCGCGCCACGATATGCACCGCGTCCTCGCCATCGGCACTCAGTTCGACCTTGACGCCGGTGAGCATCAGCGGATGGCACAGGGGGATCAGATCACTGGTTTTTTTTGCTGCCTGGATCCCGGCGATGCGGGCCACGGCAAACACGTCGCCCTTGGGATGGGCGCCGTCGACAATCATTTGCAGGGTGCTTGGCAACATGCGCACCCGCGCTTCAGCCACCGCCTCACGGAACGTCACGGACTTGTCGGTGACGTCGACCATATGGGCGCGACCTTGGGAATCGAGATGAGTCAGCACAGCGATACTCCTGATCAGGAGCCGCGATTGTAAACCCAACACACAACAAAATGTGGGAGGGAGCAAGCCCCCTCCCACACTGACCGCATTTACAAATGAGACTCTGCGTATTCAGCCAGGATCGAACGTGGAACACCCTGCAGCGCAATGTGCACGCCGTTCGGGAAGTCTTTGAAGCGTTCAGTCAGGTAGGTCAGCCCGGAGCTAGTCGCGGACAGGTAAGGGGTGTCGATCTGTGCCAGGTTGCCCAGGCACACCACTTTGGAACCGGCGCCGGCACGGGTGATGATGGTTTTCATCTGGTGCGGCGTGAGGTTCTGGCATTCATCGATCAAAATCAGGCTCTGCTGGAAGCTGCGACCTCGGATGTAGTTGAGGGATTTGAACTGCAACGGCACTTTGCTGAGGATGTAGTCGACGCTGCCATGGGTGTTTTCGTCATCCATGTGCAAGGCTTCGAGGTTGTCGGTGATCGCCCCGAGCCACGGCTCCATTTTTTCCGCTTCGGTGCCGGGCAGGAAGCCAATTTCCTGGTCTAGCCCCTGCACGGAGCGGGTGGCGATGATGCGGCGATAGCGCTTGGTCACCATGGTCTGCTCGATGGCGGCAGCCAGGGCGAGGATGGTTTTACCCGAACCCGCAGCGCCGGTCAGGTTGACCAGGTGGATGTCCGGATCGAGCAGCGCATACAGCGCCAGGCTCTGGTAGATGTCGCGCGGTTTCAGGCCCCAGGCTTCCTGGTGCAACAGGGGTTCCTGATGCAGGTCGAGGATCAGCAGCTTGTCGACCTGGATCTCTTTGATCCAGCCCACGAAGCCCTGTTCGTCGATGATGAATTCATTGATGTGCACGGCCGGCAGGTTGTCGATCAGTTGTACCTGGTGCCAGGTGCGGCCATGGTCCTGACGGGTTTCGACCTTGCTCACGAGGTCCCAGAAGGAACCGGTCACCGTGTGATAACCACGGGACAGCATTGAAACGTCATCGACCAGTTGGTCGGTGCTGTAGTCCTCGGCCGCGATCCCACACGCTCGGGCCTTGAGGCGCATATTGATGTCTTTGGTCACCAACACCAGGCGCAAGTCCTTGTCACGCGCGTGCAGGTCGATCAATTGGTTAATGATTTTGTTGTCGTTGAGGTTTTCCGGCAGCAGGCTGTTGGGCTCGCTGCGCTTGCTCATCAGAATCGACAGCAAGCCCTTGGGCCCGCTTTTGCCACGCTGGATCGGCACGCCGACTTCAACGTCCTCGGGTGACGCTTCGCCCAGGGTCTTGTCGATCAGGCGGATGGCCTGGCGGCATTCGGCGGCAACGCTGTGGTGCCCACTTTTGAGTTTGTCGAGTTCCTCAAGCACGATCATCGGGATGGCGACGTGGTGCTCTTCGAAATTGAGCAGTGCGTTTGGATCGTGGATCAATACGTTGGTATCAAGCACATAAAGGATTGGCTGGTCGGAAGAAGGGGTGCGTCCATGATCATCCATACTCGGTCACCTTTGTGGGAGCCAGTCGACGCAATACCACGACAGTGCTGCGCCTTGATTCGACCACCGACTGCACCTGAGTGACGTCAAGCGCAGTGCCCACATGAGGAGTCTTGGAAGACGCCACCTGTGTTGCAGGTTTCGGCGATCTGACTTCGTAATACCGCAAAACCCATGACAGGAAAAAGCACTTTGACGCTTTTTTGAAGTTTATTTTTCAGGATGACGAATAGCACTAGCCGAGTGCCATGCACCCCGTTAAAGTCGGAAGTCCGCCTGCATCGAAATGTCGCACAAAATCACCCCGAAAACGCCTCATACCCAACAGGGCCGGGCACTTCATCTTTTTAACGAAATGCTTCCCGGCAGTCCTGCCAACCCAAGCCACTCTGCGCCGTTGCCTGTAGCAACAGCGGCAATGCCACCCGCGCTTTGTCTTGAGTGTCGTGAAACACGATCACCCCTTTGCGCCATAGCAACATCAGTGTGAGAACGCGCTGCATCGACTCCTCGGCCTTGAGCTTGCCTGGATCATCCTGGGAATCGATGTCCCACAACGCCACCTGCAAACCCTGGGATTGAAAGAAGCCCTGACTGTCCGCGCGGCGCTGGCCGTACGGTGGGCGGAACAGCGGCACGTAGTTTTCCGGCATCAGGTTCTGTACCAACGACGCACTGCGGGTGACGGAGCTCTGCCAGTCCACCCAATGGCTGTGGGAGCGGTACTGCCAACCCTGGGTGCCGACGCACTGGCCTTGGTATAACGCCTCCACTTGCGCGGCGGAACTGCGCTCCACACGGGTTTGCAAGCTGCTGCCGAGGGCAAAGAACGTTGCGTTCATCTTCTGCTTGCGCAGGTAGTCGGCGAGCCAGTCGGTATTGCCGCTGACCGGTGCAGGGCCGCCGTCGAACGTCAGCAGGAACAGGCGGTCGTTGAATTCGTCGCCATTGCGCTCATGGTCGCCAAACCGAGCAACTTCGCTGCTGATCTGCGGGAAAAGTGCGGCCTTTCTCAGCAGTTCGTCCAGGTAACGTTCATGGAAGGTATGGCTGGGGGCGGCCCAACCTATATAGAAGGAGTCTTGGCTGACTTCGAACTTGCCGGCCTGTTCGCGCAGGTCGTCCATGTTTTCCACCAGGTAGCAGAACGAGGCATCCACCTCGCAGCTCTGCTGGGCGACGGTGTAGTTTTCCAGCAGGCGTTGCCAGAGCTGGCGGCGCAGGTCGTCGATGGCGGCCTGGTTGATGATCCTCAGGCCCAGGCGCTGCTTGAGCGCCGCGTCATCCAGGGACTCGCTGGCCAACAGGCTGCGGGCGAACATCAGGATTTCGGCGCGCGAGGCTACGTCGAACAGCGCAGGGCTGCTGAGTTTTTCCGGCCAGGTGCCACGGTCCAGGCTGGCTACATCCACCGGTGCCGCCTGGGCATTCAGGCACAGCAGGCAAGCCGACAACAAAAGCGCTATTCGCACGCAGGGTCTCCCTCTCCAGAGTCACCGGCCATCATAGCGGATCGCGCCTATCGCCATCATAGGTGGAGTCAAAACGCCCGAGCCCCTAGAATCCCCCCACGATTACAGGAGACGACTTCATGCTGACGGTGATTTCCCCCGCCAAAACCCTCGATTTCGAATCAAAACCGGCGACCCCACGCTTCACCCAGCCGCAGTTCCTGGACCATTCCCAGGAATTGATCGAGCAACTGCGTGAGTTCAGCCCAGCGCAAATCAGCGAACTCATGCACGTCTCCGACAAAATCGGCGGCCTCAACGCCGCACGTTTCGGCAGCTGGACCCCGGCTTTCACCCCTGAAAACGCCAAACAAGCCTTGCTGGCATTCAAGGGCGACGTGTATACCGGCCTCAACGCCGACACCTTCACCGATGCCGACTTCAGCTACGCCCAGGACCACCTGCGCATGCTCTCGGGCCTTTACGGCCTGCTGCGCCCTCTGGACCTGATGATGCCGTATCGCCTGGAGATGGGCACCAAACTGGCCAACGCACGTGGCAAGGACCTGTACGCCTTCTGGGGCACGCGCATCAGCGAATGGCTGAACGAAGCCCTGGCCGAGCAAGGCGATGACGTGCTGCTCAACCTGGCGTCCAACGAGTACTTCTCGGCGGTCAAGCGCACAGCCCTGAACGCTCGGATCATCAACACCGAGTTCAAAGACCTGAAGAATGGCCAATACAAGATCATCAGCTTCTACGCCAAAAAGGCCCGGGGCATGATGAGTCGCTTTGTGATTGAAGAACGCATCAACGATCCCGCCAAGCTCAAGCAGTTCGATGTGCAGGGTTATCGCTTCAATGCGGAGCAGTCCAAACCGGACAACCTGGTGTTTTTGCGCGATCACGCACCGGAATAAAGCTCTCAACAGCACCGATGTTCAAATGTGGGAGGGGGCTTGCTCCCGATAACAGAGTGTCAGTCACTGATTGGATGACTGATACACCGCTATCGGGAGCAAGCCCCCTCCCACATTTTTATCTGCGTTGAATCCGACAAACGCCAACGTTTTGACGTCAAAAAATATCCTGTCGCATTCCTAACGTTTCTTTCACTCGACATTTCTAAATTTTTTTCGTAGTGGCACCACTTTTTTAAAACACTAGTGGCACAAAACTATCTCTCCAAGCCAACTCCCTATAACTACTGGCCCAAATAGCAAGTGCTATCAATATAGTACTAGTGCCATCCCTCCTAATATTTCAAGAAATTTCAGCGCTCTAGATAGGCGGTCTGGAACTTCGTCCCAAAGCACGGCTCATACCACCGGTAACGAAATTCTCTGTTTCTGTAGGAGATGACTTACATGGCGACCAACGGAAGTAGCGAAGTTGTCATATTAAACTTTGACTCATTGGTCATATTGCCAACCGATTAATTAAGAGCGGCGACAAGGATGATTTGCTTCTCCCTATAAGGCCAGGGCTAAGCCTCCCCTAATGGTCAGTGACACAACCCAAGGCATTGATATTTAAAGGCTTGCCGCCTCTATCAAAGCCCTGCGGCACTGGCGCCAGGCCCTTCTCCCAGGAAGGCCGGCTGCATTTGAGGGCAGGTCCCAACAATAAGGCCAAGTTGCGCACAACTTGAGTGCAATCGTTAGTCACTCATTATTCAACATGCCTGTACGCGGTAAGTCGGCGTCTATTCGCCTAACTTTCGTGGCATTTGTGACGCTTGCAAACATGAACTCCGGCCATTAATTGGCATGATTAACACAGAGGTAAATGCGATGCGCATCAGCATATTTGGTCTAGGTTACGTTGGCGCAGTGTGTGCCGGTTGCTTGTCTGCCCGTGGCCACGAAGTGGTAGGCGTAGACATCTCCAAGGATAAGATCGACCTGATCAACGCTGGCAAATCGCCAATCGTTGAACCGGGTCTGGGCGAGCTGTTGAGCCAGGGTATCGAAACCGGTCGACTGCGCGGCACCACCAACTTCGCCGACGCCATCCGTGATACCGACCTGTCGATGATTTGCGTCGGTACGCCGAGCAAGAAAAACGGCGATCTGGAACTCGACTACATCGAAGCCGTGTGCCGCGAGATCGGTTTTGTCCTGCGTGACAAAGCCACCCGCCACACCGTCGTCGTGCGTAGCACCGTACTGCCAGGCACCGTGGCCAACGTGGTAATCCCGATCCTCGAAGACTGCTCCGGCAAGAAAGCCGGCGTCGACTTCGGTGTCGCGGTCAACCCGGAATTCCTGCGTGAATCCACCGCCATCGCCGACTACGACTTGCCACCGATGACCGTCATCGGCGAGTTCGACAAAGCTTCCGGCGATGTCCTGCAATCCCTGTACGAAGAACTCGACGCACCGATCATCCGCAAGGACATCGCCGTTGCCGAGATGATCAAGTACACCTGCAACGTGTGGCACGCCACCAAGGTGACCTTCGCCAACGAGATCGGCAACATCGCCAAGGCCGTCGGCGTCGATGGTCGTGAAGTGATGGAAGTGGTCTGCCAGGACAAGACCCTCAACCTGTCCCAGTACTACATGCGCCCAGGCTTTGCGTTCGGCGGCTCGTGCCTGCCAAAAGACGTGCGCGCCCTGACCTACCGCGCCAGCACCCTGGACGTGGAAGCGCCGCTGCTCAACTCGCTGATGCGCAGCAACGAGTCCCAGGTGCAGAACGCCTTCGACATCGTTGCCGGCCACGACAAACGCAAAGTCGCCCTGCTGGGCCTGAGCTTCAAGGCCGGTACCGACGACCTGCGTGAAAGCCCGCTGGTAGAGCTGGCAGAAATGCTGATCGGCAAAGGTTTCGACCTGAGCATCTACGACAGCAACGTCGAGTACGCCCGTGTCCACGGTGCGAACAAAGATTACATCGAAGGCAAGATCCCGCACGTGTCGTCCCTGCTCAACTCGGACTTCGACGACGTGATCAATAACTCCGACGTGATCATCCTCGGTAACCGTGACGAGAAATTCCGCGCCCTGGCGCAGAACGCACCGCACGGCAAGCAAGTGATCGACCTGGTGGGCTTCATGTCCAAAGCCACCTGCGCGACCGGTCGCACCGAAGGCATCTGCTGGTAACAGCAACGGCAAGTTTCAGGCGGCGCGCGTTTCCATCCCCAGCGCTCGCCGCCTGAAACCTCCTTCACCTTCGGAAGATGCTTATGTCCAAGTTAAAACACGTACTACTGCAATCCGCCGGCTGGCTGTTCTTCCTCAGCCTGCTGATGGGTCTCGCCCTGCTGTTGCCGGCGAGTACGTTCGACTCCGAGTCGAAGAATTTTATTTTCCTGATTGGCGCCGTCGGTATCTGGCGCTATTCGATGGGTGCTACGCATTTCTTTCGCGGCATGCTGTTCTTGTACGTGGTCTACCCGCACCTGCGTCGTAAAGTGCGCAAGCTGGGCAAGTCTGCCGACCCGTCCCACGTGTTCCTGATGGTTACAAGCTTCAGGATCGATGCGCTGACCACCGCGCAGGTCTACAGCTCCGTGATCCGCGAGGCCATCGAATGCGGCTTCCCCACCACCGTGGTCTGCTCGCTGGTGGAAATGTCCGATGAGCTGCTGGTCAAGAGCCTCTGGGAGAAGATGAACCCTCCAGAGCACGTGAAGCTCGACTTCGTGCGCATCGCCGGCACCGGCAAGCGCGACGGCCTGGCCTTCGGTTTCCGCGCCATCTCCCGCCACTTGCCGGACGACCGCGCCGTGGTGGCGGTGATCGATGGCGACACCGTGCTTGCCGAAGGCGTAGTGCGCAAAACCGTGCCGTGGTTCCAGCTGTTCGGCAATGTCGGCGGCCTGACCACCAACGAGTTCTGCGAAGTACGCGGCGGCTACATCATGAGCGAGTGGCACAAACTGCGCTTCGCCCAGCGCCACATCAACATGTGCTCCATGGCCCTGTCCAAGCGCGTGCTGACCATGACCGGTCGCATGTCGGTGTTCCGCGCCAGCGTGGTCACCGACCCGGGCTTTATCGCCGACGTGGAAAGCGACTCGCTGCAACACTGGCGCCTGGGCCGGTTCAAGTTCCTCACCGGCGACGATAAGTCCAGCTGGTTCAGCCTGATGCGCTTGGGCTACGACACCTTCTACGTGCCGGACGCCGCGATCAACACCGTGGAACACCCGCCGGAAAAGAGCTTTATCAAGGCCAGCCGCAAGCTGATGTTCCGCTGGTACGGCAACAACCTGCGCCAGAACTCCCGCGCCCTCGGCCTGGGCGTACGCCGCCTCGGTCTGTTCACCAGCGTGGTGCTGTTCGACCAGCGCGTGTCGATGTGGACCTCCCTGCTCGGCCTGACCGTGGCGATTATCGCCACCTTCAAATACGGCGGCGCGTTCATCCTCGCATACCTGCTGTGGATCGGTATTACCCGCCTGATCCTCACGCTGTTGCTGTCGTGTTCCGGCCACAAGATCGGCCCGGCTTACCCGGCGATTCTCTATTACAACCAGATCATGGGCGCGCTGGTGAAGATCTACGTGTTCTTCCGCCTTGATCAACAGTCCTGGACTCGCCAGGACACCAAACTGACCCGCGATTTGGCCAGCTTTCAACGTTGGTTCAACACCTGGTCGTCTCGGACCATGACCTTCTCCGCCGGCAGCATTTTCGTCGCCGTGTTGCTGATGATGGTCTGACCCTGCCAAGCCTGAATTAACTAGGAAATCGAAAATTATGAACAGCCAAGCAAACGTCAATGTTGTCCACGAATCCGAAGCCCAACGCCAACACGCACGGGTAAAAATCCCGGCCAAATTGCGCTTCTTCGGCAATGACGGCAAACCCACCGAAGCGCGGGTTCTGGACCTGTCCGCCGGTGGCCTGGCATTCACTGCAACCCAACCGCTCAACGTCGGCGAAGTGCACAAGGGTCGCCTGCAGTTCGTGATCGATAACCTCGGTCTGGCGATGGACGTCGAATTGCAGATCCGCTCTTACGACCGCCAGAGCGGCCGTACCGGTTGCCAGTTCCAGAACCTGGAACAGCAGGATATTTCCACCCTGCGCCACCTGATCACCTCGCACTTGTCCGGCGACATCGTGTCCATGGGTGACGTGCTGGCGACCCTGCAACGCGACAACTTCACCAAGGCGCGCAAGGTCAAGGACAGCGGCAGCGGCATGACCGCACTCGGTCGCCTGCGTGCAGTGACGTTCAGCGCGGGGATCTTCATCGTGGGCCTGGCGGCGTTCGGGTTTGTCTTCAAGTCGGTGTACGGCATGTACTTCGTCAGCCACGCCCAGGCCGGTCTGGTCAGCGTGCCGGGTATGAACGTGACGATGCCGCGCGACGGCACCGTGCAAAGCCTGCTCAAAGGTGACGCGATCGCCGCCAAAGGCGCGCCGCTGGCGACCTTCAGCACCAGCATGCTGGATGTGCTCAAGGGCCATTTGGACGAAGACCAGCTGCAACCGGCCAAGGTTGAAGAACTGTTCGGCAAGCAAATGACCGGCACCCTGACCTCGCCGTGTGATTGCGTAGTTGCCCAGCAAATGGTCGCCGACGGTCAGTACGCCAGCAAAGGCGATGTGATCTTCCAACTGGTGCCACGCGGCGCTCCGGCCAATGTGGAAGCGCGTTTCACCTATCGCCAGTTCGGCGACGTGCGCCCAGGTACGCCAGTGAGCTTCCAGGTTGCCGACGAAGACCAAGTGCGTACCGGCACCATCGTCAGCAGCACCAGCCTGAACAGCGCCGACCTGTCCTCCGACATCCGCGTACAGATCAAGCCTGATGCACCGCTGGACAGCGCATTCGCCGGCCGCCCGGTGGAAGTCACCAGCGACCGCGGCCCATCGCTGAACTGGCTGATCGATAAAGCCATGGCTGCCGGACTGTAAGCGAGGAGATGCCTGTGATGACGCGCCTAAAAACACCGCAATCCCTGTGGGAGCGGGCTTGCTCGCGATGGGATCAGCGCGGTTTGCCTGACGGACCGGGTCGCCTGTATCGGGAGCAAGCCCCCTCCCACATGGGTTCGGTGGCGTTGCTGGCTATTGCGGTGAGCCTCGCCGGTTGCGCCGGCCTGCCCGACCAACGCCTGGCCAATGAAGCGCTTAAGCGTGGCGACACCGTCACCGCGCAGCAGAATTACCAGCAACTGGCAGACCTGGGTTACAGCGAGGCCCAAGTGGGCCTGGCCGATATCCAGGTAGGCACCCGCGATCCGGCGCAAATCAAACAGGCCGAAGCCACTTACCGTGCAGCGGCAGACACTTCGCCGCGCGCCCAGGCTCGCCTGGGGCGCCTGCTGGTGGCCAAGCCTGGCTCCACCGAAGCCGAGCACCATGAAGCTGAAGGCTTGCTGAAAAAAGCCTTTGCCAATGGTGAAGGCAACACCCTGATTCCACTGGCGATGCTGTACCTGCAATACCCGCACAGCTTCCCGAATGTGAACGCCCAGCAGCAAATCAGCAAATGGCAGGCCGACGGTTACCCGGAAGCCGGCCTTGCGCAAGTGCTGCTGTATCGCACCCAAGGCACCTACGACCAGCACCTGGATGATGTGGAGCGCATCTGCAAAGCCGCGCTGAACACCACCGATATCTGCTACGTCGAGCTGGCCACGGTCTATCAGAAACAAGCCGCGCCGGAAAAACAGGCCGAATTGCTCAAGCAGATGGAAGCCGGTTACAGCCGTGGCACCGTCACCGCCCAGCGCGTCGACAGCGTCGCCCGTGTGCTCGGCGATGCCACCCTTGGCACGCCGGACGAAAAAACCGCCCAGGCCCTGCTGGAAAAAATCGCCCCTGGCTACCCTGCGTCCTGGGTCAGCCTCGCGCAACTGCTCTACGACTTCCCGGAACTGGGCGACGTCGACCAAATGATGAAGTACCTCGACAACGGCCGCGCCGCCGACCAGCCTCGCGCCGAACTGCTCCTGGGCAAGCTCTACTACGAAGGCAAGTGGGTACCGGCCGATGCCAAGGCCGCCGAAGCGCACTTCGAAAAAGCCGTGGGCAAGGAAGTCGCTGCCGATTACTACCTCGGCCAGATCTACCGCCGTGGCTACCTCGGCAAGGTCTACCCGCAAAAGGCCCTGGACCACTTGCTGACCGCGGCGCGAAACGGCCAGAACAGCGCCGACTTCGCCATCGCCCAACTGTTTTCCCAAGGCAAGGGCACCAAGCCCGACCCATTGAACGCCTATGTCTTCAGCCAATTGGCCAAAGCCCAGGACACCCCGCAAGCCGTTGAGCTGGCCACCCAGCTCGAAGCACCGCTGACGCCGGAACAACGCGCCCAGGGCCAACGCCTGGTGCAACAGGAACTGGCCGCCCGCGGCACCCTGGCCCAGAGCACGTTGCAACTGCACGCCCTGGATGAAGAAGACGACGGCGAGGAATCCCTATGAAGCTCAATCCATTCGTCAAGGCCGGTATTGGCCTGACCTTCGCCCTGCTGTGGTCGTGCCCGACCCTGGCCGCGCTGACCGAAGCCAAGAACTTCGGCCTGGAAGTGAAAATCACCGGCCAGTCCGAAGATGACCGCGACCTGGGCACGCAAAAAGGCGGCGACGTCAACGGCGTCGGTATCGACCTGCGCCCTTGGATCTACGGTGAAAGCGGCAACTGGAGCGCCTACGCCATGGGCCAGGCGGTTGCATCGAGCGACATCATCGAGACCGACACCCTGCAACAGTCGGCCGACGACGAAAACCAGCAAACCACCAACAACGACCGCAAGACCAAGAAGAACTACTTGGCGATGCGCGAATTCTGGGTCGGCTACAGCGGCTTCACGCCCTACCCTGGCGAGATCCTCAAGCTCGGTCGCCAACGCCTGCGCAATGACGACGGCCAATGGCGCGACACCAACATCGAAGCGCTGAACTGGACCTTCGACACCACCTTGCTCAAAGCCAACGTGGGCGTCGCCGAACGCTTCAGCGAATACCGCACCGACCTCAAGGAACTGTCGCCTGTCGACAAGGACCGCCAGCACCTCTACGCCGACGCCGCTTACCAGTGGACGCCAGGCCAGTGGATCGGCCTGCGCGGTCATCACACCCATGACAACGGCAAGCTCGACTACCCGGAACCGGGTCAACCCACCGACTCGTTGGACAAGCGCGAAAACGGCGACCTGACCTGGCTCGGCATCGAAGCCAACAGCGACGCCTACAACTGGCGCAACACCAACACCGTCAACTACTGGGCAAGCGTGACGGGCATGCGTGGCGACCGCGACAAGGTCAACGCGTTGAAGTCCGACGGTTCGAGCCCTGATCAGGCCAAGCGCAGTGACAATCTCAGTGGCTGGGCCACCGATATCGGCGTGCGCCTGCGCCTCGACCCGCAGTGGCAAGTGGGTGCGGCTTACTCCCGCGCCAGCGCCGATTACGAGCAGAACGGCCTGCAAAGCAACCGTTCGAACTGGACCGGTACTCAGTCCCGCGTGCACCGCTTCGGCGAAGCGTTTCGCGGCGAGATGAACAACATGCAGTCCATGAGCCTGTTCGGGTCCTGGCAGTTGCGCGAGGACTACGACGCCAGCCTGGTGTACCACAAGTTCTGGCGCGTGGATGGCAACAAGCCGGTGAGCAGCAACGGCATTGCCGCGCTGGATAACACCACCGACGCCGCCGGTGACATCGTCGCCAGCACCTCCTTGCCACTGGCCGACGGCAAGAAAGACCTCGGTCAGGAGATGGACCTGGTCGTCACCAAGTACTTCAAGAAAGGCCTTCTGCCCGCCGCGCTCAGCCAGTCGGTTGACGAACCCTCGGCCCTGGTGCGTTTCCGTGCCGGTGTGTTCAAACCGGGCGACGCTTACGGCAGCAAAGTCGACTCCTACATGCACCGCGCCTTTGTCGACGTGGTCTGGAAATTCTGATGGGAGCCTGCGCAATGAATGCTCAAAGCCTACTCGTCGCGGCAATGCTGATGGCCAGCGCCACAGCGTTCGCCGATACGGCGGCCAAGGCGCCGACCATCGCCAAGGAACTGCAACAGGCCAAGACCTACACCATTTCCAGCCCGCCTACGGCGCCGCTGGAAATGGCCAAGCCGACCCTGCCGGACCTGTCGGGCTACACCGCCGCCGCGATGGAAAAGAAGATCGTGCGCAGCAAGCCCGGCAAAATCAGCATCCGCCGCATGATGCAGGAAGACGCCCTCAAGGACTTTATCGGCGGCGACAACAAGATGGCCGAATGGGTAGTGCGCCAACACGGCATTCCACAGGCGATCTTTGTCGACGACGGCTACATGAACCTCAAGGACTTGCTGGGTAAAGTGCCCAAGCAGTACTTCAGCGAAACCTCGCCGGGTGTGTTCCTGGCCAAGTTGCCGATCGTGGTCGGGCGCAAAGGCATCCTGGACATCGATAACAAGACCCAGGAGCTGCGCCTGTCCCAACAGGCCGGTTCGTTCCTGATCAACGACGGCCAGTTGTTTGTGCGTGACACCAAAATCACCGGTTGGGACGAAAAGGCCAACGGCCCGGCGCTGTTCAAGTCGCCGAAGGAATTCCGCCCGTTCCTGCTGGCCTGGGGCGGCACCGAGACGTACATCTCCAAGACCAAGATGGCCAGTTTCGGCTACGCCAACAGTAAGTCGTACGGGGTGAGTATTTCCCAGTACACGCCGAACATGGCCAAGGTGCTCAAGCGCCCTGAACCGACCGGCTGGATCATCGACTCCGAGTTCTCGGACATGTGGTACGGCTTCTACTGCTATGAGACCACGGGCTTCGTGATCAAGGGCAATACCTACAAAGACAACATCGTCTACGGCATTGACCCCCACGACCGTTCCCACGGCCTGATCATCGCGGACAACACCGTCTACGGCACGAAGAAGAAGCACGGCATCATCATTTCCCGTGAAGTGAACGACAGTTTCATCTTCAACAACCGCAGCTACGACAACAAGCTTTCGGGCCTGGTGATCGACCGTAATAGCGTCAACAACCTGATCGCCGACAACGAGATCTACCGCAACCACACTGACGGCATCACCCTCTATGAGAGCGGCGACAACCTGTTGTGGGGCAACAAGGTGATCAGCAACCGTCGCCACGGCATTCGGGTGCGTAACAGCGTGAACATCAAGCTGTACGAAAACACCTCGATGGCCAACGGCCTGACCGGCGTGTACGGCCACATCAAGGATTTGACCGACACCGACCGCGACATCGCCCTCGACCCATTCGACGCCAAGGTCTCGCTGATCGTGGTCGGCGGTGAGCTGGCAGGGAACGGCAGCGGGCCGCTGTCCATCGACTCGCCGCTGAGCATTGAGCTGTATCGCGTGTCGATGCTGGCGCCGACCAAATCCAGTGGCATCAGCTTCTCCGGCGTCCTAGGCGAACGCCAGGAAGAAATTCTCGACCTGCTGGTACGCCAGCAGAAAGCCGTGCTGATCGACCCTGTCGAACGCCAGACCGAAATGCAGGACTGAGGATGACCCTTATGCACCCACACATGATCAAACTGCTGAGCCTCTCGGGTCTGACCCTCGGCCTGCTCGCGGCCAGCCAGGGCGTACGCGCCGACGAACTGAAGGCACCGACCTTCACCGCCGAACCGTGCTGCAGCCTGTGCCCGGCCGCCCACGACGCGAAGAACTACACCACGCGCTACCAGCAGAACTTCACCACCCTGGTAGAAGCCCAGGGCGACTGGCTGTTCCGTACCCAGGAAGACTTGCGTACCGAATTCGACACCAGCCCCGCCGGCTACAAACGCATGCAACAACTGCACGATGCGTTCAAGGCCAAGGGCGTGGAACTGGTGGTGGTCTACCAGCCGACCCGTGGCCTGGTGAACCGCAACAAGCTCAACCCTGAAGAGAAAGCCAAGTTCGACTTCGACAAGGCCCTGGGCAACTACAAAACCATGCTCGGCCGTTTCGCCAAGATGGGCTACGTGGTGCCGGACCTGTCGCCGCTCACCAATGAGCAACTGCCGGATGAACTGCCGGCCCACGATTTCTACTTCCGTGGCGACCAGCACTGGACCCCATACGGCGCCCAGCGCACTGCGAAAATCGTCGGCGCCAAAGTGCGTGCGATGCCTGAGTTTGCCGATATTCCGAAGCGTGAATTCGAGACCAAGCGCTCCGGGCGCATGGGCAAGACCGGCACCCTGCACAACATGGCCGGGCAATTGTGCGGCACCAGCTACGCGATCCAGTACATGGACCAGTTCACCACCGAGCCCAAGGGCGAAGCCGGTGACGGCGACCTGTTCGGCGACTCGGGCAACCCGCAGATCACCCTCGTGGGCACCAGCCACAGCGGCAAGAACTACAACTTCGCCGGCTTCCTGGAGCAGGAAATCGGTGCCGACATTCTCAACGTGGCCTTTCCCGGCGGCGGCCTGGAAGGTTCGATGATCCAGTACCTGGGCAGCGAAGAATTCCAGAAGACCCCGCCGAAAATCCTTATCTGGGAATTCTCGCCGCTGTATCGCCTGGACCAGGAGACCATCTACCGCCAGATGATGTCGCTGCTCGACAACGGCTGCGAAGGCAAGACCGCGCAGATGACCGCGAGCACTACATTGAAACCCGGCAAGAACGAATTGATGGTTAACAGTTCGAACAAAGACCTGCGCAACGCCAACCATCAGGTTGATATCCGCTTCGCCGATCCATCGGTGAAAACCTTGCAAGCCACCCTCTGGTACATGAACGGGCGCCACGAGGACATCAAGATCGAGAAACCCGAAACATCCGATACAGACGGGCGTTTCGCCTTTGAACTGCGCACCGATGAAGACTGGGCCTCGCAGAACTTGCTGGCCGTGGAAGTGCAGGGCCCCGAAGCGGGCGCTGCCGCGCAGAAGGTCGAAGCGAAAATTTGCACACGCAACGTATTCCCAAGCGGCGGTCAGAAGACTGCCTCACTCGGGCAATGAGGTTACTTATGCAGAAGTTATGGATTCCATCGTTGCTGGGCCTGGCGATCTTCGCCGGCTCGGTCAACGCCGCCGCCCCACTGCGTCCGCCCCAGGGCTACTTCGCACCAATCGAAGCGTTCAAGACGGGCGACTTCAAGGAAAACTGCGACACCATGCCGACGCCCTACACCGGGCCTCTGCAGTTTCGCAGCAAGTACGAAGGCTCCGACAAGGCCCGCTCCACGCTGAACGTGCAGTCGGAAAAAGCCTTTCGTGACAGCACGGCCGACATCACTAAGCTGGAAAAAGACACCAGCAAACGCGTGATGCAGTTCATGCGTGACGGTCGCCCGGAGCAGCTTGAATGCACCTTGAACTGGCTGGTGTCGTGGGCCAAGGCCGATGCGTTGATGTCCAAGGACTTCAACCACACCGGCAAGTCCATGCGCAAATGGGCACTGGGCAGCATGGCTTCGGCCTATGTGCGTTTGAAGTTCTCCGACTCGCACCCGCTGGCCAATCACCAGCAGGAATCGCAGCTGATCGAAGCCTGGTTCAACAAACTGGCCGACCAAGTGGTAAGCGATTGGGACAATCTGCCCCTGGAAAAAACCAACAACCACTCTTACTGGGCCGCCTGGTCGGTGATGGCTACGTCCATCGCCACCAACCGTCGCGACCTGTTTGATTGGGCGGTCAAGGAATACAAGGTCGGCGTGAATCAGGTCGACGACCAAGGCTTCTTGCCCAACGAATTGAAGCGTCAGCAACGCGCCCTGTCGTACCACAACTACGCCCTGCCGCCGCTGTCGATGATCGCCAGTTTTGCCTTGGTCAACGGTGTTGATCTGCGCCAGGAAAACAACAGCGCGCTCAAACGCCTGGGCGACAAAGTGCTGGCCGGGGTCAAGGATCCGGAGATCTTCGAACAGAAGAACGGTAAAGAGCAGGACATGAAGGACTTGAAGCAGGACATGAAATTCGCCTGGCTCGAACCCTTCTGCACCCTCTACACCTGCGCGCCGGATGTGGTGGAGCGCAAGCACGGGATGCAGCCGTTCAAAACCTTCCGCCTCGGGGGTGACCTGACCAAGGTCTACGACCCGTCGCACGAAAAAGGCAACAAAGGCAGCTGATGGAACACGGTTAGAAATGTGGGAGGGGGCTTGCTCCCGATGGCGGTGTAACAGTCGCCCTCTGTGTCGAATGACACACCGCTATCGGGGGCAAGCCCCCTCCCACACTTGAACCGCGCTTGCCAGTGAAATTGTTGTACCGCCCCCCGTATTTTCGTGGGGGGGTTTGGGGGGGGCTGCGGCCCTTGACTGTTGGTTAAACATGGAGAGATCGGGATGGTTTTCTCGTCCAATGTGTTCCTGTTTCTGTTCTTGCCGATCTTTCTCGGCTTGTACTACTTGAGCGGGCAACGCTATCGCAACCTGCTGCTGCTGATTGCCAGCTACGTGTTCTACGCCTGGTGGCGAGTGGACTTCCTGGCGCTGTTCGCGGCGGTGACGCTGTGGAACTACTGGATCGGCCTCAAGGTCGGTGCAGCCGGCGTGCGCACCAAGCCGGCCCAACGCTGGCTGCTGCTGGGCGTGGTGGTCGACCTGTGCATCCTCGGCTACTTCAAGTACGCCAACTTCGGCGTCGACAGCATCAACGTGATGATGAAGTCAGCCGGCCTGGAGCCGTTCATCCTGACCCACGTGCTGTTGCCGATCGGGATCTCGTTCTACATCTTCGAGTCCATCAGCTACATCATCGACGTGTACCGTGGCGACACTCCGGCGACGCGCAACCTGATCGACTTTGCGGCATTCGTGGCGATCTTCCCGCACTTGATCGCCGGCCCGGTATTGCGTTTTCGCGACTTGGCTGACCAGTTCAACAACCGCACCCACACTCTCGACAAGTTCTCCGAGGGCTGCACGCGGTTCATGCAGGGTTTCATCAAGAAGGTCTTTATCGCCGACACCCTCGCGGTGGTGGCCGACCATTGCTTCGCCCTGCAAAACCCAACCACAGGCGATGCCTGGCTCGGCGCGCTGGCCTACACCGCGCAGCTGTACTTCGACTTCTCCGGCTACAGCGACATGGCCATCGGCCTGGGCTTGATGATGGGTTTCCGCTTCATGGAAAACTTCAAGCAGCCGTACATCAGCCAGTCGATCACCGAGTTCTGGCGCCGCTGGCACATCAGCCTCTCTACCTGGCTGCGTGACTACCTGTACATCACTCTGGGAGGCAACCGTAAAGGCACGCTGACCACCTACCGCAACCTGTTCCTGACCATGCTGCTCGGTGGCCTGTGGCACGGTGCGAACATCACTTACATCGTGTGGGGTGCCTGGCACGGCATGTGGCTGGCGATTGAAAAAGCCATTGGCCTCAATACCGCGCCGCGCAGTTTCAAAGTCCTCCGCTGGGCCTTCACTTTCCTGCTGGTGGTAATGGGCTGGGTGATCTTCCGCTCCGAAAACCTGCACGTCGCCGGCCGTATGTACGGTGCGATGTTCAGCTTTGGTGAGTGGTCGCTGTCGGAACTCAACCGCGCCAACCTCACTGGCCTGCAAGTGGCAACCCTGGTGGTGGCGTACGCAACCTTGGCGTTCTTCGGCCTGCGCGATTTCTACACCAACCGCCCTGCTGAAAAAACCAAGCCTGTCGACCCAAGCCTGATCAAGGCGGTACCCGGCGACAACCCCGGCAGCATCCACCAGCCAGGTTTCACCGTTGGCCAGGACGCCGCCGTGCAACCGGCCTACTGGACCGCTGACTGGCCACGCTACGCCATGCGCGCTGCGGTGCTGCTGCTGTTCGTGGCGTCGATTCTCAAACTGTCGGCGCAGAGTTTCTCGCCGTTCCTTTACTTCCAATTCTGAGGGAGCCGACCATGACCCGTTCATTACGCGTCCTCTATATCAGCCTGTTCATGGTGCTGCTGTTGGCCCTGGGCGCCTGGTCGCTGCGTAGCTTCTTTGGCTTCAGCACCAACGCCGAGGCCACGGTGCTCAACGGCCGCTGGACCAAGGCCGTCGAGACTCACTACGACGACGAGTTCCCGATCAAGCGCCTCGGCACCAACCTCTGGGCGGCGCTGGATTACAAGCTGTTCAATGAAGGCCGCCCTGGCGTGGTGCTGGGCCGCGATCACTGGTTGTACAGCGACGAGGAGTTCAACCCCGCCGTCAACGAAGACCAGAACCTGCAAGGCAACTACGCGCTGGTCGAAGGCGTACGCCAGAAGCTTAAAGCCCAAGGCATCCAACTGGTGATGGCGATCGTGCCGGCCAAGGTGCGCCTGTACCCGGAACACCTGGGTGAAGTAAAACCGGCGAGCATCCACGCCAATCTGTACCAGGACTTCCATGCCCGTGTTGCCGCAGACAACATCCCTGCTCCCGACCTGCTCGGCCCGTTGCAACAGGCCAAGTTGAGCGGTAAGCAAGTGTTCCTGCGCACCGACACCCACTGGACACCGGACGGTGCCGAAGTCGCCGCCAAGCAATTGGCCAAGGCGATTGCCGACAAGACCCCGCTCCACGGCGAGCCACAGCGCTTTGTCACCGAGGCCGAAAAGACCGAGCCACACAAAGGCGACCTGCGTCTGTTCCTGCCCCTGGACCCGCTGTTCGAAAACCTGATGCCGCCCAAAGAACCGCTGGAAAAACGCGTCACGCACCTGGCCGAAACCAAAGGCGACGACGCGCTGTTTGCCGACAGCGAAACCCCGGTGGCACTCGTGGGCACCAGCTACAGCGCCAACCCGAACTGGAACTTTGTCGGTGCGCTCAAGCAAGCCTTGGGCAGCGACGTCATCAACTACTCCGAAGACGGCCACGGCCCGATCCTGCCGATGCTCAGCTACCTGAAAAGTGATGACTTCAAGAACAGCCCGCCACAGGTGCTGATCTGGGAGTTTCCTGAACGTTATCTGCCCGTAAACAACGAAATCGGTGATGCCGACCCCGCGTGGGTTGCGCAACTTAAACAAGCCGGTTCGCGCCAACAGAACATGGCACTGAACACCCCAGCTATTAAAAATCAGAAATCCGAGACGCCCGACCGGGCGCAAAACTGAAAGAGAGGTAACTCACATGACTTTCACTACAACTCCTCGTCGTCTCGCTAAAACCCTGGCTATTGCTGCCGGTCTGAGCTTCGTATCCCTGTCCGCCTTCGCCGGTGGTGATGCCGCGCTCTACGGCCCTACCGCGCCAAAAGGTTCGAGCTTCGTACGTATCTACAACGCCAGCAACCAGGAAGTCAGCGCCACCGTCGGCAACACCAATCTCAACGAGGTTGCGCCACTGGCCAGCAGCGACTTCAGCTTCATGCCGGGCGGTGACTACAGCGCCAAGGTTGGCAGCCAGAGCCTGCCGGTCAAACTCGCCGCCGATCACTATTACACCTTGGTCAACAGCGGCAGCGGCCAACCTCAACTGATCGAGGAACCGCCGTTCAAGAACAAGCAAAAGTCTCTGGTGCGCGTGCAGAACCTCAGCGACAAGGCCCTGACCCTGAAGACCGCCGATGGCAAGACTGATGTGGTCAAGTCGGTAGCTGCCAAAGGCCGTGGCGAGCGCGAAATCAACCCGGTGAAAGTGAGCCTGGCGTTGTATGACGGTGACAAGAAAGTCGGCGATGTGAAGCCGGTTGCGTTGGAACGTGGTGAAGCGGCGGTGCTGTATGTCACCGGCTCGGGTTCGAGCTTGTCGCCAGTTTGGGTCAAGCGCCCGGTGTCGACCCGCTGATTAGCTTTTGAAATTGACGCTCCCCCTTGTGGGAGCGGGCTTGCTAGCGAATACGGTGGTTCAGTAACAGATGTGCTGACTGAATCACCGCCATCGGGAGCAAGCCCCCTCCCACAGGCTCTGACCCAATTGATTCAAGGAGAAACACATGATCCCAGTAATCCTTTCCGGTGGTAGCGGCTCACGTCTTTGGCCGCTTTCCCGCAAACAGTTCCCAAAACAATTCCTGGCCCTGACCGGTGAGCACACGCTGTTCCAGCAAACCCTGGAACGCCTGGTGTTCGAAGGCATGGACTCCCCGATCGTGGTCTGCAACAAGGACCATCGCTTCATCGTCAACGAGCAACTGGCCAACCGTAAACTGGAGTGCCAACGCATCCTGATGGAACCGTTCGGTCGCAACACCGCGCCGGCCGTGGCCCTGACCGCGATGATGCTGGTCAACGAAGGCCGTGACGAGCTGATGCTGGTGTTGCCTGCCGACCACGTGATCGACGACCAGAAAGCCCTGCAACGCGCCCTGGCCCTGGCCACCGTGGCTGCCGAACGTGGCGAGATGGTGCTCTTCGGTGTACCGGCGACTCGTCCGGAAACCGGCTACGGCTACATCAAGTCCACCAACGATTCGCTGCTGCCCGAAGGCGTTAGCCGCGTGCAGCAGTTCGTGGAAAAACCCGATGAAAAACGCGCCGTCGAGTTCGTCAAAAGCGGCGGTTATTTCTGGAACAGCGGCATGTTCCTGTTCCGCGCCAGCCGCTTCCTGGAAGAGCTGAAAAAGCACGACCCGGACATCTACGACACCTGCGTGCTGACCCTGGAACGCAGCCAGCAAGATGCCGACACCGTGTCCTTCGACGAAGCCACCTTCGCCTGCTGCCCGGACAACTCCATCGACTACGCCGTGATGGAAAAAACCCAACGCGCCTGCGTCGTACCGCTGAGCGCCGGTTGGAGCGACGTGGGTTGCTGGGCTTCGCTGTGGGCGGTTAACGATAAAGACGCCAACGGTAACGTCACCAAGGGCGACGTGGTGATCCAGGACAGCAAGAACTGCATGATCCACGGCAACGGCAAACTGGTGTCGGTGATCGGCCTGGAAAACATCGTCGTGGTGGAAACCAAGGACGCGATGATGATTGCCCACAAGGACAAGGTCCAGGGCGTCAAGCAGATGGTCAACACCCTCAACGAACAGGGCCGCAGCGAAACCCAGAACCACTGCGAAGTCTATCGTCCGTGGGGCTCCTACGACTCGGTGGACATGGGCGGTCGCTTCCAGGTCAAGCACATCTCGGTCAAGCCGGGCGCGTGCCTGTCGCTGCAGATGCACCACCACCGCGCCGAACACTGGATCGTGGTGAGCGGCACTGCCGAAGTCACCTGTGACGAGAACGTGTTCCTGCTCTGCGAGAACCAGTCCACTTACATCCCGATCGCCTCGGTGCACCGCCTGCGCAACCCGGGCAAGATCCCGTTGGAGATCATCGAAGTGCAATCGGGCAGCTACCTGGGCGAAGACGATATCGAGCGTTTTGAAGATATCTACGGTCGCTCGACGCCGGTTGAACGTGGCGTGTCGGTGAAAACTATCGCGCAGTAAAACAGTCGTACAAGAAGCCCTCACCCAGCCCATTGCGTCCCCTATCCGCAGTGGGTTGGGTGGGGGCTTTTTGTTTGGGATTTGCGCTGGCTGTGAGGGCCTCATCGGGGGCAAGCCCCCTCCCACCTTCGACCGCATTCCAAAGGCTGTACGCGGATAAATGTGGCCGGGGGCTTGCCCCTCCTACATTCGACCGCACTCCAAAGGCTGTACGCGGATAAATGTGGGAGGGGGCTTGCCCCCGATGAGGCCGGCACGCCCACCACAGCACTCAAGGTAGCCAATCCCACCTACGCTTAAGTTAGGATGCTCGTTCCCTATTCGAGGTGGTCTCCATGTTCTTCGGCGTTCTCCTGATCATCACCTGGCTGATCCTCCTGCTACGCTACCCGGCCAAGGCCCTTCCGGTTTCCCTTGCTGCCTTAGCAGGCCTGGGTTGCGTGGCCGTCTGGGTGGTCTGGCTGGACAGCCGCGAAGCCTCGCAACTGGCCCGCCTTGAACTGCGCATCACCTACGCCCCGCAGGACTGCCCCGCCGACCGCCCGCTGAAATTGACCCTCAACAACGGCAACGACGTGCCGCTGACCGAACTGCGCTGGCGCGTCGCCGCCTATGCGCCGGGCGACACGGTCAACCTGGCCGATAACGTCTATGCTGCCCCGCGCTATCGAGGCCCCGGCGAATTGCAGGCCGGCGCGACTTGGGACGATTGTCTTCCCACCCCACCGCTGCGCCCCGGTTACCGCCCGCAAACCCTGGAATTTCGTGCCGAGCACCTGCAAGGCAGCTTCTCGGACTGACAAAGGACTGATCCATGCCCAACGTACTCATCACCGGATGTTCCAGCGGCATCGGTCGCGCCCTGGCCGATACCTTCAAGGCTGCTGGCTTCGACGTATGGGCCAGCGCCCGCCGCCAGGACGACGTCGACGCCCTTAGCGCCGCCGGTTTCAACGCTCTGCAACTGGACGTTAACGACAGCGCCGCCCTGCAACACCTGGCCGAGCAATGGGGGGAGTTGGACGTGTTGATCAACAATGCCGGCTACGGCGCCATGGGCCCGCTGCTCGATGGCGGCACAGAAGCGATGCAGCGGCAATTCGAGACCAATGTGTTTTCCATCGTCGGCGTGACCCAGGCGTTCTTTCCCGCACTGCGTCGCAGCAAAGGCCTGGTGGTAAATATCGGCAGCGTTTCCGGCGTATTGGTCACACCGTTTGCCGGCGCCTACTGCGCCTCCAAGGCAGCAGTGCATGCCTTGAGCGATGCTTTGCGCATGGAGCTGGCACCCTTTGGCATCCGAGTGATGGAAGTGCAACCCGGTGCCATCGATACAAGCTTTGCAAAAAACGCCGGCGCCCAGGCCGAGCTGTTGATCAACGAAAAATCGCCGTGGTGGCCGTTGCGCGAAGGTATCCGTGCACGCAGCCAGGCCTCTCAGGACAAGCCCACCCCAGCCAGCGTGTTTGCGGCGGATGTGCTCAAGGCGGTGCAACAACCACAGCCGCCGCGCCTGTTGCGCTCGGGCAACGGCAGCCGGGCGTTGCCGTTGATGGCGGCGTTGTTGCCCAAGGGGTTGCTTGAGACCGTATTGAAAAAGCGCTTCGGCTTGGCCGGAAAGCTTTAACCCTTCATAAAATCAATAAACGCCCGCACTTTCAGGGGCAGGTGCCGCGTGTCCGGATACACCCCATAAACCCCCTGTGGGGCGAAACGATGATCTGCCAGCAAGCGGATCAATCGCCCAGCCTCCAGGTCATCCTGTACCAGCCATTGCGGCAGGACTGCCACTCCATGGCCGCGCACGGCAAACGCCTGGAGCACTGCTGCGCTGTCGGCCACCAGTGCAGCGGGCCCGGTGCGGAACTGATGCTCGCCACCCGAAGGGTCGGTCACGCTCAGTTCCGTCAAACGGCCATGGCCCAGCTTGGGCATGTGTTCCAGCTCATCCAGCGTTTGCGCCCCGGCAAGCGCTGGCGCCGCTACCGCAAACACCTCGAACGTCGACAACTGCACCGCGCGATGATTGGAATCCAGCAGCCGCCCCAATCTTATTGCCACATCAAAGCGCTCGGAGATCAAATCAGCGTGAGTGGAGGATGTGGATAAGTGAATGTTCAAGTCCGGGTGCTGGCTGCGGAAAGCTTCCACCGCCGGGGCAACCACGGCCAGCGCATATTCCACTGTGGTGGTGATGCGCAGGGTGCCCTTGAGCTGGGCATGCTCCGAGCGGGCTTCTTCCACGGCCAATTGTGCTTCTTCGAGCACGCGTGTGCAACGCAGGTAGAAGCGTTCGCCGGCATCGGTCAGCGCCAGCTGACGGGTGTTGCGGGTCAGCAAGGTGACGCCGAGTTCAGCTTCCAGGCGCTTGAGGTTGAAACTGACCACGGCGCGGGTCTGGCCCAGTAGATCGGCCGCTGCCGTGAGCGAGCCGGCCTCGACCACGGCCTTGAACGTATCGAATCGGTCCAGGCTTACCATCAGCCGCGCCCTCCTTTGTCAAAATATTTTTGACAAAGTAGCAGCCAAAGCGGCGTATCCCAAACTCGCCGTGATGCCTACCCTGCCGGCCTCTCTTGCAGGATCGCGCCCATGACCTACCCCTCGAAAGTCACCTGGATCTTTTTACTGGGCTTTGCCCTCGACCTGGTGAACATGTTCGTCGCCACGGTCGCCTACCCGGATATCGCCCGCGAATTGCACGCCTCGGTCACACAATTGGCGTGGGTGGGCAACGCCTACATGCTCGGCCTCACCGTGATTATTCCGTTCAGCGTATGGCTGGCAGCCATGATGGGTGAGCGCGGCTTGATGGTCGTCAGCTTGCTGCTGTTTGCCGGGGCGTCGGTAATGGTGGGGCAGGCGAGTTCGACTGAAGCGCTGATCGGTTGGCGTTTATTGCAAGGGTTGGGTGGCGGCCTGTTGATTCCCGTGGGACAGGCGATGGCTTATCGGCATTTTCCTCCCGCAGAGCGCAGCCAACTCACGGCCAGGGTGATGTCGGTGGCGCTGTTGGTTCCCGCACTGTCACCGGCGTTGGGCGGCTTGATTGTCGACAGCCTCTCCTGGCGCTGGATCTTCTATGCCAACCTGCCGCTGGCATTGATCACCTTGCTGCTCGCACAGCTGTGGATAAAACCCGACACCCCCACGCGTGTACGTCCCAAGCTGGAGGTGAGCCGTATTTTCAAACAGGTCAGCAGCCCTATGCTGCGAATCGCCATGCTGGTCTATTTGTTCATTCCCGGCGTATTCATCGGCACCAGCCTGATCGCCATCCTCTACCTTCACGACCTTGGATACGACGCCACCCAAACCGGTGCGCTGATGCTGCCTTGGGCAATGGCCTCGGCACTGGCGATTTTCCTCGGCAAAAAACTGTTCAATCGCTGCGGGCCAAAACCGTTGCTGATGGCGGGCATGGCGCTGCAATGCAGCGGCATTCTGGTGTTGAACGAACCTGCCCTGATTATTCCGGCCTACGCCTTGATGGGCCTGGGCGGCAGCTTGTGCAGCAGCACGGCACAGACGCTGGCGTTTCTCGACATCCCCGCCGAACGCATGGGCCACGCCAGCGCTTTGTGGAATATCAATCGGCAAATCAGCTTTTGCCTGGGCGCAGCCGCACTCAGTGCGCTGTTGTCGGCCTTGGATTCTTACGCCTTAACCTTCACGATTGCAGCAGCCTTGACCCTGCTGCCTCTTTTTGCAGTGCTGCGCCTGGATGCGTCCAGGGTCCGCACATTGCTCCACCCTGCCAGTGAGTCTCCCTGATGATCGATTACAGCGATTTTTTTGAAGAAGTGATCCAGACCCACGTCGAAATCGAGCAATGGTTTGCCGGGGTTGCGCCAGAAGGCACCCTGCAAAACCTGCTTGCGCGCTTCTCGCCAGAGTTCAGCATGATCGCCCCCGCCACCGGCACACGCGTCAATGCCGCCGGGGTCAACGCGCTGTTCACTCGCCTGGGCGGAATGCGCCCGGGATTGAAAATCACCTTGAGTGAAATGACCGGGATTGACCGACATGCGCGCGGGGCCACGGTGACTTATCGGGAGCTTCAGGTGGATGACAGCGGTACTAGGACCGATCGCCGCGCGACCGTGGTGTTTGAGAAGCAGGCGAGTGGCGCGCTGTTGTGGCGGCATTTGCATGAAACATTTATCAAGGCCTGACTCGGTCAAATGTGGGAGGGGGCTTGCTCCCGATTGCGGAGTATCAGTCAGCTTATACGTAGCTGACCCACCGTTATCGGGAGCAAGCCCCCTCCCACATTTCAGTTCGGCGTTTGGTTAACGATCACGGTGCAGGTGATGCCCGCCGCCAACAAAACGCCTTCCGGCACTTCATCAATGTGAATTCGCACCGGCACACGCTGGGCCAGGCGCACCCAGTTGAAGGTCGGGTTCACATCGGCGATCAGCTCGCGGCTCTCGGGGTTGTCACGGTCGTAGATGCCTCGGGAGATGCTTTCTACGTGGCCCTTCAACGTCTCGCCGCTCATCAACTGCATATCGGCTTTGTCACCGACGTTCACATGGGGCAGCTTGGTTTCTTCGAAGAAGCCATAGACCCAGAACGAGTTCATATCCACCACGGCCAGCTTGGCTTCACCGATCCGCGCGTAGTCGCCACGATGCACGTTGAGGTTAGTGACGTAGCCATCCACCGCCGCCACGACCTGGGTGCGTTTCAAGTTGAGTTCGGCCGCTTCGAGTTGTGCCAGCGCGTGCTGGTAATCCGCCAGGGCCGAGTCGGCGATGTTGCTGGCGTCGTCGCGGTTTTCCTTGGAAATCACCAAGGCGTCGAGGTCGGCGCGGCGGTGGGCGTTGACCTTGCGCATCTCCCAGGTGGCTTTGCGCGAGGCCACCAACGATTGCGCTTGCTTGACCGCAATGCGGTAGTGCTCGGGGTCGATCTGCATCAGCAGGTCGCCCTTTTTGACCAATTGGTTATCGCGCACGGGCACGTCGACCACTTCGCCGGTAACGTCCGCCGCGACGTTGATGATGTCGGCGCGTACCCGGCCGTCGCGGGTCCATGGGGTTTCCATGTAGTGCACCCACAACGTGCGGCCAATCCAGATCGCCAAAGCCAATACCAGCAGGGTCGCAAGCAGGCTGAAAAACTTTTTCATCGGGGCATTCTCAACGGTAGACGGTCAGCGCCAGGGCGCCGAACAGGCAAACGAACAAGCTCAGGCGCAGCAACGCCGGGTGCCAGAAAAAACGGTACAGGTCGAAGCCGGCCAAGAAGCGGTCCAGCGCCCACGCCAGGCCTGCAGCGATCAGGAACATCAAGGTCATCGTCGGCATGTAGAGGCCGTGGAACGCGATTTCACGGGGCATGGGGGGATCCTTTAAGGGCCGCCAGCGGCGATTGCGGGTCGAGCAACGAGGTGCGGATAAAGTGCAGGTAGCTCTTCACCCGGCGCAGCGCCGAGGTGTCGAAGTGTGGGGCGAAGGGTTCGTCGGTGGCCTGCACGCGGCTGATCGCGTGGTCGACGGCGATCAGGCCGCGCTCCAGATTGCTCGCGCTGGGTTGCAGGAACAGCCGCACCAGCGAGCGGCCCATCACGCGGATCGCCTGGCGCCACGGCTGGGACTCGGCATACGCCGGGTGCACTGGCAGGATCGCTTGTTCCTTGCGCAACTCGATGATCGCGTGACCGACTTCCAGCACAACAAACATCCAGCGCAGCAAATCACGTTGTACCTGCGGCTGACCGACGGCGAGGCCATAGGCTTGGTGCAACAGGTCACGGGTGCGGCTTTCAAAACTCGACGCCAAACCCTTGAGCTTGCCGCTGATCGCGTACACCACCTGCTCGCGCAAATCCTGCTCCAGGCGGCGCCACAGCCAGCGGCTGTTGGGCGGCAGGATGATCGCGCCGGCGGCCGCACACACCAGCATGCCGATGATCATGGCGATGTAGTCGTTGATGAAGGTATAGGGGTTGTAAACCGTGAGGTTGTCCGGCACCGAGCCCGTGCTGAAGAAAATCAGCAGGCCCACGCCAACGCCTGCGTACTGCGGGCGTGAGGCGAGGAAAGCCCCGAGGATGATCACCGGCGCGAGCATCACGCACAGCAGCGGGAAGCCGTCGATCCACGGGAACACGAAGAACATTTCGACAAAGCCCACCAACGCGCCGATCAAGGTGCCGCAGGCCATCTGGAACGCCATGCGTTTCGGGTTGGGCGTAGCGGCTGACAGGCCGACGGTGGCGGCGGCAATCAGGGTCATGGTGGCGCCGCTGGGCCAGGCGGTCGCCACCCAATAACTGCCGAGTACGATCAGGATAAACGACGCACGAATCCCCGAAGCGGCGCAGGCCAGCCAGTTGGTTTTCGGCGTGTAGGCTTCGTCCCAGTCTTCCCGCGCATGGCTGTGGTCGGCCAGTGAGGCATGGGTTTGCGCGTAGTTGTGCAGGTCGTCGACGAAGCGGTAAAGCAACTCGTAGGCGGTATGGAAATCCAGTTGCTCGGCCTCAGTGGGCTCACCTTCCTGGAAGGCCGTGCGCAGGCTGCGTACCTTGGCCGGCAGGCCGTCTTTGTAGGCCGACAGTTGGTTGACGAGGCGTGCCGCATCGGGGCTGGTTAATGCGCGACCGGAGAACCCATCGAGCACTTCGGCAAGGTCCTGCAGGCCGGGCTTGATCGCCGCCGCCACGTGATCCGCAGCATCCGTGCGCAGCCGTTCGAGCAACTGGTGCAAGGCATTGAAGCGCGTGGTGATGCTCATGAATTCGCTGTTGAGGCGACTGAGCCGGCCATTGCGTCGGCGCATATGCGGGTCTTCGAACACGGTAACGCTGCGCAGCCCTTCCAGGCCCACGGCTTCGGCGATGAAGCGCACGTTGCTGGCCTCGAAGCCTTCACGCTGGCTGCGCCCGCGCAAGCCATCGGTGACGAACTGCGCGAACACCCCGAAGCGCTGATACAAGGCATTGCGCATGGCGGCGCTGGAGGTCTGCGGCAGAATCGCAGCGCTCACCAGGGTGGAGCAGATAATTCCCAGGGAGATTTCCAGTACTCGCCAAACGGCCGCCATAAAGGCGCCATCCGGATGGGCCAGCGCCGGTAGGCCAACCATCGCCGCCGTATAACCGGCCAGCACAAACCCATAGGCGCGGAAGTTACGGTTGCGCGTCGCACCGGCGGTGCAGATGCCGACCCAGATCGCCAAGGCGCCCAGAAACAGCTCGGTGTTTTGCGCAAACAAGGCGATCAACAACACCATCACCGCAGAGCCCGTCAGGGTGCCGAGGAAGCGGTAAAAGCTCTTGGCGAACACCTGGCCGCTCTGCGGCTGCATCACGATAAACACGGTGATCATCGCGGTGCGCGGTTGCGGCAACTCCAGGCGCATGGCCAGCCACAGAGTGAGGAACGCGGCGATCAACACCTTGAAGATGTACACCCAGGTCACGCCGTCGCTGCGTGCCCAGTCGAAAAAACCACGGCGCCACTCAAGGGAATGCAGCCAGCGCAGCGGTGCAGGCAAGGGAGTCATTACAACCTACTCAGTGATCGAATACGGCGAGGGCCGCCGGGGTTTTGCTCGGGAGGGTCTTGGCGTTCTGCGGTGCGTCCTTGCCTGCTTCGAGGCCACCGCCCAGGGCGGTTACCAGTTCGGCGTGTGCGCTCAAACGCGCGGCCTGGACCTGCTGCTCGATCTGTTGCTGGCGAAACAACAGGGTCTGGGCGTTGAGCACATTGAGGTAATCGGTGAGGCCGCGCTGGTAGGCGATCATCGCGATGTCATAGGTTTTCTGCGCCGAGGCCACCGATTGCGCGGCGAAGCCTTGTTGCTTGTCCATGGATTCTCGGCGGATCAACTGGTCGCTGATGCCCTTGAGCGCATTGATCAGGGTCTGGTTGTAACGAGCAACGGCGATGTCGTAACCGGCGCTGGCTTCACCCAACTCGGCACGCAAGCGGCCGCCGTCGAAGATCGGCAAGGTGATCGCCGGACCGACGTTGTAGTTGAATTTCTTGCCCGCCAGAAACTCCAGCATGCCGCCGCCGGTGGCCATGTAGCCGAGGCTGCCAACCAGATCCACGTTGGGATAAAAACCCGCGTGAGCCACATCGATGCCACGCGCCTGGGCCGCCACTTGCCAACGGCTGGCGACCACATCCGGGCGCTGGCCGAGCAACTGCGCAGGCAGGGTGGACGGCAGTTTCAGTGGCGCGGCAAGGGACAAGCTCGGCCGTTGCAACTGCGCGCCCTCCCCCGGGCCTTTACCCGCCAAGGCCGCCAGTTGGTTACGGCTCAGGGCGATTTCTTCGTCGAGGGCGTCCAGTTGGCGGTGGGTTTCCGGCAGCGGGGTTTCGGCCTGGCTTACATCGAAGTGGGTGCCGATCCCGGCATCAAGGCGTTTGTTGGCCAGGTCGAGGATCTGCTGTTGCTGGGCCAACGTAGCGGCGACGATATCGCGGTTGGTGTAGTGCAACGACAGCTGGATATAGGCGCGCACCACGTTGCTCTGCAATTCCAACTGGGCCTGGCGCGCCTCGGCAGCGCTCATGTGCGCCAGGTCGACGGCACGCTCGGTGGCGTTGCTTTCGCGGCCCCACAGATCGAGGGCGTAGCTCAGGCCCAAGGATGAGTTGTTATCCCAGGTGTTGGCGCCGCTTAGTTCGCCGGGGCCGTAGAACTGATCCTTGGGCCAGTTGTGGCGCTTGAGGGTGGTGTCGCTGTTGATCTGCAACGACTCGGCCGACTCGGCAACCCCGGCCATCGCCCGCGCTTCTCGCACCCGCGCGGCGGCGATGGCCATGCTCGGGCTGCTGTGCGTGGCGAGTTCGACCCAATGGTTGAGTTGCGGGTCGCCGTAGGCTTGCCACCATTGCGCGGTGGGCCAATGGGCGTCCTGGGCGGCGCTCTGGATCGCTTCGTCGGTGGCCAGGGTATTGGCGTTCAACGCGTGGCCTTGGGGGGCGATTCCTCCGGTTCCGATGCAGCCGCTGATTGCTAACGATAAGGCCCAAACACTGAGAGTCTTCAGCTCTCTGCTGATGCGACGCGGCACGGCAAGCGAATTCCTGAGGTGGTGAAGCGGGGAAGGTGGCGCAATTCTAGGGGGCGGGAGGAATGGCGATAAGCTGGCATTCCTGTGAATCTTTGTTACCGTTCAAGCGATAATCCGTTGGTAGGGATCACTGGACGGCGTAACTTTCTGTCACAATTTGTTATCTCCCCTGAGAACACTCCATGGACACTTTGCAAAACATGCGCGCCTTCAGTTGCGTGGCCGAAGCCGGCAGCTTCACCGCCGCTGCCGCCCAACTGGACACCACCACGGCCAACGTCTCGCGCGCGGTCTCCAATCTGGAGGCCCATCTGCAAACCCGCTTGCTCAACCGCACCACCCGGCGCATTGCCCTTACCGAAGCAGGTAAACGCTACCTGCTGCGCTGCGAACAGATCCTGGCCTACGTCGAAGAAGCCGAGGCCGAAGCCAGCGACGCCCATGCGCGCCCCGCCGGACAGTTGAAAGTGCACACCATGACCGGTATCGGCCAGCACTTCGTAATCGACGCCATTGCCCGCTACCGCCGCACCCACCCGGACGTGACCTTCGACCTGACCCTGGCCAACCGCGTGCCGGACCTGTTGGACGAGGGCTATGACGTGTCCATCGTGCTGGCCAGCGAACTGCCGGATTCAGGCTTCGTCTCCCAACGCCTGGGCATCACCTACAGCATCGCCTGCGCCTCGCCCGACTACGTCAAGGCCAAGGGCTGTGCACAGCGCCCCCAGGACTTGCTCAACCATGCCTGCCTGCGCCTGGTCAGCCCAGTGATTCAGTTGGACAAGTGGACCTTCAACGGCCCCGAAGGCCAGGAAAGCGTGGCGATCAATACCTCGCCGTTTCTGGTGAACTCGGCGGACGCGATGAAAACCGCGATCACCAGCGGCATGGGCGTCGGCCTGTTGCCGGTGTATGCGGCCATTGAAGGCCTGCGTAATGGCACCTTGGTGCGGGTCATGCCCACCTACCGTTCCCAGGAGCTGAACCTGTACGCCATCTACCCCTCGCGCCAATACCTGGATGCGAAGATCAAGACCTGGGTGGAATACCTGCGCGGTTCGTTGCCGGAGATCCTGGCGGCGCATCAGGCAGAGCTGGTGGCGTACGAGTTGAGTGGCAGCCTGAGCGGTGCGCGCCTGGCGAACTGATTGCTACCAGGCGATACAGGTCAAATGTGGGAGGGGGCTTGCCCCCGATGGCAGTGGATCGGTCAATACATCTGGCGACTGACGCACCGCTATCGGGAGCAAGCCCCCTCCTACATGTTTCCCTGCCCACTTTAGGTCTGCCGTGTCCTGACAACAGTGGCAAGGAATGTTAGCTTGCTTGGCATTCTTCCGTAGTCGATGAGCCCGCCTGCCATGAAAAAGACTGTCCTCGCCTTCAGCCGCGTCACCCCAGCCATGATCGAACGCCTGCAACAGGATTTCGAGGTGATCGCGCCTAATCCCAAGCTGGGCGAAATCAATGCGCAGTTCAATGAAGCCCTGCCCCACGCCCACGGTTTGATCGGCGTGGGTCGCAAGTTGGGCCGTGCGCAGCTCGAAGGCGCGAGCAAACTGGAGGTGGTGTCCAGCGTGTCAGTGGGCTACGACAACTACGACGTGGCGTACTTCAACGAGCGCGGGATCATGCTCACCAACACCCCTGACGTACTCACCGAAAGCACCGCCGACCTGGCGTTCGCCCTGCTGATGAGCAGCGCGCGCCGAGTGGCAGAGCTGGACGCCTGGACCAAGGCCGGTCAGTGGAAAGCCAGCGTCGGCGCGCCGTTGTTTGGCTGTGATGTACACGGCAAGACCCTGGGCATCGTCGGCATGGGCAATATCGGCGCGGCCGTGGCCCGTCGCGGGCGCCTGGGCTTCAACATGCCGATTCTGTACAGCGGTAACAGCCGCAAGCTGGAGCTGGAACAGGAGTTGGGCGCGCAATTCCGTAGCCTGGACCAGTTGCTGGCCGAGGCGGATTTCGTCTGCCTGGTGGTGCCGCTGAGCGACAAGACCCGTCACCTGATCAGCACGCGCGAGCTGGGGCTGATGAAATCCAGCGCGATTCTGATCAACATCTCCCGTGGCCCGGTGGTAGACGAACCGGCGCTGATCCAGGCCCTGCAGGACCAGACCATTCGCGGCGCCGGGCTGGATGTGTATGAGCAGGAGCCACTGGCGCAGTCGCCGTTGTTCCAATTGAGCAACGCGGTGACCCTGCCGCATATCGGCTCGGCAACCAATGAAACCCGTGAGGCCATGGCCAACCGCGCGTTGGACAACCTGCGCAGTGCTCTGCTGGGCGAGCGTCCGCAGGATTTGGTGAACCCGCAGGTCTGGAAGGGCTGATGTTAAGGGCCCTGATCGCGCCTACAGTTTCCAGCGGCTGGGTCGATAACCTTTCATAGATCGTCATCCCTGATCCACAGAAGGTTTTTATGTCCACCACCAAAGCCCGCGCAGACTCACTCTCACTTCTGCTCTTTACCTTGCGCAGCGGCAAGCTGATGGCCATCAACCTGCTGAAAGTCAGCGAAATCATTCCCTGCCCGCCGCTGACCAAACTGCCGGAGTCTCATCCGAACGTTAAAGGCATCGCCACCCTGCGCGGTGCCTCGCTGTCAGTGATCGACCTGAGCCGCGCCCTGGGCGAACGGCCCTTGGAAGACCCGAACGGCGGCTGCCTGATTGTCACTGACGTGAGCCGTTCCAAACAGGGTCTGCATGTGCAGGCGGTGAGCAAGATCGTGCACTGCCTGACGACCGACATCCGCCCGCCACCCTACGGCTCCGGCGGCAACCGTGCGTTTATCACTGGGGTAACTCAGGTGGAAGGCGGCCTGGTGCAGGTGCTGGACATCGAAAAAGTCATCCACGGCATCGCGCCGGCACCGATTGAAGCGGCGCCCACCGACTTGACCATGGAAGAAGCCGAAGTGCTCGGCAATGCGCGGATTCTGGTGGTGGATGACAGCCAGGTCGCCCTGCAGCAGTCGGTTCATACCCTGCGCAACCTCGGCCTGACCTGCCACACCGCGCGCAGCGCCAAGGAAGCCATTGATGTGCTGCTGGAACTGCAAGGTACCGCCGCGCAGATCAATGTCGTGGTGTCGGACATTGAGATGTCCGAGATGGACGGTTACGCCCTGACCCGCACCCTGCGTGAAACGCCAGACTTCCAGCATCTGTACGTTTTGCTGCACACCTCCCTGGACAGCGCGATGAACAGCGAAAAAGCGCGCCTGGCCGGCGCCAACGCGGTACTGACCAAGTTCTCATCCCCCGAACTGACCAAATGCCTGGTGGTGGCTGCGCAAACCGTGGCGCAACAGGGTCTGTAATCGGTGACGGCGTATTACCAACTGCTGCGCCGCGACCTCACTGCCGGCCTGCCCGCGCCACAATGGCCGGCCGGGACCGTGCTGGACCATTACCGTGACGCGTTGGCCCCAGCGATTCACGCCGTACTGCGCATGACCCAGGATCAGGGCGGTGGTCGTGTCGCCAACCTCGATGAATGGCGGCAACAGTTCGTCACAGATGCCGAATTCGACCCCACGCTGTGCCTGGTCGCCAGCAACGCCGACGGTATTCTCGGCGTAGCCCAGTGCTGGACCAGCGCCTTCATCAAGAACCTCTCCATACATCCTTGCGCTCAAGGCCAGGGGCAGGGCCGCGCGTTATTGCTGCACACCTTCCAGGTGTTCAAACAACGTGGTGAACCCTATGTGGACCTCAAGGTACTGGAAAGCAACCTACGCGCCCGGCAGCTGTACGAGAGCGCGGGTATGGTGTTTGTACTGCGCGACGCGGTCGAAGAGGACTGACAGGCGCTGGCGCATAACTTGCTTCCAGAGAATCGTACCGGTGGAAAGAGGTAAAAACCCGTCACCGTAACTGCGTGCCCTCTGACCTAGCCTGGTGACAGATCCGCCATGAACACCCATTTCTCCTGCGTCGGTTGCGGTAAATGCTGCACCGACCACCACGTCCCCCTGACCCTCGCCGAAGCCCGTATGTGGGCGGCGGACGGCGGTAACGTCATTGTTCTGGTGGAGGGATTCCTCGGTAGCGGACTGGGCCTGCCCCAACAGCAACGCGAGCACGCCGAACGCCGTTCGGTGGTGGTGCCCAGCGGCAACACCGAAGCATTTGTGGCAATCACGTTTGCCGCCTACAACGCCGGGCGCTGCCGGAATCTTGACGAAGACAACCTGTGTCGCATCTATGAGCGTCGACCGTTGGTCTGCCGCATCTACCCGATGGAGATCAACCCGCATATCCCGCTCAACCCTGCCGCCAAGGATTGCCCGCCAGAATCCTGGGAACAGGGCCCGGCGTTGATCATCGGCGGCGAACTGATGGACCAGGAACTCGGGGCGCTGATCCAGCGTTCGCGCCAGGCAGACCGCGATGACGTGCAGACCAAGGAAGCGGTGTGCGCCTTGCTGGGCATTCGCACCACAGCGCTCAAGGGGGATGGATTTACCGCGTACTTGCCGGACATGGGCGCATTTGCCCAGGCGATTGAGTTGGCAATTGATCAGCCGTCCGTGGCCAATGAGTGGGTGTTTCATGTGTCCGGGCTGGACATCGCCGAACAGGTGCTGGACGCCGGGGCGCAGATTGCTACCGAGGTGCCGGCCAACTACGCGTTTATTTCGTTGCGGGCTGCATAGTCTCTTTATCGACCCCAAAAGCGCTCATGGCGCAGCGTCTAACCGGTAATGCCGGATTATCCGCTGATACTCACCATTCTGTTTCAGCTGTTCGAGGGCGCAGTTGAGTTCCTTGCGCAGTGCGGTGTCGGGCTTACGCACCGCAATCGCCACGCCATCCCCCAGCAGTGCGGCCGAAATGGGCGGGCCCAGGAAGTCGAAATCCCGACCTTCGTCGGTGTCGAGCAAGGCTTCGCGAATTTCTACGGTGCCTTGCAGGGTTGCGTCGATTTCGCCGGCTATCAGACTGCGGACCAAATCATTATTGAGCCAGAAGCTCTTGACGATGACGCCCCTGTGCGCCCACTTCGTACGGGCAAACGCTTCACGATTGCTCCCCAGCAATACGCCAACCCGCTTGCCCTTGAGCGACTTAACATGGGGCAGCAGGCCTGATGTGCTGCGGCCCACCAGCCGGGTGGTAAAGGGATAGAGGTTATCGGTGAAGCTTACCCAACGCCGCCGTTCCGACGTAGGCGCCATCCCCATGATCGCGTCGAATTTTCTGGCTTCAAGGGAGAGGAAGTCTTCGACAACCACTTGGTCGACCCAAACGCAGCGCGCATTCAACTGCACGCACAGGGCATTGCCCAACTCGATATTGAGGCCAACCAACTGCCCTTGCGGGTCGCGGCTCTGGAAGGGGGGGAATTGCGCAGCAACGGCGAAGCGGATTTCGCGACGCGTTTGATCATCGGCCGCAAGGGCATCAGCCGAAAACAACAGGGCAAGCACTACACAGATGTGTATCAGGGCCAAGGGAAACGTCCTTTTCCGGAAAGACCAGCGTCGCCTCGCTCCCCCCATGAACCTCGGGGGCAGAGCAAAGGCTGTGCAAGCTTTCAAGAAACGGCAGTGGACCTACAATCAGAAAGATCAGCAGAAGCTGTAGGCAACAATCGACACAATGTGCCACTTGTTAACCTCAGCGTTTACCCATCGAACGACGGGTGCCCGGCGGCGCCATGCCCGGTGACTTGGTGTGGCCGTTTTTGGCACCGTTCTTGTACCAAGGCTGGGCGGCATTCTTGGCCCCAGCCAGCTCACCCGGCTTGAACGGAAACTTAAACGCCGGGATCTCGGCTTTTTCAACGCCTTCAGCGCTGGCCGGATCGACGATGTCGGTCGCGTCAACAGGGGGTTGTGTCGGGGAAGTCATGGAAGCTCCGGAGCGTGCAGAAAATGATGCGGGGCCGGCTTGCGGGCCACACTGGCGCGCAGTATACCTGCGCGCCTGAGATCTTTAACCACCGCCTGTACGAATGGTCGGAGTTTGCTGACAGCGCTGTCAGTTAGCAGTCACCCTGCTGACCGGGTTGAAGGGCTATAAAGATCACTCACTCTCCCCATCCTTTGCCCCGGCGCCTCACCCATGCAGATTCAACGAAAAACCGCCCTGATTGTGGGTGTCCTCGTGGTCGTAGCGATTGCAGCCTGGGCGCTGACCCGGCCGGCCAAGACCAAGCTGGCAGTACCGACCGCGATCCCGGTCCGGGTGGTGAGCGTGGTGCAACAGGATATCCCGCGTTTTGTCAGCGGCATTGGCACGGTGTTATCGCTGCACAGCGTGGTGATTCGCCCGCAAGTCGACGGCATCCTGACCCAATTGCTGGTCAAGGAAGGCCAACGGGTCAAGGTCGGCGACCTGCTGGCGACCATTGATGACCGCTCGATTCGCGCCAGTCTCGACCAGGCCAAGGCGCAGTTGGGCGAGAGCCAGGCGCAACTGCAGGTAGCGCTGGTCAACCTCAAGCGCTACAAGGAGTTGAGTATCGACGACGGCGTGTCCAAGCAGACCTATGACCAGCAACAAGCTCTGGTCAACCAGCTCAAGGCCACCGCCCAAGGCAACCAGGCCGCAATCGATTCGGCCCAGGTCCAGCTTTCCTACACCCAGATCCGCTCCCCCGTCAGTGGCCGCGTCGGTATTCGTAACGTGGACGCGGGCAATTTCCTGCGCACCAGTGATACCCAGGGCCTGTTCTCAGTGACCCAGATCGACCCGATTGCCGTTGAGTTCTCGCTGCCGCAGCAGATGCTCCCGACCCTGCAAGGCCTGATCGCCGCGCCTGCCCCGGCGAGTGTCGACGCCTATCTGGGCGCTGACACCGACGGCCAGACCGGCGACTTGCTCGGTGAAGGCCATTTGAGCCTGATCGACAACCAGATCAGCTCCACCACCGGCACACTGCGCGCCAAGGCTGAGTTCAGCAACGCCTCCCAGCGCCTGTGGCCGGGGCAACTGGTGACCATCAAAATCCAGACCGCCCTCGACAAAAATGCCCTGGTGGTGCCGCCGACCGTGGTGCAACGCGGCCTGGATTCGCACTTCGTGTACCGGGTCAAGGGGGACAAGGTTGAGGTGGTGCCGGTGCAGGTCACCTATCAAAACAGCGATGTGAACATCATCACGGGTGTGCAAGCCGGTGACGTGCTGGTCAGTGATGGCCAGTCGCGACTCAAGGCCGGTGCTCAGGTGGAGGTGCTCAAAGAACCACCGCAAGTGATCCAGACCGTCGATGCCAAGGTGCAGCCATGAGCCGCTCGCCTTCAGCCTGGTGCGTCGACCACCCGGTCGCCACCCTGCTGCTGACCTTCGCCCTGGTACTGCTCGGGATGATTGCCTTCCCTCGCCTGGCCATCGCCCCACTACCGGAAGCGGAATTTCCGACGATCCAGGTCACCGCACAATTGCCCGGCGCCAGCCCGGACACCATGGCCTCATCAGTGGCCACGCCGTTGGAAGTGCAATTCAGTGCCATCCCCGGCATGACCCAGATGACCTCCAGCAGTGCCCTGGGCTCAAGCCTGCTGACCCTGCAATTCACACTCGACAAGAGCATCGACACCGCCGCCCAGGAAGTGCAGGCGGCGATCAACACCGCGTCGGGCAAGCTGCCCAGCGACATGCCGAGCCTGCCGACCTGGAAAAAGGTCAACCCGGCGGACAGCCCGGTACTGATCCTCAGCGTCAGCTCCGACAGCATGCCGAGCACCGAGCTGAGTGACTACGTGGAAACCCTGCTGGCGCGGCAGATCAGCCAGATTGACGGTGTGGGCCAGATCAACATCACCGGCCAGCAACGCCCGGCGATACGCGTGCAGGCCTCGCCTGACAAACTCGCCGCCATCGGCCTCACCCTGGCCGATGTGCGCCTGGCAATCCAGCAATCGAGCCTCAACCTGGCCAAGGGCGCGATCTATGGGGAAAACAGCGTGTCGACCTTGTCGACCAACGACCAGCTGTTTCACCCGGAGGACTACGCCCAACTGATCGTTTCCTACAAGGACGGTGCACCGGTTCAACTGCGCGATATCGCCAAAGTCATCAACGGTTCGGAAAACGCCTACGTGCAAGCCTGGTCCGGTGATACACCCGGCGTAAACCTGGTGATCTCGCGCCAGCCCGGCGCAAACATCGTCGAAACCGTGGACCGCATCCAGGCTGAACTGCCGCGCCTGCAAGGCATGTTGCCGGCGTCGGTGCAGGTCAGCGTACTGACCGACCGCACCAAGACCATCCGCGCCTCGCTGCATGAGGTGGAAGTGACGCTGCTGATCGCCATCCTGCTGGTGGTGGCGGTGATGGCGTTGTTCCTGCGCCAGTTGTCGGCGACGCTGATTGTGTCCAGCGTGCTCGGCGTGTCGCTGGTCGCCAGTTTCGCGGTGATGTACCTGATGGGGTTCAGCCTGAACAACCTGACCCTGGTGGCGATTGTCATCAGCGTGGGCTTCGTGGTGGACGACGCCATCGTGGTGGTGGAAAACATCCACCGCCATCTGGAAGCGGGCCTCGACAAACGCGAAGCGGCCATCAAGGGCGCTGGGGAGATCGGCTTTACGGTGGTGTCCATCAGCTTCTCGCTGGTGGCGGCGTTTATTCCGCTGCTATTCATGGGAGGCGTGGTCGGGCGCTTGTTCAAGGAGTTCGCGCTGACGGCGACGTCGACCATCCTGATTTCGGTGGTGGTCTCGTTGACCCTGGCGCCAACCTTGGCCGCGCTGTTCATGCGCGCCCCGACCCACCCCGCCCACGCCAAACCCGGCTTCAGCGAACGCCTGCTGGCCGGATACTCGCGCAACCTGCGCCGCGCACTGGCCCATCAACGCACCATGGCCGCCATTTTTGTGGTGACCCTGGCCCTGGCCGTGGTCGGCTACGTGTTTATCCCCAAGGGCTTCTTTCCGGTACAGGACACCGGCTTTGTGCTCGGCACCAGCGAAGCGGCGGCCGATGTGTCGTACCCGGACATGGTCGCCAAGCACAAAGCCTTGGCTGAGATCGTCAAGGATGACCCGGCGGTGCAGGCGTTTTCCCATTCGGTGGGGGTGACGGGCAGCAACCAGACTATCGCCAACGGGCGCTTCTGGATCGCCCTGAAAGACCGGGGTGATCGAGATGTTTCGGCCAGCCAGTTCATCGACCGCATCCGCCCGAAACTGGCCAAAGTGCCGGGCATCGTGCTGTACCTCCGTGCCGGCCAGGACATCAACCTCAGCTCCGGCCCCAGCCGTGCCCAGTACCAATACGTGCTCAAGAGCAACGACGGCCCGACGCTCAACACCTGGACCCAGCGCCTCACCGAAAAACTGCGTGCCAACCCGGCGTTTCGCGACCTGTCCAACGACCTGCAACTGGGCGGCAGCATCACCCACATCAGCATCGATCGTCAGGCGGCCGCACGCTTTGGCCTGAACGCGACCGATGTCGACCAGGCGCTGTATGACGCCTTCGGCCAGCGCCAGATCAACGAGTTCCAGACCGAGATCAACCAGTACCAGGTGGTGCTGGAACTGGACACCCAACAACGGGGCAAGGCCGAGAGCCTGAACTACTTCTACCTGCGCTCGCCGCTGACCAACGAAATGGTGCCGCTGTCGGCACTGGCCAAGGTCGACCCGCCCACCGTGGGGCCGTTGTCCATCAGCCATGACGGCATGTTCCCGGCTGCCAACCTGTCGTTCAACCTGGCGCCCGGCGTGGCGTTGGGTGATGCGGTCGTCATGCTCAACCAGGCCAAGAATGAAATCGGCATGCCGACGACCATCATCGGCAACTTCCAGGGCGCGGCACAGGCGTTCCAAAGCTCGCTGGCCAGCCAGCCGTGGCTGATCCTTGCGGCGCTGGTGGCGGTCTACATCATCCTTGGGGTGCTGTATGAGAGCTTCGTGCACCCGCTGACGATTATTTCCACCTTGCCCTCGGCCGGTTTGGGCGCGTTGATCATGTTGTGGTTAATGGGGCAGGACTTTTCGATCATGGCGTTGATCGGCCTGGTGCTGTTGATCGGCATCGTGAAGAAGAACGGCATCCTGATGATCGACTTCGCCCTGGAGGCCCAGCGCGTGCGCGGGCTACCGCCGGAAGAAGCGATCTATGAAGCCTGCGTGACGCGGTTCCGCCCGATCATCATGACGACACTCGCCGCCCTGCTCGGCGCGGTGCCGCTGATGGTCGGCAGCGGACCGGGTGCAGAAATGCGCCAGCCGCTGGGGATAGCCGTGGTCGGCGGTCTGCTGGTGAGCCAGGCGCTGACGCTGTTCACCACGCCGGTCATATACTTGTACCTTGAGCGTTTTTTCCACCGGCCCAAACCAGCTGCCGAGCTGGCGACCACACACTGAGGCGGGTCATGCGCGTACTGATTGTTGAAGATGAAGAAAAAACCGCCGACTACCTGCACCGCGGCCTGACGGAACAGGGCTACACCGTCGACGTGGCCCGCGAAGGCGTCGAAGGTCTCCACTTGGCGCTGGAGAACGATTACGCGGTGATCGTGCTCGACGTGATGCTGCCCGGCCTCGACGGCTTTGGCGTACTGCGTGCCTTGCGTGCGCGCAAGCAGACGCCAGTGATCATGCTCACCGCCCGCGAGCGCGTGGAAGACCGCATACGCGGGCTGCGCGAGGGCGCCGACGATTATCTGGGCAAGCCGTTCTCGTTTCTCGAACTGGTGGCGCGCCTGCAAGCCCTGACCCGGCGCAGCGGTGGTCATGAGCCGGTGCAAGTCACCGTCGCCGACCTGTGGATTGACCTGATCAGCCGCAAAGCCAGCCGCAACGGTGTGCGCCTGGACCTGACGGCCAAGGAGTTCTCGCTGCTCAGCGTGTTGGCACGGCGCCAGGGTGAAATTCTGTCCAAGACAGCGATTGCAGAGATGGTTTGGGACATCAATTTCGACAGCGACGCCAATGTGGTCGAAGTCGCGATCAAGCGCCTGCGCGCCAAGCTGGATGGGCCCTTCGAACACAAATTGCTGCACACCATTCGTGGCATGGGTTATGTGCTGGAGAACCGCAGTGCCGTCTAATTCCATCGCCCTGCGCCTGAGTGGCATGTTCACATTGGTGGCGCTGCTGATATTTGTGTTGATCGGTGGCGCGCTGTACCAGCAGGTCGACCGCAGCCTCGGATTGTTGCCGGGCGCGGAACTGGATGCGCGCTACAGCGTGCTGGAGTCCTCGGTGAACCGCTTCGGTACGCCGGACCATTGGGTGAAGATCAAGGCCAAGCTCAAACTATTGAGTGAGGAAGACAAGCGCATCCGCTTCTGGGTAGTCAGCACTGATCCGAACTTCGAGTATGGCGAACCGGATGCGCAGATCCGCGCCTTCGCCGAGGGCCCCAGCGGCAAGCGCGATTTGCATCTGCCGGGCTACACCCATCCGTTCAAAGTGCTGGTGAGCCAGTTTCCAGCCAAGGACCAGCGCCCGCCGTTGCGCTTCATGATTGCCATCGACACCGAGAACTTCCGCGCCACTCAGCATCACTTGCTGGTGGCATTGGTCAGCCTGGCGCTGGTTGGCGTGGTGCTGGCTGCGCTGTTGGGGTTCTGGGTGTCGCGCATTGGCCTCAAGCCCCTGGGTAGACTCTCGGATGAAGCGCGCAAACTCGCGCCGCCAAAACTCTCCGGACGCCTGCAACTGTCGCCGCTTCCCCCGGAGCTCAAGCAGTTCGTCAACTCGTTCAACTCCACCCTCGACCGCGTTGAGCAGGCCTACTCGCGCCTGGAATCCTTTAACGCCGATGTGGCCCATGAACTGCGTTCACCGCTGACCAATCTGATCGGCCAGACCCAAGTGGCGCTGACCCGAGGGCGTTCGGCCGAGCATTATCTGGAAGTGCTGGAGTCGAACCTGGAAGAGCTGGAACGCCTGCGTTCGATCGTCAACGACATGCTGTTCCTCGCCAGCGCCGACCAGGGCAGCAAGGCCACCAAGCTGATCGAAAGCTCCCTGGCCGATGAGGTGGCGACCACGCTCGACTACCTGGACTTCATTCTCGAAGACGCTCAGGTGCGGGTGCAGGTCCACGGCGACGCCCAGGTACAGATCGAAAAAGCCCACCTGCGCCGTGCGCTGATCAACCTGTTGAGCAATGCAGTTCAGCACACGGCGCCGGGGCAGGTGATCGACGTGAACATTGATGTGCTGGAGCATCAGGTGGCCATCGCCGTGACCAACCCCGGCGAGGCAATTGCCGGCGAGCACCTGCCGCGGTTGTTCGAGCGGTTCTATCGGGTGGACGCCTCGCGTAGCAACAGCGGGGCGAATCATGGATTGGGGCTGGCGATCGTCAAGGCGATTGCGTTGATGCACGGTGGCGACGTGTTTGTGCGCAGCGAACAGGGGGGCAATACCTTCGGCATTACTCTGCCGATGTAGGCCGCCCACATGGAATCAGATCCAATCACTGTTGCGATTTGGGCAACAGTCATTCTCTTGTTACACTCTATATCGTACCGCTCACCTGCGTTAATTTGACGCATCGATGAGCGCGGCGGCAAAGGCAGCTACCCGCTTACCCGAATTTCCCTCGACTTATTTCCAGGGCTCTACACTGGGAATCTGTCTTAAAGCCGCTGATATCAGCGGCTTTTTTTTGCCGTAAAAAAGGCCAGGCACACCCCCACGACATTGGCCGTTTTCGATAGACCAAAGGAGCCTTACCGGTGAAGAACTCGCTGACGTTCACCCCGTTATTCCTCGCGATTGCAGCAACGATCGTCCCCCTTGCCCACGCGGCAGACACTACCGCCACTGAAGGTTTTATCGAGGGATCGCACCTCAACATCAACACCCGCAACTACTACATGAACCGCGACCGTCGTGACATTCATACCGATGACAGCAAGGAGTGGGGCCAAGGCTTTCTCGGCACTTTCGAATCCGGCTACACCCAAGGCACCGTCGGCTTCGGCCTGGATGCCCACGCCATGCTCGGCCTCAAACTCGACGGCGGTGGCGGCACTGACGGCTCCAGCATTCTTCCCTACGGCAGTACTGACGGCAGCGGCAAAGCCCCCGGATCGTTCTCCACCGCTGGCGCTACTTTGAAGATGCGTGCCTTTGATACCGAGTTGAAGGCCGGTGATCTGTTCCTCAACAACCCGGTCATCGCGGGCGGCCAGACGCGCATGCTGCCGCAGACTTTCCGCGGCGTGAGCCTAAGCAATCACAGCTTCGACGGTTGGATGTTCGAAGGCGGCCAGGCCAGCTTCACCAAGCTCTACAACCAGAGCGGCCACCGTCGCATTGGCACCAGCTACGGCGCGCTGCCGACTAACACCGACAGCCAGCACATGAACTGGACCGGCGTTTCGTTCAGCGGCATTCCCGGCCTGACCAGCAACCTGTACGCCTCCGAACTCAAGGACGTGTGGCACCAGTACTACTACGACCTGGACTACACCTACGCACTCAATGACCTGGTCAGCCTCAACCCGGGTCTGCACTACTACCACACCCAAGACACCGGCCAGTCGTTGCTCGGCGGCATCGACAACAACACCTACAGCCTGCATTTCACCGTGGGCGTGGGTAATCACAGCGTCACCGCCGCTTACCAGCGGGTCAACGGAAACACGCCGTTCGACTACATCGCTCAGGGCGACAGCGTGTACCTGGATAACTCCCAACAATACTCGGACTTCAACGGCCCCAACGAGCGCTCGTGGAAGCTCAAGTACGCCTATGACTTCGCCGGCCTCGGTATGCCCGGGCTGACCTCGGCGGTGTCCTACATCAGTGGCAAGACCGACCTGACCAAGGTCGACCCGCAAAGCCGAGGCTACAGCGCCTGGTACAGCGCCGATGGCAAAGACGCCAAGCACTGGGAACGGGATATCGACGTGAAATACGTGGTGCAAGGCGGCAAGGCCAAGGATTTGGCAATGCGTTTTCAATGGGCAACCAACCGCGGCAGCAATGGTTATTCGGCGGTTGACCGGGACGTGGATGAATATCGGGTGATTATCGACTACCCGATCAACGTGTTCTGACCCCTGGAATCTTTCTTTTTAGCCAATGATTTAATTTTCATCGGGTAGAACTAAACTGCCAGCATTCACACCGCTGAAGTCTGCCCGATGAGTCAACGCCCTGTTCGTACCTCGCCTGCACATCCTGAGCTTTTTCTGATTCTGGGCAGCGGCCTCACGGTCGCCCTGATTGTGATTATCGTTGCGGCGTTGTTGGTCCGCGAACACGCCAGCACCCTTCAGGAAGCCAAACGTTCAACCACCAACATTGCCCAACTGATCAATGCCGACGTGCTGCGCAACGTTGAATTGTATGACCTGGCACTCAAAGGGCTGATTGCGGCCAAACAACGTGAAGACCTGTCCCAGGTGGCCGCGAGTATCCAGCATCTGGTGCAGTTCGACCTCGCCACCGCAGCGCCTTTCAAGGGCGAAGTGCTGTTATTGGACCCCAACGGCGCCGTTATCGCAGACTCATCAACGCTGCAGCCGACGCCGCGTAATTTTTCTAACCGCGATTATTTCCAGGTGCACGTAAAGGACAGCCAGGCCGGTTTGTTCATCAGCCGACCGTTCAAAATCCATTGCGACTCTGACCAGGTCTGGCGCATGGCATTCAGCCGGCGAGTATCGGGACCCAACGGTGAATTTGCCGGCGTTGCGGTCGCGACCATGCGTCTGGCGTATTTCGACCAGCTGTTCAACACCCTGACCATCGGCAACGGCAGCAGCGTCAACCTGCTCAACAACAAAGGCATTTTGTTGGCCCAACAGCCGCTGCTCGAACGTGACATGATCGATAAGGACTTGAGCGAGCGACCGAACTTCAAGCGCATGCTGAGTGAAGGCAGTGGCAGCTTCCAAGCCATCTCGGCTCTCAGCGGCAAGGAGCGCCTGTACACGTTCACCAACGTCGGGGAATTACCGCTGATCGTGGTAGTGGCACTGTCCAGTGAAGATGTATTCGCCCCTTGGAAACGCGCCGCGCTGCTGACCAGTGGCGCCACCGGCATCCTGTGTATAGGCCTGTTGTGGCTGACCTGGATGCTGCGTCGTGAACTGCGACGCCGCTACCGCGCAGAACGGGTGCTGTCAGAACTGGCAGCCACCGACGCCCTCACCGGCCTGCCCAACCGCCGCATTTTGGATGAACGCCTGCGCCTGGAATGGGACCGCGCCCAACGCTCAACGGAGCCGATGACGCTTCTGATGATTGACGTGGACCACTTCAAGGCTTTTAACGATCGCCATGGCCATAAGGGGGGCGATGAAGCCTTGCGCTCCGTGGCCCAAGTGATCGGCGGCAACATTCGTCGCCCTGCTGATCTGGCGGCGCGCTATGGCGGTGAGGAATTTGCAGTGGTGCTTCCGATTACCGATGCCAAGGGCGCACAGGTAATCGCCGAGCACATCCGCAGCAGCGTCGAACACTTACCGCGGATAGCCGGGGATGAGCGGCCGATTACTGTGAGTATTGGTATGAGCACCTGGGATAAGCACAGTCGTATGTCGTTGGAAGCATTGCTGCTGAGTGCGGACCAGGCGTTGTATGAGGCCAAGCATACGGGGCGTAATCGGATCGTGGATGCAGCGACGCTGTTATGAGGCATCAGACTAATGTCCACAGAAGACTTGCTGTCACAGCCTTACTCACCACAACAGGCCCGCTTGCCACAGCAAGTCTGTTCACCAGAAAAACAGCCATAAAAAAAGGCCACCCGAAGGCAGCCTTTAAAAACTAAAGAAAGAGAGTTGTTACTTACACCGCCGCAACGGGACGCATGTAAGAGATCGGTGCGGTGCTGGCATCTTCGAAGGTCACGACTTCCCAAGCGTCTGTCTGCTCAATCAACTTGCGCAGCAGCTGGTTGTTAAGGGCGTGGCCCGACTTGAAGCCTTTGAACTCGCCTATCAGGCTATTGCCCAGCAGGTAGAGGTCACCGATTGCATCGAGGATCTTGTGCTTCACGAATTCGTCTTCGTAGCGAAGGCCGTCTTCGTTCAGTACACCATCCGCGTCGACCACAATGGCGTTTTCAACGCTGCCGCCGAGTGCGAGGTTGTGCTTGCGCAGGTACTCGATGTCACTCATGAAACCAAAGGTACGGGCGCGGCTGACTTCTTTTACGAACGAAGTGCTGGAAAAATCCACGCTTGCACTTTGGGTGCGGTCACGGAATACCGGGTGATCGAAATCGATCTCAAAGCTCACTTTAAAGCCTTCGAACGGGACGAAGGTGGCGCGCTTGTCGCCGTCTTCTACTGTCACTTCCCGCAGAATGCGTATGAACTTCTTGGCTGCGTCCTGTTCTTCCAGGCCGGCAGATTGAATCAAGAATACGAAGGGTCCAGCGCTGCCATCCATGATAGGGACTTCGGACGCGGAGAGCTCGACGTAGGCGTTATCGATGCCCAGGCCAGCCATGGCCGAGAGCAAGTGCTCCACCGTGTCCACTTTGACGTCACCGTTGACCAATGTGGTCGACATAGTGGTTTCGCCAACGTTTTCCGCGCGAGCAGGAATCTGCACCACAGGGTCCAGGTCGGCACGAACAAACACGATGCCGGTGTCGACAGGTGCAGGTTTGAGGGTCAGGTATACCTTCTCCCCGGAGTGCAGACCTACACCTGTGGCACGGATAATATTCTTCAGGGTGCGTTGTTTAATCATGGCTTGGACCGCTTGAGCGCAAATTGCGAACTGGTATCAACAAAGGCTGGCGATAATAGCAGACCAGACCTTTGCTGAACACCAATCACCTTCATAGCCCTGATACATTCCATCAATCGGCCTGACGACGCAGGAATGCCGGGATGTCCAGGTAGTCCAGGTCATCTTGCGGATTCGGGCTACGGGACGCCGCAGCACCGGCCTGAGCCTGGTTGCGCATCACGGTCGGACGATCCAGGTCACGGTAGTTCACCGACGGCATTTCCGGGCGCACAGGCGCTGGAGCTGCAGCCGATTGGCTGGCGTGGCTGGCATGGTTTGTATGAACGGTGTTGTCGATAACCTTTACAGGCTTCTCGATTTTCGCGCCCAGGCCGGTAGCAACCACAGTCACGTGCAGTTCGTCGCGCATGTCTGGATCGATAACGGTACCGACTTTGACCATCGCGTGCTCGGAAGCAAAGGCTTCGATGATGCTACCCACGTCGGAGTACTCACCCAGGGACAGGTCAGGACCGGCAGTGATGTTCACCAGGATGCCGCGTGCGCCTTGCAGGTTCACGTCTTCCAGCAGCGGGTTGCGGATGGCCGCTTCGGTGGCTTCACGTGCACGGTTAGGACCGCTGGCGCAGCCAGTGCCCATCATCGCCATGCCCATTTCGCTCATAACAGTACGTACGTCGGCAAAGTCGACGTTGATCATGCCTGGGCGTTTGATGATGTCGGAAATACCGCGAACGGCACCGGCCAGTACATCGTCAGCCTTGGCGAACGCGGACAGCAGGCTTGCGTCCTTGCCCAGGATGGTCAGCAATTTCTCGTTAGGAATGGTGATCAACGAGTCGACGCTTTCAGACAGCAGACGGATACCTTCGTCGGCGATCTGCATGCGCTTGCGACCTTCGAACGGGAACGGACGGGTTACGACTGCAACCGTCAGAATGCCCATTTCCTTGGCCACTTCGGCAATGATCGGGGCCGCACCGGTACCGGTACCGCCGCCCATGCCAGTGGTGATGAACACCATGTTGGTGCCTTGCAGCACTTCGGCAATACGCTCACGGTCTTCCAAAGCGGCTTGACGGCCAACTTCCGGATTGGCGCCAGCGCCGAGGCCCTTGGTCACAGCAGTGCCCAATTGCAGGATGGTCCGCGCGCCGATGCTTTTCAGCGCCTGGGCATCAGTGTTGGCGCAGATGAATTCAACGCCTTCAATGTTGCTCTTGACCATATGGTTGACAGCGTTGCCGCCGCCACCGCCGACACCGATCACTTTGATGACCGGGCTGGCGGGGATGTTGTCTACGAGTTCGAACATGTTCCCTCTCCTTTCGTTATCTCTAGTTTTTTCGCCTACTGCTTACATCGGTGTTGCGGTAAAGCTTTAGAAATTGCCTTTTACCCAAGCCTGCAACCGTTCGAACAACGGCGCTTTAGCCTCGTCGTCGCTGCGGTAGCTGTCACGGATGCTCGGGCCCGACAGGGAAATGCCGTCGGTCTGCTTTTGCAGTCCGTACAACAGCAAGCCCACACCGGTGGAATAAATTGGGTTGCGCACCACGTCTCCCAGGCCTTTGACGCCATGGGGCACGCCCAGGCGGACCGGCATGTGGAAGATTTCCTCGGCCAGTTCGACCGCGCCTTCCATCTTCGAGGTGCCACCCGTCAGCACGATGCCGGCCGGGATCAAATCTTCGTAGCCACTGCGACGCAGTTCAGCCTGGATCAGGGTGAACAGCTCGTCGTAACGCGGCTCGACCACTTCGGCCAAAGCCTGGCGCGACAGTTCGCGCGGTGGACGGTCGCCCACGCTCGGAACCTTGATGGTTTCGCCGGCACCGGCCAGCTTGGCCAGGGCGCAGGCGTAGCGGATCTTGATTTCTTCGGCGTACTGGGTCGGTGTACGCAACGCCATGGCGATGTCGTTGGTAACCTGGTCGCCTGCAATCGGGATTACGGCGGTGTGACGGATCGCACCCTCGGTGAAGATCGCGATGTCAGTGGTGCCGCCGCCGATGTCCACCAGGCACACGCCCAGCTCTTTCTCGTCGTCGGTCAGTACCGAGTACGCAGACGCCAGTTGCTCAAGAATGATGTCGTCGATTTCCAGGCCGCAGCGGCGCACGCATTTTTCAATGTTCTGTGCAGCGTTGACAGCGCAGGTCACCACGTGGACCTTGGCTTCCAGACGTACGCCCGACATGCCCAGAGGCTCGCGAACGCCTTCCTGGTTATCGATCACGTAATCCTGCGGCAGGGTGTGCAGCACGCGCTGATCGGCCGGGATCGCCACGGCCTGGGCGGCGTCGAGGACGCGCTCAAGGTCGGCGGCGCTGACCTCACGGTCACGGATCGCCACGATGCCGTGAGAGTTCAGGCTACGGATATGGTTGCCCGCGACGCCGACAAACGCCGAGTGAATCCGGCAACCGGCCATCAGCTGCGCTTCTTCGATAGCGCGCTGGATCGATTGCACAGTGGACTCGATGTTCACCACCACGCCCTTCTTCAGGCCCCGGGACGGATGCGTGCCAATACCGACGATTTCGATCGCGCCGTCTTCCCCGACCTCGCCCACCAGCGCCACCACTTTGGAGGTGCCGATATCGAGACCGACGATCATTTTGCCGCTTTGCACGTTTGCCATGGGTCCTGCCTCTTCTTAATTCTTCGCGACAGCGGGTTGCGCTGCCGTGGGCGCAGCCGGTTCACGCCAGCCGACGGCAAGGCCGTTGGCGTAACGCAGGTCGACGCTCGCAATGTTCGTAATCTGTTCTTTCAAGGTCTTGTCGTAGATGGCAATGAAACGGCGCATCTTTTCCACCAAGCGGTCGCGTCCCAGCAACAACTGGATGCCCGGGCCGGAACTGCCTGCCCCGGTCGTCAAAAACCAGCTACCCCGTTCACGCAGTTCCAGGCGTGCAATGGAGAAGCCCATTGGCCGCAGCATCTGGCTCAAGGCCTGGTACTGCTGCATTACTTGCTGCTGCGCCCGCTGCGGCCCGAACAGCTGCGGCAGGTGCTCATAGTTGGCCAGCTCACGCGGGGTGAACGCCTGGCCCTGGTTGTTCAACAGCGCTTCATCACCCCAACGGGCGACGGGCAGTTGTTCCTCCAGGCGGATCGTCACCTGGTCCGGCCACACACGACGGACTTCGGCGTGGGCGATCCACGGCATCTGTTCCAGCTCACCGCGCATACCGGCCAGGTCGATGGTGAAGAAGCTCGCGGCCAGGTACGGGCCAATGCGCTGCTGCACCGCTTGCTGGCTGATGTAGCTCAAGTCGCCCTGCACGCTGATCTTGGTGATCGGACGGTCGGCGTACGGCAATAGACGCTGCGCACCTTCGTAAGTGCCGAAACCCAATGCCACCAGCAGCACCGGCCAGAACAGCGCCTTGAGGAAACCAAAGTTGGCTTTCGGCAGGCGCGCCGACATCGGCTCTTTAGCCACCATTCGGCTGGCACCCCGTGGCACCGGCTTGCGGCTCGGTGCTTGTGGGGGCTGATGACGAAGCGATGCGCCTTTCATGTCCTTAGCCTCTTGGCTCAATGCTGGCGGCAAGAATTGCCAGCACCAACTGCTGGAAATCCAAGCCGGCTGCGCGAGCGGCCATAGGTACCAGGCTGTGGTCGGTCATGCCTGGCGCAGTGTTGACTTCCAGGAACCAGAATTCCCCCTGGTCATCCTGCATCACGTCTGCCCGCGCCCAGCCGGCGATACCCAGCGCCTCACAGGCCTTCGCCGTGAGATCCATCAATTCCTGTTCCTTGGCTGCGTCAAGGCCGCACGGGACCCGATACTGGGTATCGGATGCCAGGTACTTGGCGTCGTAGTCGTAAAAGGTGTGGGGCGTGCCCAATGCGATAGGCGGCAATACTTGGCCACGCAGGGTGGCGATGGTGTACTCGGGACCCTGGATCCACTGTTCCACCAACACTTGCGAATCGTAGGTACTTGCCGCTTTCCATGCGTCGATCAATTCGGCGGCCGAGTTCACTTTGGCCATGCCGATACTGGAGCCTTCATGGGCTGGTTTGACGATCAAAGGCAGGCCCAGTTCCTTGGCTGCAGAAATACAATCGTCTTCGCTGCACAGAACAGCGTGACGCGGGGTTGGAATACCCAGGCTGTGCCACACCTGCTTGGTGCGCAGCTTGTCCATGGCCAGTGCGGAGGCGAGGATGCCACTGCCAGTGTAAGGAATACCGGCGCATTCCAGCAGGCCCTGCATGCTGCCGTCTTCACCGCCACGGCCGTGAAGAATAATGAAGGCGCGGTCGATCTTTTCGGCCTGCAGGCGGGCGAGGAAGTCATCGCCCACGTCGATACCAAACGCATTCACGCCGGCGCTTTGCAGGGCTTCGAGCACGGCGTTGCCGGACTTGAGCGACACTTCGCGCTCGGCGCTCTTGCCGCCGAACAGCACCGCCACACGGCCGAAGTCGGCTGGCGCGATTGTCGAAAACAGGGAGCCGTAGTCAGTGGTCATTTCGACTTCCCCTTCTCGGCGGCAAACAGCGGGCTCGCCAATAGTTTAGGGGCAAGGCCGCCGATATCACCTGCGCCTTGGCACAGCAGAATGTCACCAGCGCGCAGCAGCGGTTTGACGATCGGTGCCAGGTCCACACCGCGCTCGATGTAGATCGGGTCAAGCTGACCACGCTGACGAATGCTGTTGCACAGCTTGCGGCTATCGGCGCCCGGGATCGGCTCTTCACCGGCCGGGTAAACCTCCATCAACAGCAGCACGTTGGCATCGGCCAATACATTGACGAAGTCGTCATACAGATCGCGTGTCCGGCTGTAGCGGTGCGGTTGGTAGACCATCACCAGGCGGCGCTCCGGCCAACCACCGCGCACGGCCTTGATCACTGCGGCAACTTCAGTCGGGTGGTGACCGTAGTCGTCCACCAGCATCACGTCGCCACCCTCTACCGGCAGTTGGCCGTAGACTTGGAAACGACGGCCGACACCCGCAAAACGCGACAGGCCTTCCACGATGGCTTCATCGCTGACGCCTTCATCGGAAGCGATGCAGATGGTCGCCAAGGAATTCAATACGTTGTGGTTGCCCGGCATGTTCACCGACACATCCAGCGGCTCACGGTCAGGACGCAGTACGGTGAAGAAGGTTTGCATGCCTTCCTGGCGCACATTGATCGCACGCACGTCGGCGTCTTCGCTGAAGCCGTAGGTCACGGTCGGACGCTTGACCAGCGGCAGGATTTCACGCACTACCGGATCGTCCAGGCATACCACCGCCAAACCGTAGAACGGCAGGTTATGCAGGAACTCAACGAAGGTTTTCTTCAACTTGTTGAAATCACCGTCGTAGGTCGCCATGTGGTCTTCGTCAATGTTGGTCACGACGGCCACAAGCGGTTGCAGGTGCAGGAAGCTCGCGTCGCTTTCATCGGCTTCGGCGATCAGGTAGCGGCTGGTGCCGAGCTGGGCATTGGTGCCGGCTGCATTCAGGCGGCCACCGATAACGAAGGTCGGGTCCAGGCCACCAGCGGCGAACACCGAAGCGATCAGGCTGGTCGTGGTGGTCTTGCCGTGGGTACCGGCGACGGCGATGCCGTGGCGATAACGCATCAACTCGGCCAGCATCTCGGCACGTGGCACCACGGGAATGCGGCGCTCAAGGGCGGTGGCCACTTCCGGGTTGGAGGTGTTCACAGCGCTGGACACCACCAGCACGTCGGCCTCAGCGGCGTTCTCAGCGCGGTGGCCGATGAAAATCTGTGCACCAAACGACTTCAGGCGCTCGGTGACCGGCGACTCTTTCAAGTCCGAGCCGGACACTTGGTAGCCCAAGTTTAGTAACACTTCGGCAATGCCGCACATGCCCACGCCGCCGATACCGACGAAGTGGATGCGACGGATGCGGCGCATCTCGGGTTGTGGCATGGCTTTCTGATTCTCAACCATGGGCCACCTCCAGGCAGATATCCACCACGGTGCGGGTTGCGTCAGGTTTGGCCAGGCGGCTTGCGGTGCTCGCCATGTTGTTGAGTCGTTCCGGTTGCATCAAAACCTCGGTCAGGCGTGCGGCCAAATCGGCGGCGCCAGTCGTTCTTTGCGGCAGCAGGAAGGCAGCGCCCTCCCCGGCCAAATATTCGGCGTTGCGGGTCTGGTGATCGTCGATGGCGTGGGGCAAAGGCACCAGCAAGGACGGCAGACCGGCGGCGGCCAGTTCACTGACGGTCAGCGCACCAGCGCGACAGACCACCAGGTCGGCCCAGCCATAGGCATGGGCCATGTCTTTGATGAAAGGCTGTACGTTCGCCTCGACACCGGCTTCGCGATAACGCGTGGCGGTGATTTCATCGTGGTTCTTGCCGGCCTGATGGAAGATCTCCGGGCGCAATTCCACAGGGAGTTGCGCCACCGCTTCCGGTAGCAATTTGTTCAATGGCTCAGCGCCCAGGCTTCCGCCCAGGATCAGCAGGTGCGCCTTGCGACCCGCGAGCGCTTCGCGGGCGATGTCCATAAACAGCTCGGTGCGCACCGGGTTGCCGGTGGTACGGCGCTTATCCGACACACTGAAAGTGTTGGGAAACGCTTCACACACCCGCGCAGCCAACGGCACCAGCAAGCGGTTGGCGGTGCCGGCCACAGCGTTCTGCTCGTGCACGATCACCGGCACACCGGCGAGCTTGGCCGCGACGCCGCCAGGGCCGGTTACATAACCGCCAAAACCGAGCACACACACTGGCTGCAATTCACGGATGACCTTGCGCGCCTGCCACACCGCCTTGAGCAAGACGAAAGGTGCCTTGAGCAAGGACAACTTGCCCTTGCCGCGCAGGCCTGTGACGTTGATCAGATGCAACGGCAAGCCGGCACTCGGTACCAATTCGTTTTCGATACCGCGCGGCGTGCCCAACCAATGCACGGTGTAGCCACGGTTCTGGAACTCGCGCGCACACGCCAGGGCTGGGAATACGTGGCCCCCAGTGCCGCCAGCCATGATCAGCACATTAGCGCCCATGGGTCGGCTCCTCGGCGAAGTCGCTTTCGCTGAACTCCATCTCTTCGCTGCCCAAGTGGGTTCGACTCTCCCACTCAATGCGCAGCAACAAGCCCAGACAGGCGCAGCAAATCACCAGCGAACTGCCGCCGTAACTGAGGAACGGCAAGGTCAGCCCCTTGGTCGGCAGCAGGCCGACGTTCACACCGATATTGATCAAGAACTGGCCGATCCACAGGAACGACAAGCCGTACGCCACATAGGCGGCGAAATACTGTTTGGCCTTCTCGGCCCACAAGCCGATGTACATGCCGCGTACACACACGAACACAAACAGCGCGACGGTGCACAGCGAACCAACCACGCCCAACTCTTCGGCGAGTACCGAGAACACGAAGTCGGTGTGGGCTTCCGGAAGGTAGAACTGCTTCTGCACGCTATTGCCCAGGCCAACGCCCAGCCACTCACCACGACCAAAGGCGATCAACGCCTGGGTCAATTGATAGCCGGAGCCAAACTGGTCGGACCACGGGTCGGTAAAGGTAATCAGACGCGCCATCCGGTAGGGTTGCGCCTGCACCAGGATGGTCACGGCCGCCACTGCCAGCACCACCATCAAACTGAAGCGGAACAAGCCCACGCCGCCGAGGAACAGCATCGCCGCGGCCGCGCCCATCATCACGACGGTGGCGCCGAAGTCGGGCTCCATCAGCAACAGGCCGGCCATGGGCAAAAGCACGATGAATGGTTTGAAGAAGCCCATCCAGCTTTCGCGCACTTCCTTCTGACGACGCACCAGGTAACCGGCGAGATAGATCACCACGAACACCTTGGCGATTTCAGACGGTTGCACGTTGAACGCGCCGAAACCAATCCAGCGCATCGAGCCGTTCACCTCGCGGCCGATACCCGGCACGATCACCATGACCAGCAAGCCAAACGCGCCGATCAGCATCAGCCAACCGAGACGCTGCCAGGTGGCGATGGGGATCATCATGGTGACGATGCACGCACCCAGACCGATGATCAGGTACACCAAGTGACGGATCATCATGTACAGGGTGTTGCCCGACTGCACGGCAGCCACTTCGGAAGACGCCGAGGTGATCATCACCAGGCCCAGGCCCAGCAGCGCGAGGCAACCGGCGAGCATTGGGAAATCAAGGTCGATGCCACGCCCGGTGATGATCGGCGACGGGTACGGCTTAATGATGTTTCTGAAATCAATGCTCATGCCAAGCCCTCCACGGCGCGGGCGAACAACTGGCCGCGCTCTTCGTAGTTCTTGAACATGTCGAAACTGGCGCACGCCGGCGACAGCAGTACCGCATCGCCTGGTTGGGCCAGGGCTTTGCATTGGGCAATGGCGTCGTCCAAGGAGGTGGCACGCACCTGTGGCACGGCGTCACCAAGCGCGGCGGCGATCAAGTCGGAGTCGCGGCCCATCAAGACCACGGCGCGGCAATGCGCAGCCACCGGTGCCTTGAGATCTTTGAAATCGGCGCCCTTGCCATCGCCACCGGCAATCAGCACCAGCTTGCCGTCGATATCGGCGCCAAGCCCTTCGATCGCAGCCAGTGCGGCGCCGACGTTGGTGGCTTTGGAGTCGTTGTAATAGCTGACGCCATCGAGATCACGCACCCACTGGCAGCGGTGTTCAAGACCGGCGAAGGTGCGCAGGCTGGAGAGCATCGCGTCGAATGGCAGACCGACGGCATGGCCAAGCGCCAATGCCGCCAGGGCGTTGGACTGATTATGGGCACCACGAATTTTCAGCTCGCGCACTGGCATCAGGTTCTGAAATTCGAAGGCCAGGTATTTCTCGCCGTTCTCTTCGCGGATACCGAAGGCCTTGAAGTCGGGCTTGCCCAAACCGAAGGTCCAGCAGGGCATGCCCTCGCCCATCAGCGGACGGCTCAGGGCATCCTGGCGGTTGACCACAAATTGCTTGGCGCCGCGGAAGATCCGGTGCTTGGCCAGATGATATGCCGGCAGGCCGCTGTAGCGGTCCATGTGGTCTTCGCTGACGTTCAGAACAGTGGCGACTTCGGCGCCGAGGTCATGGGTGGTTTCCAGCTGGAAACTAGACAGTTCCATCACGTACAGCTCGATGTCGTCGCTGAGCAGGTCCAGCGCCGGGGTGCCGAGGTTACCGCCCACGGCCACGCGCTTGCCGGCCGCCATCGCCATCTCACCGACCAGTGTGGTCACGGTGCTTTTCGCGTTGGAACCGCTGATGGCTACTATCGGCGCCTTCGCGTTACGCGCGAACAGGTCGATATCGCCGGACAGCTTCACGCCACGGGCCGCTGCGGCTTGCAGGGCCGGTGTCGCCAGGGCTAGGCCGGGGCTCACGTAGAGCTCATCGGCGCGGCACAGAAACTCGACATCCAGCTCGCCACAACGCACTTCCACGTGCGGGTAGTCACGGCGCAGCGTGACCAGCTCCGGTGGATTTTCCCGCGTATCGGCCACGGCAAACGACGTGCCCCGGTTCGCCAGGAAGCGAACCAGGGACATGCCGCTCTTGCCGAGGCCGACAACGATGCGGAAGTGGTCTGAAGCGATCAGGGACACTCGTTTCTACCTCAGTTTCAGGGTGGCAAGGCCAACCAGTACGAGAATCACAGTGATGATCCAAAAACGGACGATCACGCGTGGCTCGGGCCAGCCCTTGAGTTCAAAGTGGTGGTGAATCGGCGCCATGCGGAACACGCGGCGCCCGGTCAACTTGAAGGACGCCACCTGGATAACCACCGACAGGGTTTCCATCACGAACACACCGCCCATGATGAACAGCACGATTTCCTGGCGAACAATCACCGCGATGGTGCCCAGGGCTGCACCGAGCGCCAGTGCGCCGACGTCGCCCATGAAGACTTGTGCCGGGTAGGTGTTGAACCACAGGAAGCCCAGGCCGGCACCGATCAGTGCGCCGCAGAACACAATCAGTTCACCCGCGCCCGGTACATAAGGGATCAGCAGGTACTCAGCGAATTTCACGTTACCTGACAGGTAGCAGAAGATGCCAAGCGCGCCGCCCACCATCACCGTCGGCATGATCGCCAGGCCGTCGAGGCCGTCGGTCAGGTTCACCGCGTTGCTGGAGCCGACGATCACGAAGTAGGTCAGCACCACGAAGCCGATACCCAAGGGAATGCTGGCGTCCTTGAGCATCGGGATGATCAGGGTGGTTTCCACTGCGCTTGGCGCCGTGGTGTACAGGAAGATCGCTGCGCCCAGGCCGAACACAGACTGCCAGAAATACTTCCAGCGGCTTGGCAGCCCCTTGGAGTTTTTCTCGATCACTTTGCGGTAGTCATCGACCCAGCCGATGGCGCCGAACAGCAGGGTCACCAGCAGCACCACCCAGACGTAGCGGTTGTGCAGGTCGGCCCACAGCAAGGTGCTGATGCCGATGGACGACAGGATCAACGCGCCGCCCATTGTCGGGGTGCCGGACTTGGACAGGTGCGACTGCGGGCCGTCATTACGAACCGATTGACCAATTTGCAGGTTCTGCAGGGTGCGGATCATCCACGGCCCCAAAAACAGCGACAAAGACAGCGCGGTCAGCACACCCAGGATCCCGCGCAGGGTCAGGTACTGAAAGACCGCGAAGCCTTTGTGGAACTGTTGCAGATACTCAGCCAGCAGCAGCAGCATTAATGTTTCTCCGTACTTGAGCCACACAAGGCCGCGACGACGTTTTCCATCACCGCGCTGCGCGATCCCTTGATCAAAATGGTTGTGTGTTTGTCTTGTTCTGCTGTGCCCAGCGCCTGAATCAACTCGGCCTGGGTTGCGAAATGTCGCGCACCTTGGCCGAAGGCAGCCACGGCATGGGCCATGTTCGTACCAACGGCGTAGAGGGCGTCGACTTTGCCTGCGGCATACGCGCCGACTTCGCGGTGGCCTTGTTCAGCCCAGTCGCCCAATTCGCCGATGTCACCCAGTACCAGCACCTTGCGACCGTCAAAACCGTTTAGCAGGTCTACAGCGGCATTAATGGACGATGGGTTGGCGTTGTAGGTGTCATCAATCACACGCATGCCGTTGGTTGCCAACTGCGCCACGGTACGACCCTTGACCGGTTGCACCGCGCCCAGACCCGTGGCAATACCGAACAGCGAAACGCCCAAGGCATGGGCCGCAGCGGCGGCGGCCAGGGCATTGGCGACGTTATGGTTGCCCAACAAATTCAGTTGCACGTGTTTGTCACCTTGCGGGGTGTGCAAGGTGAAGGACGGGCAGCCACGGGCATCGACGGTGATGTTGGATGCATGGAAATCAGCCGCTGCGTTAAGCACGGCAAATGTCAGGACCTTGCGACCGGCGGCGCGTAAACGCCAGGTCTCGAAGGCCTTGTCGTCCAGATTCAAAACCGCGGTGCCCGATGCATCCAGGCCCTCAAGAATCTCGCCCTTGGCTTCGACGATTTTTTCCGGGCCACCGAACTCGCCAACGTGGGCAGTACCAGCGTTGTTGATAATTGCTACGTGGGGCTTGGTCAGCGCCACGGTGTAGGCGATTTCGCCGATACGCGAAGCCCCCAGTTCGATCACTGCCGCCGTGTGTTCCGGGGCGAGTTCAAGCAGGGTCAGCGGAGCGCCAAAGTCATTATTAAGGTTGCCACGGGTCGCAAGCACCGGGCCGCGCGTACGCAGTACACCAGCAAGCAGTTCCTTGACCGTTGTCTTGCCGCTGGAGCCGGTAACGGCTGCGACAGGCTTATCAAAAGCGGCACGGTTCAGCGCACCCAATTGACCCAGAGCCAAGCGGGTATCCGCGACGAGCAGTTGCGGCAAGGTGGAGTCGGCGACTTCGCGCTGAACCAAGGCACCCACGGCACCTTTGGCGGCCACTTCATTCAGGTAGTCGTGACCGTCAAAGCGCGGTCCGGCCAAGGCGACAAACAGTTGCCCAGGCTTGATCGCGCGACTGTCGATACTCACGCCATCGAAGCAGCAATCGCTCGACAGCATACGAGCGGACAGAGCCTGGCTCAGCTCGCTGAATTTCATCGCTTTAAGCATGGGCAATCTCCCAGGCGGTCAAGGCGTGATCGGCCTCGACCAGATCGGAGAAGGCATGACGCTCGCCATTGATTTCCTGGTAGTCCTCGTGCCCCTTGCCGGCCAGTACTACTACGTCATCAGCGCTGGCACTGGCGATCAACTGGGCGATGGCGGCACCACGACCGGCAACGAAAGTAGCCTTGGACGCGTCTTTAAAGCCTGCGCGGATATCGTCGAAGATCTGGCTCGGGTTTTCGCTGCGCGGGTTGTCATCGGTGACGAGTACGCCGTCGGCCAGTCGCTCGACAATCTCGGCCATCAGCGGACGCTTGCCGCGATCGCGATCACCGCCGCAACCGAACAGGCACAGCAACTTCCCTTTGGCGTGAGGACGCAAGGCTTCGAGGACTTTTTCAAGGGCATCCGGGGTGTGGGCGTAATCAACCACCACCAGCGGCTGGGTGCCGCCACCCAGGCGTTGCATGCGACCAGCCGGACCTTCCAGCTTCGGCAGCACTTTGAGGATTTCGTCCAGGGCGTAATCCAGGCCAAGCAGCGCGCCGATAGCGGCGAGGACGTTGCTGAGGTTGAACCGCCCGAGCAAGGTGCTGCGCAGGTGATGTTCGCCTTGGGGCGTTACCAACGTGGCGCGAACGCCTTCGTCATTAAATTGGGCTTCGCGGCAATACAGGTACGCGCTGGAGTCCAGCAGGCTGTAGCTGATCAAACGCGATTCGCTGTCCTGCGCAGCCAACTGGCGACCGAACTCGTCGTCCAGGTTCACAACCCGGCACTTCAGGTCATTCCAGGCGAACAGCTTGGCCTTGGCGGACGCATACGCCTCCATCGTCCCGTGGTAGTCCAGGTGGTCGCGGGACAGGTTGGTCATCACCGCCACATCAAAGGCCAGGGCGGTTACGCGGCCCTGGTCCAGACCGTGGGACGAGACTTCCATGGCAACCGCCTTGGCACCGGCCTTTTTCAGGTCGGCCAGGGTCGCTTGCACAGCAATAGGATTGGGCGTGGTGTGCAGGCCGCTTTGAAGCGCGCCATAAAAACCGGTGCCAAGGGTGCCAACGATGCCGCAGTGCTGGCCCAGCAGGTCAAGCGCTTGGGCAACCAGTTGGGTCACACTGGTCTTGCCGTTGGTACCGGTCACACCCACCAGATTGAGATGGCGGCTCGGGTCGCCATAGAAGCGCCCGGCGATGTCCGACAATTGCTTGGCCAAGCCTTTGACAGGGATCAGCGGCACGTCGGTGATCGGCAGCACGGTGGCGCCTTCCACTTCATAAGCCACGGCTGCGGCGCCGCGCTGCAAGGCGTCGGCGATATGCGCACGACCATCGACCTTGCCGCCTGGCACCGCCAGGAACAGGTCACCGGCGCGCACGTTACGGCTGTCGAGGGTCAACTCGCGAATCAGCAGATCGCGACCAGCGTGGGCAAAAATCTTATTCAGGCTAAGAGACATCAGCCGCGCCCTCCATTGGCTTTGACTGCAGCAACCGGTGGTCCGGCATTCGCTTGTTGAGTCGGCGGCAAGTTGTCCGGCGTGATGTTCATCAAGCGCAGGGTCCCGGACATCACTTTGCTAAACACTGGCGCCGAGACCAGACCACCGAAGTAACCGGCTTTGCTCGGCTCGTCGATCACTACAACAATGGCGTAACGTGGATCGCTCATCGGGCCAAAGCCGGCGAACAGCGAACGGTAGGAGTTTTCGGCATAGCCCTTGGTACCCACCGACGTTTTACGCGCGGTACCGGACTTGCCTGCCACGTGATACGCCGGCACCTGGGCACGGAATACACCGCGCGGCGCTTCGATCACTTGTTGCAGCATGCCTTGCATAGTCTTGGCGACGTTTTCCGGGATCACCTGGGTGGCTTTCGGCGCTTCGTCGACGTGAATCAGGCTCAGCGGCACCATGCGACCGTTGTTGGCCAGCACGGAGAACGCGTGCGCCAGCTGGATTGCGGTTACCGACAGGCCGTAACCGTAGGAAAGCGTGGCGGTCTCGGCCTTTTTCCAGTCGCGGTAGTTCGGCAGGTTGCCGACACGCTCACCGGGAAAATCCAGACCGGTGGGTTGGCCCAAGCCGATTTTCTGCGCCAGGTGGTAGATGGTTTCACCGCCGATATCGAAGGCGACCTTACTCATGCCCACGTTACTGGAGTTGATCAGGATGCCTGTCAAATCCAACACCGGACCTTCGGTGCGCGATACGTCACGAATAGTGTATTTGCCAAGCTGCAAAGTGCCTGGGTACACCTCGACCTTGTCGCTGGGTTTCCAGCGTCCGGTTTCCAGGGCGGCACTCATGGAGATGGCTTTCATGGTCGAACCCGGCTCGAACACGTCGATCATGGCGCGGTTGCGCATCATCGCCGGCTGCAGGTTGCGACGGTTATTCGGGTTGTAGGTCGGCTGGTTGACCATAGCCAGGATCTCGCCGGTCTTCACGTCCATGATCACGAGGCTGCCGGCCTTGGCGCCGTTCTCGATGATCGCGTTACGCAGCTCGCGGTTGGCCAGGTATTGCAGACGCAGGTCAATCGACAACGCCAAGGGCTTACCGGCCTTGGCGTTTTTGGTGACTTGGACATCCTTGATCAGTCTGCCGCGCCGATCCTTGATGACTTGTCGTTTACCAGGAACACCAGCCAGCCATTCGTCGTAGGCCAACTCCACGCCTTCGCGGCCGTGGTCATCGATGTCGGTAAAGCCGACCATGTGGGCGGTGGTTTCACCGGCCGGATAGAAACGACGGAATTCTTCGATGCCGTAGACACCGGGGACTTTAAGGTCGAGCACTTGCTGGCCCTGCTCGGGGGTGAGGCCACGAACAAGGTAGATGAATTCTTTATTGGCTTGAGCCTCAAGGCGCTCGGCCAAGGCTTTTGGATCCTGGCCCAGTGCGGCAGCCAGTTGTGGCCACCTGTCCTTGGCAACCTGCAACTCCTTGGCGTTGGCCCACAGGGTAGTTACCGGCGTACTGACGGCCAGAGGCTCGCCGTTACGGTCGGTAATCAGGCCGCGGTGCGCAGGAATCGGGATATGACGAAGGCTACGGGCGTCGCCCTGGCCGATCAGGAAGTCACGATCGACGACCTGCAAGTCAATGATCCGCCAGGCAATCGCCCCCACCATCAATGCCAGCAACCCGAGCATCAGTCGGAAGCGCCATGGATAAAGTGCGCCCTCGAGCTTCATCATGGCGCCACCATGCGGACTTCGGCCGCGCCCGGAATGTGCATTTTCAGTTGTTCGGTGGCCAGAACTTCGATACGGCTATGGGCCGTCCAGGTGCTTTGCTCCAGGATCAACCGACCCCATTCCGCCTGCGCTTTGTCGCGCACACTCAATTCCCCGTACAGGGTGTTAAGCAGTTGACGGTTGTAGTGGGCGCTGTAGGACACCGCAATCGCGGACACCAGCACGCCGACAAACAGCAGCAACATAAAGAAGCTGCCGCCCGGCAGGGGCTTGGCAAAAAGCTTGCTCACCGCAGCTTCTCCGCGACGCGCATGACGGCGCTACGGGAGCGTGGGTTGGCCTTGAGTTCGGCCTCGGAAGCAAACTGCGCTTTGCCATGGATTTTGATTTTCGGCACAAAGGCTTCGAAACGCACCGGCAGGTTGCGCGGCAGGTTGTCGGACTCACCCTTGACCAACCGACGCATGAACAATTTGACGATGCGGTCTTCAAGGGAGTGGAAACTGATCACCACTAGACGACCGCCCACTTCCAAAGCGTCCAGCGCGGCTTCAAGACCAGCTTCCAGATCGCCCAGTTCGTTGTTGACGTGAATGCGCAGGCCTTGGAACGCACGGGTCGCAGGATTCTTGCCCTTTTCCCATGCAGGGTTGGCGACTTTGAGTACTTCGGCCAGGTCGGCGGTGCGTTCGAACGGCTGAATTTCCCGGCGCTCCACCACGGCACGTGCCATGCGACCAGCGAAACGCTCTTCACCGTATTCCTTGAATACGCGGGTAATTTCTTCATGGGGAGCGGTGGCGATGAACTGTGCCGCACTGATGCCACGGGTAGGATCCATGCGCATATCGAGAGGGCCATCGTTCATGAAGCTGAAGCCGCGCTCCGGATCATCGAGCTGTGGCGAAGACACGCCTAAGTCGAGCAAAACCCCGGCCACCTTGCCCGCCATACCACGCTCGGCGACTTCAGCACCCAGCTCGGCAAAGCTGCGCTGCACAACGACAAAGCGGCCGTCTTCGGCCGCTAGCGCTTGCCCGGTGGCAATCGCTTGGGGGTCTTTGTCGAACCCGAGGAGCTTGCCGTCGGGACCGAGCTGGCTGAGTATCAACCGGCTGTGCCCGCCCCTGCCAAAGGTGCCATCCAAATAGCAGCCATCCGCGCGTACGGCGAGAGCCTCAACGGCTTCGTCAAGCAGTACGGTGATGTGGTTAAAGCCGCTATCAATAGTCACAGGATCAAATCACGCAGTTCATCAGGCATAGCGCCCGGTTGTTGAATAGCAGCCAGGTCAGCTGCAGAAACAGCATCCCAGGCATCTTCGTCCCACAATTGGAACTTGTTCAGTTGGCCAACCAGCATTGCGCGCTTGTCCAGCTTGGCGTACTCGCGAAGACGCGGGGGCACCAGGAAACGACCACTGCCATCGAGCTCAAGGTCGACGGCATTACCGATCAGCAAACGCTGCAGGCGGCGGTTTTCTTCACGCAATGAAGGCAGGGCGCGCAATTTGGTTTCAATCAACTCCCACTCATCGAGCGGGTAAACACATAAACAAGGATCAACAGCATCGATAGTGATGATTAATTGCCCGGAACTTCGCGAAATCAGCTCGTCACGATACCGGCTCGGCATGGCGAGACGGCCTTTTGCATCGAGACTGATAGCGTTAGCTCCGCGAAACACAGATGCGTTTCTCCAAATTTTAGCGTTTTACGTTCAAAAAACCCACTTTGTGCCACTTTCCGCCACTTGCGCACACTATAGGAATGCGCCCACCACACCGTCAAGGCGCGGATTCAAGGAAAAGCCTTACAGAACGGAGATTTAGGAGCGTAAAAGCAGGAGAAACCAGAGTTCGGCGGTATTTTTGACCCAATAAGGGCAAATAGCTCAAAGAGCTACGACTTAAAGTTAAAGTAATTTATTAAGAGTAAGATTTTTTTGGTATTACGAAGATGCATCTGCCAATGATTTGGCAGGGAAGGATTCTTGCGTTATTACCGGTTTTCTGCCCGAGACTCGGGCAGAAGGAAAAAGGTGGAGAGTCGATCTGTAAGCCGGGTTCTGTCTTGAACAGTCATTCGTCTACGATGGCCATCACTGGACATCTTTAGCAACCTACCCGGTCCCAGCGCGGGCCACGCCTTGGGACCCTATTTGGTCTTGCTCCAAGTGGGGTTTACCTAGCCACGAACTGTTGCCAGTCGTGCGGTGCGCTCTTACCGCACCTTTTCACCCTTACCGGTACCGAAGTACTTAGGCGGTTATTTTCTGTGGCACTTTCCGTAGGCTCACGCCTCCCAGGCATTACCTGGCACTTCGCCCTATGGAGCCCGGACTTTCCTCCCCCCCCTAATTTTCATAGAGGGCAGCGACTGTCCAATCGACTCTCCGCCGCGCAGGTTAACGGCACGGCGGCCTCAGGACAAGTAATAATAGTCACCAAGGCCATCACGTTCAGACGGAATACCGGTTTAACCCCGGAACTATTCAGCTTTCTGTTTATCCAGCGCGACTTGATACAACACATTCTTGCGCAGACCGGTAATTTCTGCAGCCAGGGCCGCGGCGCGCTTGAGAGGCATCTCCTTGAGGAGCAGGTCAAGAATACGCATGGCCTCGCTGCCGACCGCATCTTCGGCCTCCGGCGCCGTCCAGCCCGCCACCAGCACCACACACTCGCCACGCTGTTGATTGCTGTCGCCCTCGACAAATGCACGCAACTCCTCCAGCGGCAGCCCCTTGAGGGTTTCGAATGTTTTAGTCAGTTCTCGCGCCAACAATGCCAGGCGCTCGCCGCCAAACACCAATTCCATATCTTGCAGACATTCAAGGATGCGGTGCGGCGCTTCGTAGAAGATCAAAGTACGCGACTCTTCCTTTACCGCTTCAAGACGCGCACGACGCCCCACTGCTTTGGCCGGCAGGAAACCTTCGAAAATAAACCGATCTGAAGGCAGCCCCGCGGCCGACAATGCAGCAATCAGCGCGCACGCACCCGGAACAGGCACTACATTGATACCAGCGGCCCGCGCCTGGCGAACCAAGTGGTAACCCGGATCAGAAATCAGCGGCGTTCCCGCGTCGGAGATCAGCGCCACATCGTCACCGGCCAGCAGGCGCACTATAAAGCGGCTGCCTTCTTCGCGCTCGTTGTGCTCGTGACAGGCGGCTAATGGCGTACTGATACCAAAATGTTGCATCAACCGCTGGGAGTGCCGAGTGTCTTCCGCCGCGATCAATTTAACCTCGCGCAACACTTTCAGCGCCCGGGCACTGATGTCGTCCAGGTTGCCAATGGGCGTCGCCACGACAAAAAGCGAGCCTGCAGTGGAATTCAAAGGACCTGGAGCAGTCAAAACGCACACCTCGATGGTTGGCAAAAGCCGCATTGTAGCGCGTAGATGCTTTGAAAATATGCCATCACGGTCGATGCCGTTTCCGCCGCCGATTGCCTACAACAGCCCAATACCAACATTTGCATGACCTAAATCGACGGTTTCACACCAGTAACATCGCGCCTGGGCCAGTGCTTGGGTACAATTCCACGCTAATTTGATCGGTATCAGGAACACTTACATGATCGCTTGCCTGCGGCTGCTCTCTGCCCTCTGCCTCGCTGCCTTACTGGCGGCTTGCGCCAGCTCGCCCTCGTCCAGCCTTGGCGAACTTCCACGGACCCCGGATGCCAGTATCGAGCAACTGCTCGAACAGGCAACCACCGCCAAGACGCCAGAAAAGGCCGCATTGCTGCGCCTGAGTGCGGCAGACATGGCCTACAAACAAAACGACCCTGGCCGCTCGTCGCAAATTCTTGCCCAAGTGCCCCTTGATGCCCTCAAGCCGGCAGCACAAGTGTTCGCCAGCACCCTGGCCGCCGAGCTGGCCATGGCACGCAACCAGCCGAAGGCTGCGCTGACTGCCTTGAACCACGCTAGCCTGAAAAGTCTGAAGGACCTGCCGACTGAACAGCAGATTCGCACAGGTACCGTGCATGCTCGTGCTTATGAGGCTGATGGCCAGACCCTCAACGCCGCCCGCGAGCGTGTCGCCATGGCGCCGCTGCTCACTGGCGATGCAGCCCAAAGCAATCACGAAGCCATCTGGACTTTGATTGCCGCACTACCTGCCGAACAGCTGCAAGCCAGTGGCAACCCGACCCTGGACGGCTGGATCACCTTGGCCCAGGCGGTCAAGGGTGCCGGCACGCTGGAGCAACAACAAGCCGCTATCGACACCTGGCGCGCGCAGAACCCCGGCCACCCGGCTGCCGTGCAGTTGCCAACACCGCTGACCAAGCTCAAGGAACTCGCAAGCCAGCCCTTGAGCAAGATTGCCCTGCTACTGCCCCAAGAGGGCCCCCTGGCTTCCGTGGGCAAGGCACTGCGCGAAGGCTTCATGGCCGCTCACTACCAGGCAGAACAAGCCGGGCAGAAGCCCCCGGTGATCGAGTTCTATGACAGCTCGCGCCTGACTTCCATCGACGACTTCTACGCCAAGGCCCAGGCTGCCGGCGTGCAATTAGTCGTCGGCCCACTGGAGAAGCCGCTGGTCAAGCAGCTCAGTGCGCGCCCGCAACTGCCGATCACCACCCTGGCACTGAACTACAGCGAAACCGATCAAGGTCCAGCGCAATTGTTCCAGTTCGGCCTGGCCGCTGAAGACGAAGCTCGCGAAGTCTCGCGCCGCGCCCGTGCCGACGGCCTGCATCGCGCTGCCGCGATGGTGCCCCGTGGCGAATGGGGTGAGCGCGTCTACAAAGCGTTCCGCCAGGATTGGGAAGCCAACGGCGGCACCGTCATGGGGGTCGAGTACGTCGACCAGCCTGTCGCCCTGGCCCAGCAGATTGCCGATCTGTTCCAACTGCGTAAAAGCGAAGGCCGCGCCAAGAGCCTGCAAAGCACCGTTGGCACTGACGTAGCGGCACAACCGTCGCGTCGCCAGGACATCGAATTCATCTTCCTGGCCGTCACTCCGCAACTGGCCCAGCAGATCAAGCCGACCCTGAACTTCCAGTACGCCGGTGATGTACCGGTCTACGCAACGTCCCACGTTTTCAGCGCCAGCGGTGACCGCAACCAGTACCTGGACATGACCAATGTGATGTTCTGCGAAACGCCTTGGCTGCTCAACACCACTGACCCGCTGCGCAACCAGGTTGCGGCGCAATGGCCACAAGCCAACGGCAGCCTGGGCCGCCTGTATGCAATGGGTGTCGACGCCTACCGCCTCGCGCCACGCCTTGGCCAGCTCAAGGCCCTGCCGGACACACGGGTTGACGGCCTTTCGGGCAACCTGGGTATAAGCGCCAACCAGCGCGTTGATCGCCAGATGCCATGGGCGAAGTTCGTCGGTGGCGAGATCCAACGCCTGCCGGACACCCCGCGCTGATGCCCGAGAGGTCCAGTGCGCAAAGCGGCAAGGATGCCGAACTTCAAGCTCTGCAACACTTGCAAAAACAAGGCCTGCGCCTGCTGGCGCAGAACTGGTTGTGTAAACGCGGCGAGCTTGATCTGGTCATGCTTGACGGCGATACAGTAGTATTCGTCGAAGTCCGCTACAGAAAACACGCACAGTGGGGTGGCGCGCTCGCCAGTATCGACGGGCGCAAGCGTCAGAAGCTGATACTCGCCGCGCAGTTTTTCCTGCAAAAAGAGCATCGCTGGGCCAACTCCCCCTGCCGTTTCGACGTGGTTGCCATAGAAAGCACACCGTCAGGCAAGGCTGATCTGAACTGGCTCAAAGATGCCTTCGACAGCTGATTCGCCGGACATCTTCACCACACACTTTTGCTCTTTGCTTTGCGGGCTGCACATTCCTGTGCCAAATAGCCGCGCTAATTAAGGTCACACAGATGGACATGCAATCCCGAATTCGCCAGCTTTTCCAGGCCAGCATCGACACCAAGCAACAGGCGATGGACGTACTTGCACCGCACATCGAGCAAGCCAGTCAGGTCATGGTGAATGCCTTGCTTACCGAACGCAAAATGCTTTCGTGCGGCAACGGCGGTTCGGCCGGCGATGCCCAGCACTTCTCGTCCGAATTGCTCAACCGCTTCGAGCGGGAGCGTCCGAGCCTGCCGGCTATCGCCTTGACCACCGATTCGTCGACGATCACCTCGATAGCCAATGACTACAGCTACAACGAAATCTTCTCCAAGCAGATCCGCGCCTTGGGCCAACCAGGCGATGTACTGCTGGCGATTTCCACCAGCGGCAACTCGGCGAATATTATTCAAGCGATCCAGGCCGCACATGATCGCGAAATGATTGTCGTAGCATTGACCGGACGCGACGGCGGCGGCATGGCCTCGCTGTTGCTGCCCGAAGATGTTGAAATTCGCGTCCCGGCCAATGTCACCGCACGTATTCAGGAAGTCCACCTGCTGGCGATCCACTGCCTGTGCGATCTGATCGACAGCCAACTGTTTGGGAGTGAAGAATGACCGTTAACCGCCTCGGCCTCTTGGCCATTACGCTGTGCCTCGGCATCAGCGGCTGCAGCACGGCGATCACCGCGACACGTGACACCCCTATTCAGGATGACAAGGGCACTCGCACCTTCGGCAGCAAGATTGACGACTCGTTGATCGAAACAAAGGTCGAAGTAAACGTCGCCAAAGCCGCAACGGACTTGGGCAACGGTGCGTCGCGTATCGTCGTAACCAGCTTCAACGGCGTGGTGCTGCTCGCAGGCCAAACGCCGCGCGCCGACCTCAAGGCCCAGGCCGAACAGGCCGCTGCGTCGGTTCAGCGGGTCAAGAAGGTCCACAACGAATTGCAGGTAATGGATCCGATCACCCTGCTTGCCATCAGTAATGACGCGCTGCTGACCACCAAGATCAAAGCGCAGATGCTCACCGACAATGCGATCCCCGGCTCGCGCATCAAGGTCGTGACGGACAACGGCATCGTTTACCTGATGGGCCTGCTGACCCAGGCAGAAGCCACCCGTGCGTCCAACCTGGTACAGGGCGTATCCGGCGTGCAGAAAATCGTGAAGGTGTTCGAATACATCGACTGATGTAATCGACAGCCACAAAAAAGGGCGCCGTGCATTGACTGCACGGCGCCCTTTTTATTAGCCGTTGTTTACTGGTACTGCGAGTACGGGTTGCCTTGGAACTGGTTGTTCTGCTGTGGCGCCTGTTGCTGGGTGCCCGGCTGGCCGTACTGCTGGCCAGGGATTGGGCCCAGGTTAACTTCCACGCGACGGTTCTGAGCGCGACCGTTGACGTCGGCGTTGCTGGCAATCGGGTTATCCGGACCGGCACCACGGGCACTCAGGTTTGCACCGTTGACGCCTTGGGAGGTCAAGTAGTTGGCCACGCTCTGCGCACGACGCTGGGACAGGTCCATGTTCAGTTGGCGGCTACCGGTACTGTCGGTGTAGCCAACAATCTGGATGGTGTTTTGGTTGAACTGTTTGAGGGAGTTGGCCAGGTTGTTCAGCGGCTGATAGAAGCTGCTGGAGATCGCATCCGAGTTGGTCGCGAAGGTGATGTTGCCCGGCATGATCAGCTTGATCTGGTCACCCTGGCGCTGAACTTCAACTCCAGTGTTGGCCATGCTCTCGCGCAGTTTCTTTTCCTGTTGGTCGGCGTAGTAGCCATAACCCGCGGCACCAGCACCCGCCACCACCGCACCGATCAGCGCACCCTTGCCACGGTTGTTATGGTCAATGGCAGCACCGGCCAACGCACCGGCAAGAGCACCGAGACCACCGTACTTGGCGGTTTTGCTCATACCGCTGGATTCATTATTCGCCTGTCCCTGGCTGCTGCCGTCATAAGGATTAGGTGAAGCGCAGCCGGACAAAAGGGCTACGGCGGTGGCGACTACAAGCAGACGACGCGGAGTGAACATGAAGAGAGCTCCTACTTTTTGCATTCTGTGGTGCAGAGGACATTGGCAATGGACCTTTGCCGAGTTTGGAACACGACAAATGGCAAAAATTCCGTGAACACTCGCGCAGCTGTAACGAAACGTTAGCCCGCATTACCGCTGTAGAAAACGTAGCAGACCCAGCCTGAACGCGACCTGCGTTTTTACTACAACAGATTACCCCTCATGAAACATGCATCAGCCCGCTTTCACCTCCTCAAGCCCGCACAAATGGATTCTCGCGCATCTCATCGCCCAGTCGCGTGTCCGGTCCGTGGCCGGTGACCACCGTGGCACTCTCGTCCAGCGTATAAAGCCGCTGTTTGATCGAGCGCACAATCGTGGCCTGGTCCCCACCCCACAAATCTGTACGCCCCACGCCACGACGGAAAAGAGTATCGCCGGCGATCAGCAGCTTGGCGTCGGCAAACCAGAAACTCATCGAGCCCGGCGTGTGACCCGGAGTATGCAAGGCAACGCCACAGCCGCAGGCTAACTCTTCATCATCTTCCAGCCAACGGTCTGGCGACGGCACGGGGGTATAAGGCACGCGAAACATCTGGCACTGCATTTCCAGGTTGTCCCACAGAAACTGGTCTTCCTTATGCAGGTGCAAGGTGGCGCCAGTTTTCTCTTTCAACTGACCCGATGCCAGGAAGTGATCGAGGTGGGCGTGGGTATGGATGATGCTCACCACCTTCAGGCCCAGCGCGTCCAGGCGGGCCAAGATCAATTCATGGTTGCCGCCCGGGTCGACCACAATGGCTTTTTTGGTAATGGGATCGCCGATGATGGTGCAGTTGCACTGCAGGGGACCGACAGGGAAGGTTTCGCGTATGAGGGAAGGCTGTGCGGTTTCCATGAACGGGCCTCTAGTGCAAATTAACTGGGGGGGTTGGGCAGTATCGCCAGGATAATTGCACTATTAAAACAGACTGGGACCGCTTCGCGGCCCAACGCAAGCAAGCTCGCCACAAGAAGCTTACTCACACAAAAACTCTCACCGCAAATGGTCAAGCGCTAACCAATCAACCTCAACTCCTGTGCCCGCGCCACCGCCTGGGTGCGTCGCTCCACGCCGAGCTTGCTGTTGATATGGCTGGCGTGAGTCTTGACAGTGTGCAGGGAGATAAACAGTCGGTTGCTGATCTCCTGATTGGAGCAGCCCTGGGCGATGAGTTGCAGCACTGCCAGTTCCCGGGCGCTCAGACTTTCATGATTAGGTGACGCGTGCACTGCAGCAACGGTAGGCAGAAGTGCCAGAAGGCTCTGATTCAGCAAGCCATGGGGATCCTTGCCGAGTTGCTCGCGCATCCAGTCCGGGTGGTTTTCCAGCAGCCTCTGGAAAGGTTGCAACGCCCCTCCGGCGCCAGCCTCAAGCGCTCGGGACAGTACCGGCCGCGCCTTGGCTTCCTGACCGCATTCCAGCAGCAACTGCGTCTGCTGGGCGAATGCCATCAGTGCAATCATCTGCCGCCCACAGCTATGAGCGTGTTGCGCCAGTTCGTCGAGCCGTTGCAAAGCAGCGTCGGGTTGATGACGAATGGCATCAAGCGCGGCTTGTTGCAGCCCGATATGTTGCGGCAAATGCGGATGGAATTCCGGCGCAGCGGCAGCATGCTCGCCGTTGTAAGTCTGCCCCAGCCGCGTCAACCAGGCATCGGCCAGGTCGGTGCGGCCTTGGGCCAGCCACAGCTCGCATTTGATCAGGGTGATCATCGCCAGATAGTAGATCGGCGGCACGTCCCAGATATGCATCAAGCGTTCGGCTTCGGCGAGTTCGGCGAAGGCTTTGGAAAAGTCATTGCGCCGCCCTTCGAAGCTGGCGATCACGCAATGGCCGATCAGTACGCTGATGTCGCGACAGGCGCGCGCCTCGGCCAGCCCCGCCCGCAGGTGAGCGATACCGGCGTCAGGTTGATTACGCATTAACAGCAAATAGCCTTCGTACAACGACAGTCGCGCACGCACCGCATACAGCCTCTGCGGCGCCAGACCGTGCAAACGTTGCAGGCCCTGACGCACTTCATCAAGGGCACGCAGGATCTCACCGCGGGCCTGCAATACCCGCGCGCGGTCGTAATGGGCCAGGGCTTCGAACAAAGGGTTGCCGACGCGCTGCGCCAGTTCCAGGGATTCACGGTTCAGGCCACGGGCGCGCCACAAATCGCCATCGGCGATGGCCAAGTTGGACAGCGTCGACAGACACACCAGGCGCTGGCCGTAACGCCGTTGCGGCAGGCTTTCCAACGCCTCACTGCAATAGCGCTGAGTCAATTCACGATCACCTCGGCCCCGAGCGATAATCCCGCTCAGCGCCAGCCATTGGGCCAGCATTGAGCGCTGTGCAGTGGCCGAGGGCGCCGGCAGGAAGCGACTGAGGTACGCGGACAATTCCTCCGCCGCATCCAACTGGCAGGCCAACCCCAAGGCCCAGCTGTACAACACGATCAAGCGCGGTGTGCTGATCAGCAGGCTGTCGGGCAAGTCCATTTTCCAGCGCAGCAACATGCCGACATTCTGCTCGGCCAGCAGTTGCTCTTCGGACAGGTTCTGCACCAGGTTGGCCGCCACGTCGAGGTGCCCGGCGCGTAAAGCCTGCTCCACCGCCTCATCGATCAAACCCTGGGCGTTGAACCAACGACACGCGCGCAGGTGCAGGCTGGCGGCTGGCAATACATTGCTGCTCGCACGGCGGGTACGCAGCAGGTCGGAGAATAAATGATGATAACGGTACCAGTGGCCCTGCTCGTCCAAGGGCACCAGGAACACTTGGTGCGCTTGCAGATAACGCAGGATTTCGGCGCTGTCATGAGCTTCGCGCACGGCGTCACACAGTTCGCTGCAGAAACGGTCCTGGGGCGCAGTATCGAACAGGAACGCCTGCACTTCGGGTGGCAAGCAATCGATCACCTCCTCCAGCAGGTAGTCGCGGATCAACCCTTCTCCACCGTGCAGGCTTTGCGGCAATGCGTCTTCGTTGCCGGCTTCGGAAGCCGCCAGCAGCCAGAAACGCAAACCGGCTACCCAGCCTTCGCTGCGGCGGATCAGGTTGTCGAGGGCCTCACCACTCAGGGAACTGCTGTGGCGATCAAATAGCGCCTGGGATTCGGCATGGGTCAGGCGCAGGTCTTGCTCGTGCAACTCCAGCAAGTGCCGTGACAAGCGCAAGCGTGCCAGATGCCAGTCAGGGCGCTGGCGACTGGTGACCAATACCAGCAGGCCATCCGGCAAATGGTTGAGGAAAAACTGAAGACAACGGTCCAGCACCGGACCCTGGGCCAGATGATAGTCATCCAGCACCAGTAACAATGGCGCGCGCGTGGACAGGTGAACCGCGAGCTCATCAAGCAGGCCATCGAGCCATTCTTCAAAGGCAAAGGGCTGGTGACGCTGACGCATTTTCAGCAAGCCCAGGGATTGAGCGCCGAGTGCGGGGAAATAGTGTTGCAACCCCTCGAGCAGACGCTCAAGGAAGCGCCCCGGGTCGTTGTCCCGAGGGCTCAGCCCAAGCCACAGACTTTGCCAGTGGGCCGGCAGGCTCTGGCAGAACTCCACCGCCAACGAACTCTTACCGAACCCCGCCGGGGCGCTGACCAGCAGCAACCGTCCTTCGAGGCCAGCGCTCAGCCGTTCACACAGGCGGGGGCGCAGCACATAGCCGTCAGGCAGCGGAGGCCTGTAGAAGCGACCTTCCAGAGTCGGGATTACCGCACTGGCAGGCCCTTGGATTCGGGACAGATCAGTCATCGCCGGGCTCTTGTAGAAGGCTGTTGTCGGCATTGCAGATGTCCGCAGACTAGCGGTAAAAGCAGCAGCTTTGTAGATCTTTGCAACATTTGCCTGAAAAAGAACTGAGACAAAAAATATCGCCACAAACAAAAAGTGGGAGGGGGCTTGCTCCCGATAGTGGCGGATCAGTCAATACACGTGCTGACTGTCACACCGCTATCGGGGGCAAGCCCCCTCCCACATTGAGTTACTTGTGCCGCTTAGCGAACACCGTCCTGGCGCAGGGCCGCTGGGGTGAAGTCGCTGGTAGTGGCGGTGAAGCCAAAGTCATAGGCCTGCTTCTCTTCGTTCTTCATGCCCAAAGCCAGGTAGCGGCCGGACTGCAGGTCGTAGAGGGTTTCCAGGGCATACCACGGCACCTGTTTGTCGTAGTAGTTCTCTGCATGGGCTTCGGCGACGCGCCACAGTTGGCCACGACCGTCGTAGTGATCAATCACTGCCGCTTGCCAGGTGTCTTCGTCGATGAAGAAGTCACGCTTGGCATAGATGTGGCGCTGGCCTTCTTTCAAGGTGGCGACCACATGCCAGACACGGCGCAGCTCGTAGCGCGTCAGGTCCTGGTTGATGTGGCCGGCCTTGATGATGTCGGCGTACTTGAGTTTCGGATCGTCGATCTTGTAGCTGTTGGAGGCGATGTAGATTTCCTTCTTGCCTTCCAGTTTCCAGTCGTAGCGATCCGGCGCACCGTTGTACATGTCGAGGTTATCGGAGGTACGCAGGCCGTCGGCGGCGGTACCCGGCCCGTCATAGGACACTTGCGGCGCCCGGCGCACACGGCGCTGGCCTGCGTTGTAGACCCACGCCGAACGCGGCTCCTTCACTTGGTCAAGGGTTTCGTGCACCAGCAGCACACCACCGGCCAGACGTGCCGGCGCGGTCACTTGCTGCTTGAAGTAGAACAGCACGTTGCCCGGGTTTTTCGGATCGAAGTCCTTCATCTTGTCGCGGAACACGAACTGGTCGCGGAAGTACACCAGGCTGTAGGAACCGTTGGTTTGCGGCGTGGCCTGGGTCACCAGGCGGGTCACGCTGCCACCGCGATAACGAGTGATGTGGTTCCAGATAACTTCCACGCCGCTTTTCGGGATCGGGAACGGTACGGCAGTTTCAAAGTTTTCCAGGCCGTTGCCGCCCGACACCAGGTTGGTGGTGGTGGCGTTCTTCTTGATGGCGGCGAACACATCCGCCGGCACGGTAGCGCCGCGATGGGTCGGGTAGACCGGCATCTTGAAGGTTTCCGGGTAACGCTTGAACATCGCGTACTGCCCCGGTGCCAGCTTGTCTTTGTACTGCTCGACGTTCTGCGCGGTGATGGTGAATTGCGGTTGTTCACTGGCGTATGGGTTGGCCAGGAACCCACGGGCGTCGACGGCGCCGGCGTTGGTAGGCATTGGCGACCATTTAGGGATGGTGCCCGCTGCGTTACCGGCCATTTCCGCCCCCATCGGCGTCAGGCTCGTACCCAGCTTGGCGGCTTCATCCGCCGACACCGCCGCCATGACGTTACTCGCCAGGATCGACAGCCCAAGCACACCGACGTGCAACAGACTTTTGGTTATTTTCATGTTCTGGTCTTCCTAGAAATACGTTCGCTTAGAAGTTGGCGCCGACACTGAGTGCGATGAAATCGCGGTCATCCACGGTGGAATACTTACCGCCGAAGAAGTTGGTGTAGGCCAAGCTCGCGGTGTAGGTATTCTGGTATTCGGCATCCAGCCCAAGGCTTACGGCTTTCCGGCCTTCTTCAAAGTTGCCGCCAGGGCCTGGGGAGTAACCACTGACGTCGTGGGACCAAGCCACGTTAGGCTTGAGGTTCACACCCGCAAACACATCCGGATATTCCCAGATGGCACGGCCACGGTAGCCCCAGGAGTTAGCGGTGGTGAAGCCGTCGTTGTTGCAGTTAGTGGTCAGGTTGCTGCGGTCGGTGCCAGGACCTGCACCGTTGAACGTACCGGTATTAAGGGCGGTACACATAGGGCCTCGACCTGGACCGAATACCGGGTCACGTCCGTAACGGGCTTTGTCACTGCTTTCCAGGCCGCCGACGTGGGTCAGGCCCACCTCGCCCACCAATGTCAGACGGCTGGCGCCCATGACCTGATCAAAGAAGTGCGTGAAGGTCGTCTGGATCTGAGTGATTTCCTTACGGTTATACCCATGTAGGTCCTGGCCCTCGACACCTTTGAGCGGCGAGGCATTGGCGTAAGCCGCAAGAGGCGTTACGCCGGCATAGAGGATGTCGGTGGTATTCAACTGCACCGGCGCATTGGGGCGATAGCTGATTTCACCGCTCCACGCGGTACCGGTAGGAAGCGTCGTGGAGAAACTCAACCCGTAAAGGCGAATATCTTCCGGGTACTCGATGAAGTACTTGGAATTGCCCGCCACTGCGAGCGGCTGTAAAGTCGCCGGCAAGCCCGCTCGAGCAGCAGCGTAAACGGAGGGCGGAGCGCCAGTCGCACTGAAGATCGGAGCACGGCTGTGATAATTCATGAAGTAGGCGCCGAACTCTGTGTCCAGCGGCTCGTAGTTGTAGTGGAACGCTGCACCGAACTGGCCGCCATCACGCGCTTCGCGATCCTTGCTGCGCTGGACAAGCACACCCTCTTCGTTGATGTTGACCCCGAACCGGTTCAACACGGGCAAAGCACCCGCGCCCGCCATCACTGAGCGCTTGCTGAGCAACCGGAGGTTGTCATCGCAACCTTTGGAGATCACATCAGCCTGCGAAAAAAACGTTCCGCAGTTATCGGTGACAGTCTGCTGCCAATCCAACTGATAGAAGGCTTCAGCCGACAAGTTATCCGTCAGCGTCTGCGACACATAGAACATGTTGACTGGAATCAAGCCTTCCTTGATTTCAGCCCCGGGACGACGGAAAGCAGCCACATCGACCGGGTTGATCGAGTTGATACCGCCACCAATGAAGGTACTTTCACCCCAGCTCACGACCTGCTTACCAAAACGCACGGAACCCGGCTCATCGGCAATGGAGTAGTTGTGGTAGATGAATGCGTCGAGAATTTGCCCACCAGACGACCTTGCGCCCTCTTGGCGACCTTTATCGCTGATGTCCTTGAACTCACGGTTTTCATCCTTGAGTTCAAAGTCATACCAGTACTTGCCACGCACAAACACGCCGGTGTCACCGTACTTCAGTTCCAGGTCATGGATACCCTTGAAGATCTTCGAGAATGTCTCCCCACGCTTGAAGTTCAAATGGCCGTCATCCGAGGTCTGGGACAAGCCCTTGCCACCGTTGTTAACACCAATCAGGTCGCGGTTGGCCTTAGCTGTCGACCAGCTCGCCCCCACCGAAAGCGACGAGTCAAAACTCCCTTCGATTTCACCGATATTGAAACTGACGCCGAATGCGGGCCCGGCGAGCGTAGAGGCGAGACTGACGGCCAGGGGCAGTCTTGCCCGGCGCCAGAACTGGTTTACTGAGGTCATCGACGCTACTCCATGTGCATTATTGTTATGGCAGTGAGTTCTTTCTGTGATGCTTGTAACGGCCGGAATACAACGATTCCAATGCCGCCTGGCAACTGAACCTCCATGGCCCGAAGCGACGCATCCTTGAAAAACTCTGGGTGGGACTATAGCCAGCAGGGGGTACCGCTTGATCCCTCTAAAGTGTGATTTGCATCACCAACCCGTCTGCCACAGCCCTTTCGCCATGTCGGCGAAGGCCGACGCGGCAAGGATGGCTGAAAATTGGCAAATCACAAGTGAGGGCGCGAGATAGAGCATCGCCGTGCCACGAGGGCACGGCAAATCAGCTCAGAGGGTGGACAGGAAGGTACTGTTGTTGGCCTGCCACTCGACGATGTCAATACGGATACGTTTTTTGTCGAGCTTGCCGACACTGGTCTTGGGAATTTCGGTAACAACGGCGATCTGGCTCGGAATCGCCCACTTGCTCAAATGGCCCAATTCGACAAAAGGCTTGAGGTGCTCCTTGAGCTCGCGGGCCCCTATCACATGGCCATCATGCACCACCAGCAGCGCAAACGGACGCTCGCCCCACTGCGGATCGGCGATGCCCACCACCGCTACTTCGCGTACCGCCGGGTGACGGCTGACCAGGTCTTCAAGGGCCAGGGAGGAGATCCACTCGCCGCCGGTCTTGATCACATCCTTGATGCGGTCGCGGATATCGATCACGCCAAATGCATCCAGCGTGGCCACATCGCCGGTGTGCATCCAGCCGCCGGCCCATAGCTCCGCGCCCTTCTGCGGCTCGTTGAAATAGCCCTCGCTGAGCCACGGCGCACGCAGCACCAGCTCGCCCTGGGACTCGCCGTCGGCGGGCAGGAAGTTGCCCTCGCTGTCGATGATTGCCGCGTCGACCAACGGCCCTGGCACGCCGGCCTTGATGCGGTAGGTGATGCGCTCGTCTTCGCTGCCGGCCAGTAGTTCTTCGTTGAGGTGGGCGCAGGACACCAGCGGCCCTGTCTCGGACATGCCGTACGCGGCGGTCAGCTGAATCCCACGAGCCTTCGCCGCCTCATACAACGTGCGATTGAGGGCGCTGCCACCGATGACGATTTTCCAACCGCCAAAATCGACGCCTTGGGCGGCCTTGGCGTTGAGCACCATTTGCAGGATGGTCGGCACACAGTGGGAGAAGGTGACCTTCTCCTTGCGCCACAGCTCCACCAGGTATTCGGGGTCGTAGCGGCCGGGGTAGACCTGTTTCAGGCCGAGCATGGTCGCCACATACGGCAGGCCCCAGGCGTGAACGTGAAACATCGGCGTGATCGGCATGTACACGTCGTTGGTGCCTAGCAGGCGCACGCTGTCGATGCTGCCCATGATGGTCGACACCCCGATGGTGTGCAGTACCAATTGGCGGTGGGTGAAGTACACGCCTTTGGGGTTACCGGTGGTGCCGGTGGTGTAGAACGTGGTCGCGACGGAATGCTCGTCGAAATCCTGAAAGTCGTACTTGGTGCTGGCCGCAGCCAACAGGGTTTCGTACTCGCCTACCAGGTTAGGCAGCTCGGCCGTTTTTGATTCACCGTCAGTGAGCAGCAGCGTCTTGTCGACGGTGGTAAGTTGCCCGGCGATGGCTTGGTACAAGCCCACGAACTCACTGTTGACCAGCACAAAGCGGTCTTCGGCGTGGTTCATGGTGTAGAGAATCTGTTCCGGCGACAGGCGCACGTTGATAGTGTGGATCACCGCGCCGATCATCGGGATAGCAAACATGCATTCCAGGTAACGATGGCTGTCCCAGTCCATCACTGCCACGGTATCACCGGCCTTTACCCCGGCTTCGGTCAGCACGTTGGCCAAGCGCGCGACCCGCTCGATCAGGGTCGGGTAGGTGTAACGCAGCTTGTCGCGGTAGACGATTTCCCGGGTCTTTTCGTAGCGGGCGCCGGACATCAACAGGCGCTTGATCAACAGCGGATATTGGTACGCACCTTCGGCGGGGGGAATAACACGGGTCTGCAACATACGAATCCCTTTTATGACTGCACGGTCTTGGCTGAACGATCTGCACTGTAGAGCGCTTATGTTTCAGCTAAATCAGCCAAAGGAATGATTTGCAGCCCCCAGCGAATGCTAGCTTTGCGCCATTATCCAGGGACACTAGAGGTCAAATGTGGGAGGGGGCTTGCTCCCGATAGCGGTGTTTCAGTCGACACACCTATTGACTGATCCACCGCCATCGGGAGCAAGCCCCCCACATTCGATTGTGTTCACTTGAGACCCGCGTTTACTTCATGCTCGTGAACGCCAGTTTCACGCCGATTGCAATCAACACCGCCCCCATGGTCCGATCAAACCAGTGCCCCATCCGCGCAAAGCCTGCGCGCACGCGCTGCTGGCTGAACAACATCGCCACCAGGCAAAACCACAGCGCCGTCGCCACCGCCAGATACACACCGTAACCGGCCTGGATCGCCAGCGGCGTGTGCGGGTTGATCACTACGGTGAACAGCGACAGGAAGAACAGCGTGGCCTTGGGATTCAAGCCATTGGTCACGAAACCGGCGGTAAACGCGCCGCGCGGGGTGCGCTCGCCCGCTTCACGGTGCAACTCGCCCTCGGCGACAGGCTTGGCCGGTTGCGCGCGCAGGGCCTTGAAGCCGATGTACAGCAGGTAGGCCGCCGCCGCCCATTTCAGGGCGTTGAACAACACGATGGACTGGGAAACGATCAGGCCGATACCGAGCAACGAATAGCCCACGTGCAGAAAAATCGCCGAGCCCACACCCAGCGCGGTCCAGGTCCCGGCGCGACGGCCGTGGGTAACACTTTCGCGAACCACCACCGCGAAATCCGGGCCGGGGCTGGCCACCGCCAACAGGTGAATCAGGGCTACGGTCAAAAACTCGGCGGCGTACATATTCACTCCATTAAGTAACGGATTATTTCATCTGATAGGCTCGGCAGATTACGCCTTCGAACCCTGTCGCAAAAGGTACAGTTGATGACGAACAATCGCCGCGCCGTCTTCCTTGATCACCCGTCCCTGGACCTTGGGGACCTCGACCTCAGCGGTCTGAGAGACTGCTTCAGCGACCTGCAGCTGTACTCTGATACCACGCCGCTGAATGTGATTGCGCGCCTGCAAGGTGTCCAGGTAGTCATCAGCAACAAGATTGCCCTGAACACCGAAACCCTGGCGGCCTGCTCGGAACTCAAGCTGATCCTGGTATCGGCCACCGGCACCAACAACGTTGACCTCGACGCCGCCCGCGCCCACGGCATTACGGTGAGCAATTGCCAGGGCTACGGCACGCCTTCAGTGGCGCAGCATACGATCATGCTGCTGCTCAACCTGGTGACGCGTGTAAAGGACTATCAGCGCGATGTGAGCGCAGGCAAATGGCAAGAAGCCAAGCAGTTCTGCCTGCTGGACTACCCCATCGTCGAGCTTGAAGGCAAAACCCTCGGTTTGCTCGGCCATGGTGAATTGGGCAGCGCCGTGGCGCGGCTGGCCGAGGCTTTTGGCATGCGCGTAATTCTTGGGGCCATTCCCGGGCGCCCTGCACGTGCCGACCGCGTGCCCCTGGATGAACTGCTGGCCCAAGTGGACGCACTCACCCTCCACTGCCCACTCAACGAGCACACTCGCGACTTTATCGGCGCCCGCGAACTCGCACTGCTCAAGCCAGGCGCGTTTGTGGTCAACACCGCGCGCGGTGGCTTGATCAACGAACAGGCCCTGGCGGATGCCTTGCGCAGCGGTCACTTGGGCGGCGCGGCCACCGATGTGCTGAGCGTGGAGCCACCAGTCAACGGCAACCCGTTGCTGGCCGATGACATTCCCCGGCTGATCGTCACACCACACAACGCCTGGGGCAGTCGCGAAGCGCGGCAGCGCATCGTCGGCCAACTGACGGAAAACGCCCTGGGCTTTTTCAGCGGCGCCCCGCTGCGCGTCGTCAGTTGATAAACTGCGCCCCTTTTCAAGGAGCAGACCATGGATCCGCGCAGTGAAGTACTGCTTCGTCAGGCCGAACTTTTTCAAGGCAACCTGCTGTTGGTGGGCTTGCCCGCCGACGACCTGCTGGGTCGCCTGCCCAACGCCCATGGGTGGTGCTGGCATGCCGGTGACCAGGCGGCGCTCGACGCACGCTTCCCGGACCGCAGCCAATTTGGCGTGAATGTGCCAGAGCGTGAGTTCGACGCAGCGGTGATTTTCCTGCCCAAGTCCAAGGACCTCACTGACTACCTGCTCAACGCCGTGGCCGCACGCCTGCCCGGCGCCGAGCTGTTTTTGGTCGGCGAGAAAAAAAGCGGTATCGAAAGTGCCGCCAAGCAGATGATCCCCTTCGGCAAGCCGCGCAAGCTCGACAACGCCCGGCATTGCCAGCTGTGGCAAATCACCGTTGCCAACGCGCCGCAAGCAGTGGAACTGGAGAGCCTGGCGCAAGTCTTCGAAGTGCCACTGGCCGAAGGTCCGCTCAAAGTAGTGAGCCTGCCGGGCGTGTTCAGCCATGGCCGCCTGGATCGTGGCACCGAGTTGTTGCTGGCGCATTTGGACAAATTGCCGAGTGGCCATCTGTTGGACTTTGGTTGCGGCGCCGGCGTGCTGGGGGCTGCGGTGAAACGTCGCTACCCGCACAACAGCGTGACGATGCTGGACGTGGACGCCTTCGCCGCTGCCAGCAGCCGCTTGACCCTCGCTGCCAATGGGCTGGAAGCCGAGGTGCTCACCGGTGATGGCATCGATGCTGCACCGATGGGTCTGAATGCGATCTTGAGCAACCCGCCGTTCCATGTCGGTGTACACACCGATTATTTCGCCACCGAGAACCTGCTGCGAAAAGCAGCGAAACACTTGGCAAAAGGCGGCGAACTTCGCCTGGTAGCTAACAGTTTCCTGAAATACCAACCGCTGATTGAAGAGCATTTGGGCGTGTGTGCGATCAAGGCCGAGGGCAATGGTTTTCGCATCTACCGTGCCAAACGCGGCTGATGGCTATTTGAAAAAGAAGGCTTGCCGAATGGATTTTGCCTAGGCAGAATCCGCTCCGTCCTAGGGGAGTAGTCTCCCACGAGCGCCACGCTCGTCCGGCATACGTCAACATACTTGGTCAACAGACCATGGCGTATGCGACCCAGGAGTCCGCACAGACGGACCGGGGTTTGACAAGACCTATGACACGCACACCTTACCCGGGGCGGGAAGGCTGTACGTGTCATAGCCGTGTCGACCCGCCCCTGGAAACTTACCTGATGCTGGATTCATTACTCGTTCCTACCGCAATCGTTGCCTTGGCCGAAATCGGCGACAAGACGCAACTGCTCGCGCTCATTCTCGCTGCTCGCTTCCGCAAGCCTTGGCCAATCATCGCCGGCATCGTCGCCGCGACCCTGGCCAACCATGCGGCTGCCGGCGCAGTGGGGGCCTGGTTTGGCAGTTTTTTCTCGGATGCGGTGTTGCACTGGATCCTCGCAGCCAGCTTCTGCGCCACTGCGCTGTGGACACTGGTGCCAGACAAACTCGACGATGACGAAGCCAGTACCACGCGCAAGTTCGGGCCGTTCCTGACCACGCTGATTGCATTCTTCCTGGCGGAAATCGGTGACAAGACTCAGATCGCCACGGTGATGCTGGCCGCGCAATATCCGGAGCTGTGGCTGGTGATTATCGGCACCACTCTGGGCATGTTGATTGCCAACGTACCGGTGGTTCTGGCGGGGAATTTCGCGGCTGAGAAACTGCCGCTGACGTTGATTCGTCGACTGGCGGCTACGGCGTTTTTTGTCCTGGCGATCGTGGCGGTGTACAAGGCCATGCAGAGCAGCGGCTGGCTCTAAGGATCTAAGCCTGCAAGCCCAATCCAATGTGGGAGGGGGCTTGCCCCCGATAGCAGTAGATCAGTCAATGCATCCGCTAACTGACCCAACACCATCGGGGGCAAGCCCCCTCCCACATTTGGATCTTCATCAGCCTTAGGACTTCTTGGCCTGTTGATACAACGGCATCACCTTAGGAATCGCCGCCTGCAAGGACGCGATTCGGCTGTCCGACGCCGGGTGAGTACTCATGAACTCCGGTGGCGAGCCTTCCGAAGCCTTGGCCATCTTGTTCCACAGCGTGATGGCAGCGTTCGGGTTGTAGCCGGCGCGAGCCGACAGTTCCAGGCCGATCAGGTCCGCTTCGTTTTCATTGCTGCGGCTGTTGGGCAAGGTCATGCCGTAGTTGGCGACCGTGTCCGCCAATGCCAGGCTGTCTTGACCCAAACCGAACAACGCACCAGCACCCTGCTTGGCGATCTCGATACCGTACGCCTTGGACATTGCCTCACGACCGTGCTCGCGCAAGGCGTGGGCGATTTCATGGCCCATCACTGCTGCCAACTCGTCATCGGTAAGCTTGAGATTGTCGATCAGTGCGCTGTACACAAAGATCTTGCCGCCAGGCCCACAGTTGGCGTTCATCTCATCGCTTTTGATCAAATTCACTTCCCACTTCCACTGCGCTGCATCAGGACGGAAGGTGGGCGCCTGGGCGATCAAACGCTTGGCAATTGCCTGCACGCGCTTGGCGTTGGCGCTGGTCTTGTCCAACTGGCCTTTGGTACTGGCCTCACCCAGCGTCTGCTGGTAGGACTGGGCATACATCTGGTCGACTTCCTGACTCGACAGCATGCTGAACATGTATTGCTTGCGCTCAACCCCAACGGCGCCGCCGCTGGTGGTATTGACCGACTGACACCCAGCCAGCAGCATCGCCGCAGCCAATACACTTACCGCCAATGTTCTTTTCATCAACACTCTCTCCCTGAAAAAGACGCCCTGAAAAACGCCCTCAAAACATGGCGCGTATCGTAGGCGCTCATTTGTATCAGCGCCAGATACAACAGACGCGTAACCGCGGATTTTCGGATACATCCCACGGCGCCTTCAGGTTTAGGCCGGAGTCAGGCACTCCGGCCCATTGAGCTTGGGATCGTTGACCATATTAGCCAGGACCCGCTCGCGCAGTGGGATGGGCTCACTGGCCAATAGACCTTGCAGCACATGCAACGGCGTCTCGGGATCGAGCCAGGCGGCCTGCCCTGCGGCATCAAGAATCAGCGGCCGGCGCTGGCTCTGGGCCGCCTGGGTCACCACCGCCGTGCTCAACCACACTTGTTCCTGCACAGGGTAGGCCTCCCAGATCGCCGCAAAAAACAACGTGGAGCCTTCCCCCGGCGTCAGCCAGTACGGGCGTTTGCGCTGGGTGCCGCGCCATTCATAAAAACCATTGGCGGGCAGCAGGCAGCGGCGCTGGCGAAAGGCCTCGCGGAACATCGGCTGCTCGGCCAGGGTTTCGGCGCGAGCATGGGCCGGGGTGCGGGAAAGGTCGGTCAGCCAGGGCGGCGTCAGGCCCCAGCGGGCGCGGGCCAGGGTGTGATGGCCGTCGTTCAGGCGCTGGATCAGCACCGAATCATTCGGGGAGATGTTCCACTGGGCCTGCTGGTCAGCCGGAAAGCCTGGCAAGGCAGCAAAGGAGGGATTCCAGCGAAACAGGGCATAACGTCCACACATGGGGCAACACGACTCTTGGGTAAACCGGCCGACAGCCTAACAGACCAGCACGTCGGGGAAGCTGTCGGGTTCATCACCCGGCAGCGGTTGCGCCCCGATATAGGCAGTAATCAGCTCCCGGGCATCAGCCGCCCGGTCATTGTCTACCTCCAAACCCAGAAGACCGAAGATCGGTAGCTCGCCGGTGCCGCCGAGCAAATGGCGCCCCACCAAATGTGCTTCGATGCCTTCGCTGGCGAGCATCTGTTGCAGCAGCTCGCCTTCCATCAGGTTTTCCGGTTCGTAGATTCGCTGCATGAGCTTGCCTGTTATTCGTTTTCACTGCGGGTTTCAAGCATCCACTCTTCACCATGGACCTGCAGGTCGAAAATAATCGGTCGGCAACACACCTGACAATCTTCTATGTAGGTCTGATCACCGCCGGATAAATCCACCGCTGTCTCTACCGTTTCACCACAATAAGGACAATCGTACGTCGTAGTTTCCAGCATCGCAGCCTCCAAGGTGACTTGTGCGTATAATCGCCGGTCTATTTACAGGGCTATTTCCGGCCGAGCCCATTACTCGGGCCGCACCCTGATATTTCCTCTACTTACCCTAGCCGTTTCTAACAAGAGAGCATGATGGGCGAATTCGATACCATCCGACCTTACAACGACAGCGAAGTCCCGGCAGTGCTGGACCGACTGTTCAGTGACAAGGCCTTTCTGGACATCCTGACCCACTTCCGCTTCCCGCGCTTTGCCGGCGCCCTGGGCTGGCTGCTCAAGCCGATGATTGCCCGCAAGCTGCGCCGTGAATTTGCCGGCGTCACCACCGTGGCTACGCTGCAGGACAAAGTCGAGTACTACGTCGACCATACCATTGACCGGGCGACCGATGGCGTTACCTACACAGGCGTCGAACAGCTCAAATCCGGTACCGCTTACCTGTTTCTGGCCAACCACCGCGACATCGTGATGGACCCGGCCTTCGTCAACTATGCCGTGTACCACGCCGGCCTGCCGACGCCACGCATCGCCATCGGCGACAACTTGCTGCAAAAGCCGTTTGTCAGCGACCTGATGCGCCTGAACAAGAGCTTTATCGTGCACCGCTCGATCACCGGGCGAAAGGAGAAGATGGCGGCGTTCAACCTGCTATCGGCCTACATCAATCATTCGATACGCAACGACTGCCAGTCGATCTGGATCGCCCAGGCCGAAGGCCGCGCCAAGGATGGGGATGACCGCACCGAGTCAGCCATCCTCAAGATGTTCCATGTCAGCCGCAAGGACGAGCCGTTTGCCGAGGTGATCCAGTCACTGAACCTGACGCCGGTATCCATCAGCTACGAGTACGACCCGTGCGATGCAGCCAAGGCCCGCGAGTTGTATATCCGCGCCACCACCGGCACCTATGTCAAGGCGCAAGGCGAAGATGACGTCAGCATTGCCCTGGGCATCACCGGCTACAAAGGTCGCGTACATATCAACTTCGCGCCGCCGATTACCGAGCGTTTCGAAGACACCAAAGTGCTGGCCGTGGAAATGGACCGACAGATTCTCGGCGGCTACCGGCTGTTCCCGGTGCACTACCTTGCGTACGCCCAGTGGAGCGATGCCGACCCGCAGTTGCAGGTGCCGAAGGCGGCCGACGTGTTCCCGGCGGATGAACTGGCCAAGGCGAAGGCGGAGTGGGAGCGGCGCTTGAACGAATGCCCGGCGGAACACCGACCATTTCTGGTGGTGCAATATGCGACGCCGGTGCGTAATCAATATCGGGTCAAGGCCGGAATCCCGCTGTAAACACCGATCAGAAAATGTGGAAGGGGGCTTGCTCCCGATAGCGGTGAGTCAGCTAATGAATACTTGGCTGACACACCGCTATCGGGGGCAAGCCCCCTCTTACATTGGTTCTGCCGTGTTTTAGATTCGGGTGCTGAGCCAGGAAATAGCCAGCGCCAGCACCAGGCAGGCGAACCCGATGCGGTAAGCCACACGATTTGCCCGCTCGGTACGCGCGTCCAGGAACAGCATGGGCTGATCGATCGCGCGCGCTTCACTTTGCGCAGCCAGGTCAGCCATGGCGCGCTGCTCGCGCAGGCGGGTGATGGAAAGCAGCGCTGCACCGGAGCAGGCCACCAATAAAGCCACAACATTGATCAACAGTGCGGGCAGCGCCATCGCAAACCTCGGGTGAAACGGTGTCTGGGTATCGGTTCCGATATCAACCTGAACGGTAGTGGCGGCCAGCGCCAAACCGCTCCATCTTCCATGGACGGCTAATGTATCCAGTAATTTACGGCGTCACCTGAACGTCACCTTAACAAGCCACTCTGTTGCCCTTCGAACACTCAGGAGCTTGTCATGCTGCACGCGCACAACCAGGATCGGCTGTATCTAATTGCTCAAAGCGATGAGCAGGAGGCGCTGGTCGGCAGCCTGGCGTTCAACGTGCAGGACCGCCATTGGCTGGTCTATTGCGCCCTTGGCGGGCACCAGCATGCAGACTCGCCAGAGGCCGACCTGTTGACAGGTGTGAGCCTGCTGGACTTCTGTATCGACACCGCCGCGTGAAACTGCAGACGAAAAAAAACCGGGCACATGACTGAGCCCGGTTTTTATTTGGACGGTTATTGCGAGCTGAGCAATGAACCGATGCTTGGATCCTTGAACAGGCGAGTCAAGGCGTCGCTCAGGACGTCGCTGACCAGCTTGGTATTGGTTTCCTGGTTCGGCGACATACCGAAACGCTGGTTCAACGATGCGCCGTAACGACCGCTATAGCGACGGGTGCCAGCGGTGACATCGGACTTGAAGGTTGCGCCGATGGCGGCTTCTGTCACATAGAGACCTTCTTTAGGCGACTGATACTTCAGCTCAGCCAAGGTGATGGTCAACTGAGGAGCGCCCGGCGCGTTGGCGCTCGGGGTAAAGCCCAGCAGGCGCACGGCGGCTTCGGCCTGAGCTTGCAACTTGGGCAGCACGTCCTGACCAGTCACCGAGATAAGCGCGGTCTCCGGGTACAAGCCCCCGCGAGAGCCCAACGTTGGCGAAGGACGACCATCCACAACACGCACCGACACCGGCTGACCATGACCCACTGGCGCCAACTGCGTGGTGAGCTTCGGTTGCGGGCTCAGTTGTTGCGGGCTGTTGGCGCAGCCAACCAAGGTCAAACTGGTCACAGTGATCAAACCGAACAACAGGCGTTGCAACATGCGCTTCTCTCCAGAAATCAGGTACCGACAGGCCGGCAGTATAACGGGGCGCCCCCGCAGGGAACTAGCGTCAGTTACAACCTATGACTCGTCGGCTCGACAGCGGTTCGCTGTCACCGATATGTAATAGCCGTTACATGGGCTCGTCATCCTCGCAAGGCATGCTTGGCCTCAATCTCAGGAGGTCTATCGCCATGCATTTTCTCTGGACGCTGTTTACGCGCAAACCTGCCCTTCGCCAGTTCGCCCGGCTTGATGCGCAAGGCCGCTGCCAGGCCTTTAAAGAGTGCAGCCAGCCGCCTTTGGGCGACGGCTGGGTGGAAATTGATGAAATCCGCCTGAGCTGGATGCACCACCCGCTGCCCGCCGGCGCCCGTGTCAGCCCACGCCCGGCGCGGTCGCCGCGGCACCAGCCGTTGGCCGCCTGACCGAAGACCTAATAAAAGTCATAAAACACGCCCATTTCCCTGACGTTCTTCGCTACAATCTCCCCCCGATTATAAGGACGTCTCCTGATCGGGCCTCGCAGCATCGTTAATGCCTCGGTATTAACTCCAAGAATCGCCCACAGAGAGCCGCCCACACAGATCGAGTGAAGCTGGCGCGCTTGCTGTTTCCTTTGCAAACCACCCGCCTTTACCGAATCTGCCAGAGCTGCCATTGCGCTCGGCCACTTGAGCTGTTTGCCCGTATTGCCGCGTGTCGGCAGATGTCTTGCGGGCCAAGTGCCAGGCTGAGGCAGCCCTTTTTTGAGGTTCACGTCTTCAAAAGAGCGTGAAAAAACGGGTTTTCACAACTTCACAAGAGTGTGGCGAGCAAATGAATAGTTTGGCGTTTGTAAAAGCACCATCAGCGTCTGGAACAGCCCAACCACACAGGACTGAGTACTCCTCAACAACCGGAGCTTGAGCCTGTCCGCTACGGATTAATTGCACGAATCGCACGCTTTGACCATAAGTCGAATTGCCACAGGCGCCCATGAGTGCGTTCATAGGCAGATTAGGCCGGGCAGGAAGCGTGCGCCGAAGTTGCAAAGAATTGCGAAACGGACATGGCGATCCTGGCCATGGGTAACCTGGGGCAACACGTGAACCGCCCCGTCACTCCTGGCAGCCATGCCGTCAATTTGGTGCTGCAGATTTTGGAGACGCGTTAAATGGCGCATAACGAAGCAGTCGACGTAGTACTGGTAGGGGCCGGCATCATGAGTGCCACCCTGGCCGTATTGCTCAAAGAGCTCGACCCCGGCCTCAAGCTGGAAGTCGTTGAGCTGATGGATTCGGGTGCAGCGGAGAGTTCCAACCCATGGAACAACGCCGGTACCGGTCATGCCGGTCTGTGCGAGCTGAACTACACGCCGCAGGCCGCCGATGGTTCCATCGACATCAAGAAAGCCGTGCACATCAACACTCAGTTCGAGGTGTCGAAGCAGTTCTGGGCGTACCTGACCAAAAAGGGCACCTTTGGCTCGTCCAAGTCCTTTATCAGTCCGGTGCCGCACCTGAGCTTCGTACAGGGCGACAAAGGCGTGGACTTCCTCAAGAAGCGCTTTGAAACCCTCAGCCAGCACCACGCGTTTTCGGACATGCACTACACCGAAGACCGCAGCGAAATGGCCGAATGGATGCCGCTGATGATGCCGGGCCGCCCGCTCGACGAAAAAATCGCTGCCACTCGCGTAATGAATGGCACCGACGTCAACTTCGGCGCACTGACCAATCAGCTGCTTGGCCATCTGACCAGCTCCCCGGATGCCCAGGTCAAGTACAGCAAGCGCGTGACCGGCCTCAAGCGCAACGGCGCCGGCTGGACCGTGAGCATCAAGGACGTCAACAGCGGTACCAGCCGTGAGGTGGACGCCAAGTTTGTATTCCTCGGCGCCGGTGGCGCGGCGCTGCCGCTGCTGCAAGCTTCGGGCATCGAAGAAAGTAAAGGCTTCGGCGGCTTCCCGGTCAGCGGCCAATGGCTGCGTTGCGACAACCCGGAAGTGGTCAAGCACCACCAGGCCAAGGTCTACAGCCAGGCCGCCGTCGGCTCGCCACCGATGTCGGTGCCGCACCTCGACACCCGTGTAGTGGATGGCAAGAAATCCCTGCTGTTCGGGCCATACGCCGGTTTCACCACCAAGTTCCTCAAGCACGGCTCGTTCCTAGACCTGCCGATGTCGATTCGTGCCAGCAACATCGGCCCGATGCTGGCCGTGGCCCGCGACAACATGGACCTGACCAAGTACCTGGTCAGCGAAGTGCGTCAGTCCATGGAACAACGCCTGGAATCCCTGCGTCGCTTCTACCCTGAGGCTAAAGCCGAAGACTGGCGTCTTGAAGTGGCCGGCCAACGGGTGCAGATCATCAAGAAAGACCCGAAAAAAGGCGGCGTGCTGCAATTCGGCACCGAGCTGGTAGCGGCCAAAGACGGCTCGCTGGCGGCGCTGCTGGGCGCGTCCCCAGGTGCTTCGGTGACGGTGTCGATCATGCTGGAACTGATTGAGCGCTGCTTCCCGGCCAAAGCCGCCGGTGAGTGGGCAGCCAAGCTGCACGAGATCTTCCCTGCCCGGGAAAAAGTGCTTGAGACTGATGCCGAGCTGTATCGCAAGATCAACACGCAGAACAACATCAGCCTGGAACTGGTTGAGCAAAGCAACGAGGCCGAAAGCTACGCTTGAGGCCTGGCTGCAATAAAAAAACGCCCCTCGGGGCGTTTTTTTGTGGCCGGGATAATCAGCCGCGAGCGTTTTTGATCAGCTCGATGTAATCGTCCGCGTTGCGCTGATCCTTGATCAGATCAACGAAGGTCTGCCCATGCTCATCCTTGCCATCCAGGTCCAGGCCGGCCTCCTTGAAAAAGCCCAGGAAGCGCTCAAAGTCGTCGATACGCAGGCCACGATAAGCCTTGATCAGTTTGTGCAGGGACGGTGAAGTCGCGTCGACCGGCTCGAAGTCCAGGAACAACTTGATCTGATCGTCGCCGATCTCATCGCCAATCACCTGTTTCTTATCTTTACGCATTACCGACTCCAGCCTGCAGACATTTACACGGGGTTTGAAGTCTACCTGCGAGCCGCGGGCTTCGAAAGCGCTGAAGAACCAATGTGGGAGCAATCCCCCACCACATTTATTCTTCAATGTTAGCGCTACTTGGTACGTACAACGCCGGTATGCAGGTCCGCCCAGATATGGCCGTTGGCGTAACTGAGGAACTGAACATACACCGTGTCATTGCGCAGTAAATCGACGATCACCCGGTACTGGGCCACCGGATAAGACAGCGTCAGGGTCTTGCTCTTGTCGTCAAACACCGGCTTTTTCAGGCTTTTACTTTCGGCATCGAAGTTGAGCACCACTTGGCTGATGCTCGCACCTTTGTTCAGGGGCTTGCCCTTCAGCCGGAGCATCAGTGGCGAGGTCACCGGGATAGGTTGTTGGTTGGATTGGCGCTGGTTGCCCACCACCACCGCGTACTCCGTGACTTGCAGCAACTGCTGCTGGTCAGGGCTTTCAGTCCGCAGGGTGAGGTCATCGGGAGGCAGAAATTGACCATGCATAGGCGCCGGTGCGGCGGCCAGGGGCAAACTCAGGGTCAGCGCCAGGGCGGCGCAAGTGCGAATCAACAGGCTCATGGACAGCTCCAGACGCAGGGGCCAAGCACGATAGCATGACAACCCTGCGCCGGGCCTGGATCACATACCTTTGACGGCGTAGATCCCATTGGCGTTGCGCCAGTAGCCTTTGTAGTCCATGCCATAGCCGAAGATGTAGCGGTCGATGCACGGCAGGCCAACGTAATCAGCCTTAAGGTCCGGGCGAGCCTTGCGGTCGTGGTCTTTGTCGATCAGTACGGCGGTGTGCACTTTGCGTGCGCCGGCGTGTTTGCAGAAATCGATGATCGCGCCGAGGGTGTGACCTTCGTCGAGGATGTCGTCGATGATCAGCACGTCGCGGTCAATGAACGAGACTTCCGGCTTGGCCTTCCAGAACAGATCGCCGCCAGTGGTTTCGTTGCGATAGCGAGTCGCGTGCAGGTAAGACGCTTCCAGCGGAAATTGCAGGTGAGTCAGCAATTTGCCGGCGAAGATCAGGCCGCCGTTCATCACGCAAAAGACCACCGGGTTGGTGTCGGCCATTTCTCGAGTGATGTGGGCGCCAACCTTGGCGATCGCAGCTTCGACTTGCGCTTCGGTGTACAGGCAATCAGCCTCACGCATGATTTGACGGATATGCTCAAGATCAGCGGACATGGCGCTCTCCAAGGGGGTGCTGTGGCAAGAAAAGCGGGCGAAGGTACGCTTCTCATGCGCTCCGAGCAAGCCTTAATGGACTAACGTACTAGATGCCTATAGGACAACACCCTCGGATAGATTAATCTAGGCCGGTTTTTTTGCCCGCCGCCGGAGCCTTTCCCATGCCCACTCGCGAGATCCGCCACCCGCTGATCCAGCACAAGCTCGGCCTTATGCGCCGCGCCGACATTAGCACGAAGAACTTCCGTGAGCTTGCTCAGGAAGTCGGAGCGTTGCTCACTTACGAAGCCACCAAGGATTTGCCCCTGGAAACCTACGAGATCCCCGGTTGGGCCGGTCCCGTCCAGGTGGAAAAAATCGCTGGTAAGAAAATAACCGTGGTGCCGATCCTGCGCGCCGGTATCGGCATGCTCGAAGGCGTACTCAGCCTGATTCCGGGTGCCAAAGTCAGCGCCGTGGGCGTGGCCCGCAACGAAGAAACCTTGCAGGCTCACACCTACCTGGAAAAACTCGTACCGGAAATCGACGAGCGCCTGGCCATGATCATTGACCCGATGCTCGCTACCGGCAGTTCCATGGTCGCCACCATCGACCTGCTGAAGAAAGCCGGCTGCAAGGACATCCGCGCCATGGTGCTGGTCGCCGCTCCCGAAGGCATCGCCGCCGTCGAGAAAGCCCACCCGGACGTGCAGATCTACACCGCTTCCATCGATGAGCGCCTGAATGAACACGGTTACATCATCCCTGGCCTGGGCGACGCCGGTGACAAGATCTTCGGCACCAAGCAGAAGGACGCGTGAGCATGCAGGATGAATTCAACGACCCGCTTTGGCGCCAGATCCTGTCTGGCGCACAAATGCTCTTCGTAGCATTTGGCGCGCTGGTGTTGATGCCGCTGATCACAGGTCTTGATCCAAACGTCGCACTGTTCACCGCCGGCCTGGGCACGTTGTTGTTCCAGGTGGTGACAGGGCGGCAGGTGCCGGTATTCCTGGCATCGAGCTTTGCCTTCATTACCCCGATCATTCTCGCCAAGCAGCAGTTCGGCCTGGCGGCGACCATGGGCGGGGTAATGGCGGCCGGTTTTGTTTACACCTTCCTAGGGGCAGCGGTAAAGATCAAAGGCACTGGTTTCATCGACCGACTACTACCGCCTGTGGTAATCGGGCCAGTGATTATTTCCATCGGCCTGGCCATGGCGCCGATCGCGGCCAACATGGCGATGGGTAAAGGCGACAACGGTGCCGAACTGATCCCGTACAAGACCGCCATGCTGATCTCGATGCCAGCGCTGCTTACCACGTTGATCGTGGCGGTGTTCGGCAAAGGTATCTTCCGCCTGGTGCCGATCATCTCCGGTGTGCTGGTAGGTTTTGCCATGTCGTTCTACTTTGGCGTTGTCGACACGGCCAAGATCGCCGCTGCGCCTTGGTTCGCCCTGCCCCACTTCACCGCGCCGGAGTTCAACTGGCAGGCGATCCTGTTTATCGTCCCAGTGGCCCTGGCCCCGGCGATTGAACACATCGGTGGTGTGATTGCGGTGGGCAGCGTGACCGGTCGCGACTACCTGAAGAAGCCTGGTCTGCACCGCACCCTGCTGGGTGACGGGATCGCCACCACGGCAGCCGGCCTGTTTGGCGGCCCGCCGAACACCACCTACGCCGAAGTGACGGGCGCAGTGATGCTGACCAAGAACTACAACCCGAAGATCATGACCTGGGCGGCGGTGTTTGCCATCAGCCTGGCGTTTATCGGCAAGTTCGGCGCGCTACTGCAGAGCATTCCGGTGCCGGTGATGGGCGGGATCCTGTGCCTGCTGTTCGGCTCGATTGCCGCGGTGGGGATGAACACGTTGATCCGCCACAAGATCGACCTGGGCGAGGCGCGCAATCTGGTGATTGTGTCGGTGACCCTGGTGTTCGGTATTGGCGGTGTGCTGGTGGGGACCGGAACTGGTCCGGATGACTTCGGCCTGAAGGGCATTGCTCTGTGCGCGGTGGTAGCGATTGGTTTGAACCTGCTGCTGCCTGGCAATGATGGCTGGAAGAACAAGAAGCCAGATGAGCCGTTGATCTAACTGCCAATACAAACCAATGTGGGAGAGGGCTTGCCTCCGATAGCAGTGTGTCAGTCAATACATTAACTGACTGATACGCCGCCATCGGGGTCAAGCCCCCTCCCACATTTGATTTCAGCGCCCGTTAAAGCTCGCCGAGGCCATCAATCAGCGCCTGGTTCTGCTCCGGCGTACCGATGCTGATCCGCAGGAACTGGGCAATCCGCTCCTGCTTAAAGTGCCGCACGATAATCCCTTGCTCACGCAGCTTGGCCGCTAGGCCGGCAGCGTCATGCCGTGGGTGGCGCGCAAAGATGAAGTTGGCCGCTGATGGCAGCACCTCAAAACCTTTGCCTTCCAATTGCGCGACTACTTTGTTACGGCTGTCGATCACCAACTGGCACGTCTTCTCGAAGTACTCACGGTCCTCAAACGCCGCTGCCGCGCCGACAATCGCCAAACGATCCAGCGGGTAGGAGTTGAAGCTGTTCTTGACCCGCTCCAGCGCCTCGATCAGGTCCGGGTGACCCACGGCCAAGCCCACGCGCAAACCGGCCAGTGAGCGCGATTTGGAAAGGGTCTGGGTCACCAGCAGATTAGGGTAGCGATCCACCAGGCTGATGGCGGTTTCGCCGCCGAAGTCGATATAGGCTTCATCGACCACCACCACCGAATCCGGGCTGGCCTTGAGGATCTGCTCTACTGCGTCCAGCGCCAGCACGCAGCCGGTCGGCGCATTCGGGTTGGGGAAGATGATCCCGCCGTTGGGCCTGGCGTAATCCGCAACACGGATCTGAAATTTCTCATCCAACGGCACCGGGTCGGACTGGATGCCGTAAAGACCGCAGTACACCGGATAGAAGCTGTAGCTGATATCCGGGAACAGCAGCGGCAGGTCGTGCTGGAACAGGCCGTGGAAGATGTGCGCGAGCACTTCATCAGAGCCGTTACCGAGAAACACTTTGCCGGCGTCGACCCCGTAATACTTGGCCACCGCCTGCTTAAGCAGGTCGCTGTTGGGGTCCGGGTACAAACGCAGGTTGTCGTTCAACTCGGCCTGCATCGCGGCCAGTGCTTTGGGCGACGGGCCGTAGGGGTTCTCATTGGTGTTGAGCTTGACCAGCTTGGTCAACTTTGGCTGTTCGCCGGGCACGTAAGGCACGAGGTCCCTGACGAAGGGGCTCCAGAATTTGCTCATGTGTTATTTCCCCTCTTCCAGGATTCGGTACTCAGCACTACGGGCGTGTGCGCTCAACGACTCACCACGGGCCAGCACCGAAGCGGTCTTGCCCAACTCGGAAGCACCTTGTGGCGAGCAAAAGATGATCGACGAGCGCTTCTGGAAGTCGTACACCCCCAGCGGTGATGAGAACCGCGCGGTGCCGGAGGTCGGCAACACATGGTTCGGGCCGGCGCAGTAGTCGCCCAGCGCTTCACTGGTGTGACGCCCCATGAAGATCGCACCGGCATGGCGAATCGACGGCAGCCAGGCCTGTGGGTCAGCCACGGACAGCTCCAGGTGCTCCGGGGCGATACGGTTGGCCACTTCGATGGCCTGTTCCATGTCACGCACCAGGATCAGCGCGCCACGGCCGTTGATGGATTTCTCGATGATCTCTGCACGGTCCATGGTAGGCAGCAGCTTATCGATGCTGGCGGCGACCTTGTCGAGGAACTCGGCATCGGGGCTGACCAGAATCGCCTGGGCGTCTTCGTCGTGCTCGGCCTGGGAGAACAGGTCCATGGCGATCCAATCCGGATCGGTCTGGCCGTCGCACACTACGAGAATTTCCGAGGGACCGGCGATCATGTCGATGCCAACCTGACCAAAAACGTGGCGCTTGGCGGTGGCGACGTAGATGTTGCCAGGCCCCACCACTTTGTCGACCTTCGGCACGCTTTCGGTGCCGTAGGCCAGGGCCGCAACGGCTTGAGCACCGCCAATGGTGAACACACGGTCAACACCAGCGATGCAGGCCGCAGCCAGCACCAGTTCGTTGATTTCGCCGCGCGGGGTCGGCACCACCATAACCACTTCGGTCACGCCCGCCACCTTGGCCGGAATTGCGTTCATCAACACCGACGATGGATACGACGCTTTGCCACCTGGCACGTAGAGACCGGCACGATCCAGCGGCGTGACCTTTTGGCCCAGCACAGTGCCGTCGGCTTCGGTATAGCTCCAGGAGTCCTGTTTCTGCTTTTCGTGGTAGCTGCGCACACGCGCCGCCGCGACTTCCAGGGCTTCACGCTGAGGCGCAGTGATGCGCGTAAGTGCGAGCTCCAGGCGTTCGCGGGGAAGGATCAGATCGGACATGGATTTGACGTCCAAACCGTCGAACTGACGGGTGAAATCCACCAGCGCCGCATCACCACGCTCGCGCACGGCCTTGATGATGTCGAGCACCCGCTGGTTGACCGAGTCGTCGGACACGCTTTCCCAGCTCAGCAGATGATCCAGATGATGGGCGAAATCCGGGTCGGCAGCGTTGAGTCGGGCAATTGCAGTGGACGTGGTCATAGCGAGGGCCTCAATAGAATTGGCAAAAACTCAGGCGCCCTAAACTAGCAGTCGTTTCCGCTTGGGCACCTGAGAATTCTGGCTATGAGGCGGATAGACGGGCGCAGCCTTTCAGCTACGCGGGTAGGTCAACCGCGGTGTCGAGACTCCACTGCGGTGCGCAGGGTGTCGATCAACGCTTGGATACGGGCGTGCTGCATCTTCATCGACGCTTTGTTGACGATCAAGCGGGAGCTGATATCGGCGATGAAGTCCTGTGGTTCGAGACCGTTGGCACGCAGGGTGTTGCCGGTGTCGACCACATCGATGATCTTGTCGGCCAGGCCGATCAGCGGCGCCAGCTCCATCGAGCCGTAGAGCTTGATGATGTCGACCTGGCGGCCTTGCTCGGCGTAGTAGCGCTTGGCAACGTTGACGAACTTGGTTGCCACGCGCAGGCGGCCTTTAGGCTCGACGTCACCGACACGGCCGGCGGTCATCAGCTTGCACAGGGCAATACGCAGGTCCAGCGGCTCATACAGGCCCTGGCCACCGTATTCCATCAACACGTCTTTACCGGCGACGCCGAGGTCGGCCGCGCCATGCTCAACGTAGGTCGGCACGTCGGTAGCCCGCACGATCAGCAGGCGAACGTGGTCCTGGGTCGTAGGGATGATCAGCTTGCGGCTCTTGTCCGGATTCTCGGTCGGCACGATGCCCGCTTCAGCCAGAAGCGGCAAAGTGTCGTCAAGGATGCGGCCCTTGGACAGTGCGATGGTCAACATGGGAAACGTCAGTCCTTCATCAGGCTATTGCTGTCCGGTCGCAAACGGCGCCAGACGCAGATCGAGGCCATGACAGCCTCGATTTGAAACAAATTCAGCATACTGCGAGCTGACACCGTCTGTAGTGAGTGGGCTTGCCCCACGCTGAATTGCGTAGCGACCCAAAAAACGGGACTGCTACGCAGTCCGGCGCGGGGCAAGCCCGCTCACCACAGTGACGGTGTTTTCAGCTCCGGGAACTAGCCCGGTACGCGGCGGATTTTAGCGCCGAGCATCTGCAGTTTCTCTTCGATGCACTCGTAACCACGGTCGATGTGGTAGATGCGGTCGATCAGAGTGTCGCCTTCGGCGATCAGCGCCGAGATCACCAGACTGGCCGAAGCACGCAGGTCGGTAGCCATGACTGGCGCGCCCTTGAGCTTCTCGGTGCCGGTAACGATGGCGGTGTTGCCTTCAACCTGAATCTTCGCGCCCATGCGGTGCAGTTCATACACGTGCATGAAGCGGTTTTCGAAGATGGTCTCGATCACGGCACCAGTGCCTTCGGCAATCGCGTTCAGGGAGATGAACTGCGCTTGCATGTCAGTCGGGAACGCCGGGTACGGAGCGGTCCGCACGTTGACGGCTTTCGGCCGCTTGCCGTGCATGTTCAACTCGATCCAGTCTTCGCCGGTGGTGATTTCGGCGCCAGCTTCGCGCAGTTTTTCCAGGACCGCTTCCAGGATGGTCGGATCGGTGTCCTTTACCTTGACGCGACCACCGGTAACGGCGGCAGCAACCAGGTAGGTACCGGTCTCGATGCGGTCAGGCATCACTTTATAGGTTGCAGTGTGCAGGCGCTCTACACCATCAATGGTAATGGTGTCGGTGCCGGCACCGGAAACCTTCGCGCCCATGGCGTTCAGGAAGTTGGCCAGGTCGACCACTTCCGGCTCGCGCGCGGCGTTTTGCAGGACGCTGCGGCCTTTGGCTAGGGCAGCGGCCATCATGATGTTCTCGGTACCGGTCACGCTGACGGTATCAAAGAAGAAGTTCGCACCACGCAGGCCGCCTTCCGGCGCCTTGGCTTTGATGTAGCCGCCTTCAACGTCAATGACTGCGCCCATGGCTTCCAGGCCACGGATGTGCAGGTCCACTGGACGCGATCCGATAGCGCAGCCGCCAGGCAGGGCGACTTCGGCTTCACCGAAACGGGCAACCATCGGGCCCAGCACCAAGATCGACGCACGCATGGTTTTCACCAGTTCGTACGGGGCGATCAGGGTCTTGATGGTGCGTGGGTCAATTTCAACGGCCAGCTTCTCATCAATCACAGGCTCGATGCCCATGCGACCGAACAGCTCGATCATGGTAGTGATGTCGTGCAGGTGCGGCAGGTTGGCCACGGTCACCGGGCCATCGCACAGCAGGGTCGCTGCCAGGATCGGCAAGGCGGAGTTTTTTGCACCGGAAATGCGAATCTCGCCATCAAGGCGAGCACCGCCGGTAATAATCAATTTATCCATAAGAATCTCGACGCCTTGAGGGCTCAGGTGCGCTCGGCCCAGGCCGCGCGGCTGAAAAATTTCATAGTGACCGCATGGATGCTGCCATCGGTGATCCACGGGTTCAAATGGGCATAGATCTGCTGCTGACGCTTGACTGGGCTCAATGCCGCCAGTTCATCGCTAATCACGTTCAGCTGGAAGTTGCAGCCTTCGCCTTCAACTTCTACGGTCGTATCCGGCAGCTTTCCTTCAAGAAAGCTCTTAACTTCTAGGGCCTGCATGCTCAACCTCTATCGGCGCCCAGTGCGCACGGGTCGCACATCATACAAAAAAGCCCCGCGCCTGCGAACCCCGCATAGCAGGACTCTGACGGGGGGCTTCTCTAATAATGTGTATTAAGGATGCGCCAACAGCTCGGTCAGACCGGAAACTTCGGCAATTTCGCGCATGTCTTCGGGCAACGCACGGATGCTAACCGGCTTCTTAGCCGCTTCGGCATCACGCATGAAGCACAGCAGCAACGACAACCCGACACTGCTGGACTTGGTTACCGCTGAGCAATCCAGGACCAACTCCGGCGCAGCGCTCGACTTGATCAGTGCTTGGCCATGCTTGCGCAGAGCCGGGCCAGTTCGGTAATCCAGCACCCCGCTGATGAACAGCTGGCCAGAGTCGCCGAGACGAACAGCCGACTCGGTCATTGCGCCGGCTTCCCAGCAGCTTTATCGGTTTCTTCCTTGGCCTTGGCGACTTCACCGGCCCAACCATTGATGGTTTTGTCCAGGTCGTTGCCATTGCGCTGCATGGCGTCGGCAAACTGGTCACGGAACAGCTTGCCGATATTGATGCCGTTGATGATCACGTTGCGCAGTTTCCACTCGCCGTTGATCTTCTCCAAGGTGTACTGCACCGGGTACACGGCACCGTTATTACCTTTGACGCTCATGTTGACGCTGGTGCGATCGCCCGACTCATCACCGGCTGGAGCAACGGTAATACCTTGGTTGTTGTACTCAAGCAAAGCGTTGCCATAGAACTGGAACAGGCCGCGCTTGAAGTTTTCCTGGAACGTCTGCATCTGCGCAGGCGTGGCCTTGCGCGAATATTTGACCGTCATGATGCTGCGTGAGATGCCTTCAGCATCGACGACCGGGCCGACGATGCTGTTGAGCGCTTCATAGAACTTGGTTGGATCTTGCTTGTACTGTTCTTTATTGGCCGTCAGGTCAGCCAGCATCTTGCTGGTGGTGTCCTGCACCAGTTCGTGCGCAGAACCTGCCGCGTTGGCCATCAATGGCAGTGCTGCAAGCAGTACCAGCAGGCCACGTCGCAAGGTAGAGATCATGAACAGATTCCTCATTTGGCGTCTTTATTGACCGTATTGAGCAAAAATTTTCCGATCAGGTCCTCAAGTACCAGCGACGACTGAGTGTCGTGGATGGTCGAACCATCCTTGAGCAGGGCTGTTTCCCCGCCCACGCTGACACCGATGTACTTCTCGCCCAGCAGCCCCGCAGTGAGGATAGATGCAGTAGAGTCGGTAGGCAGATTATCCACCTTCTTGTCCAGTTGCATCGTCACTCGCCCGGTGAAGCTGTCGCGATCCAGATCGATTGCCGTGACCTTGCCAATGGTTACACCGGCCATGGTCACTTTAGCTCTGACAGTCAAACCGGCGATATTGTCGAAGTATGCGTAAAGTTTATAAGTATCGGCGGTTGGGCTGGCCGAAAGACCGCTGACTCGCAGAGCCAGCAACAGTAAAGCCAGGATGCCAGCCAGCAAGAAAAGGCCGACACCGATTTCCACAGTGCGGTTTTGCATCAGAAGTCTCCAAACATCAAGGCGGTCAAAATGAAGTCAAGGCCAAGTACTGCCAGCGAGGCGTACACAACGGTCTTGGTGGTGGCACGACTGATCCCTTCTGAGGTGGGCTCACAGTCATAGCCTTGGAATACGGCGATCCAGGTCACTACAAAGGCGAAGACGATGCTCTTTATAATGCCATTGAGCACGTCACCACTGAAGGTCACGCTGTTTTGCATGTTGGCCCAGTATGAGCCGTCGTAGACGCCAAGCCAGTCCACCGCTACCCACGAACCGCCCCAGATACCGACCACGCTGAAGATCATCGCCAGCAATGGCAGGGAAATGAAGCCGGCCCACAGGCGCGGGGCAACAATGTATTTGAGCGGGTCCACACCGATCATTTCGAGGCTGGACAGCTGCTCGGTAGACTTCATGTTGCCAATTTCGGCAGTCAACGCGGAACCTGCGCGCCCGGCGAACAGCAACGCGGTCACCACCGGTCCCAGTTCACGTAGCAGCGTCAGGGCAACCATCTGCCCCACTGCCTGCTCCGAACCGTAGCTGGACAGGATATTGAAGCCCTGCAACGCCAGCACCATGCCGATGAACACCCCGGAGACCACAATGATCACCAGGGACATCACACCCACCGAATGCAGCTGCTTGATCAACAGGCCAAAGCCACCGCCAATACCGCCGCGGCCGAGCAAGGCGTGGAACAGGAAAATCGTCGAGCGGCCGAGCACTTCGACGATGTCGATGCCGGAGCGACCGAAAAGGCGAACTTTCTCGATAAGAGATGTTTTGCGCATTAACGCTTCCCCAGAAGATCTGAGCGGTAATCCGCTGCCGGAAAGTGGAAAGGCACAGGGCCATCGGGGTCGCCGGTCATGAATTGGCGAATGCGCGGGTTGTCGGCGTTCATCAGCTCTTCAGGCGTACCCTGCCCCAGCACCTGGCCATCACCGACCACATAGAGGTAATCGGCAATGCTCGCGGTTTCTGCAAGGTCGTGGGAGACCACGATACTGGTGATACCCAGGGCATCGTTGAGCAGACGGATCAGTCGTACCAGCACCCCCATGGCGATCGGATCCTGACCGACGAAGGGCTCGTCGTACATGAGAATCTGTGGATCGAGGGCAATGGCTCGCGCCAGGGCCACACGGCGCTTCATGCCGCCGGACAGTTCGTCGGGCATCAGATCAATTGCGCCACGGAGGCCGACGGCCTGCAATTTCAGCAACACAATGTCGCGAATCATTTCGTCGGACAGCTGGGTATGCACCCGCAGCGGAAACGCTACGTTCTCGAACACATCGAGGTCGGTGAACAGCGCACCGCTCTGGAACAGCACGCCCATATGCTTGCGCGCATCGAACAGATCACTGCGCGACAGCGTAGGCAGGTTTTGGCCATTGACCCACACTTCGCCGGCGCTGGGACGCAATTGCATGCCCATCAACCGCAACAGCGTGGTCTTGCCGCAACCGGACGGCCCCATGATGCCCGTGACCTTGCCACGGGGAATGCGAATATCGACGTTATTGAAGATGCTGCGCGTCCCGCGCTTGAAGGTCAGTCCCTTCAGCTCGACCGCGTAGGCGTTATCGGCACTCATCTAAACTCCTTGGGATGCAGCCTCTCACTCAGACACCACGCATGCGACAAACGTTTGCAACGGCGACGCATATAGATAGCCACATGGGCTGGGCGGACCGAACTGGCGGCGAACTATATCACTGCTGGTACAAGGCGCCCAAGGCCGGAACAGCGCTAGTTCAGTTTGGGGACAGGGAAAAAACGTTGCCGACTGTGTGACTGAGGATCGATCTCGGTCCCCTGCTGAATAAAGCCTGACGAACTTGCGTGAGGGAATTGATCATTACCGCTATAATCGCCGACTTTTCGTCAGGCTATACGATTTCAGACATGAGCCAATCCAGCGACCTTATCCAATCCGCACAACGCACCATCCGCCTCGAAGTCGAAGCCGTAGAAGGCTTACTGGCCCATATCGACGCAGATTTCGTACGCGCCTGCGAGATGATTCTGGCCAGTAAGGGCCGCGTTGTCGTGGTCGGCATGGGCAAATCGGGCCACGTCGGCAACAAGATCGCCGCCACCCTGGCGAGCACCGGGACCACGGCGTTTTTCGTGCATCCGGCGGAGGCGAGCCACGGCGACATGGGCATGATCACCAAAGATGACATCATCCTGGCGCTGTCCAACTCCGGCACCACCAACGAAATCGTGACCCTGCTGCCGCTGATCAAGCGCCTTGGCATCCAGATGATCAGCGTCACCGGCAACCCGGAGTCGACCCTAGCCAAGGCTGCCGATGTTAACCTGAACGTTCACGTCGCCCACGAAGCCTGCCCGCTGAATCTGGCACCAACCTCCTCCACTACCGCTGCCTTGGTTATGGGCGACGCCCTGGCCGTTGCGCTGCTTGAAGCTCGCGGGTTCACGGCTGAAGACTTCGCGTTCTCCCACCCGGGTGGCGCACTGGGCCGCCGCCTGCTGCTGAAAGTGGAAAACGTTATGCATTCAGGCGATGAATTGCCCCACGTCCAGCGCGGCACCTTACTGAAGGACGCGCTGATGGAAATGACTCGCAAGGGCCTGGGCATGACCGTGATCCTTGAAGCTGACGGCCGCCTGGCTGGGGTATTCACCGACGGCGACCTGCGCCGCACCCTGGACCGCACCATCGATATCCACACTGCGACCATCGATGCAGTGATGACGCCACACGGCAAGACCGCACGCCCTGAGATGCTGGCAGCCGAAGCATTGAAGATCATGGAAGACCACAAGATCGGCGCCCTGGTGGTTGTCGATAGCGACGACCACCCGGTTGGCGCCCTGAACATGCACGACTTGCTGCGTGCGGGAGTGATGTAAATGACCAGCGACCTGTTGCAACGCGGCAAAAACATCAGACTGGCGATTTTCGACGTTGACGGCGTGCTGACCGATGGCCGCCTGTACTTCCTCGAAGACGGCAGCGAATTCAAGACGTTCAACACCCTCGACGGCCAAGGCATCAAGATGCTGATGGCTGCAGGCGTGCAAACCGCGATTATCAGCGGCCGAAAAACTCCCGTTGTGGAACGCCGCGCACAAAACCTGGGGATTCCTCACCTGTATCAGGGCCGCGAGGATAAACTGGTAGTTCTGGACGAGCTTCTTGGCCAACTCAACCTAAGCTATGAGCAGGTCGCCTACTTAGGCGATGATCTGCCCGACCTGCCGGTCATTCGTCGAGTAGGGCTTGGCATGGCCGTCGCCAATGCGGCGGCGTTTGTTCGCGAGCACGCCCATGGCATCACCTGCGCACGTGGTGGCGAAGGTGCAGCCCGCGAGTTCTGCGAACTGATCCTGCGAGCCCAAGGCAGCCTTGAAGCGGCCCACGCCGCCTACCTATAGAGCGTTTTATGCTGAGTAAAAAGATTCGCAACTTCCTGTTATTCGGGGTCATTGCCGCGCTGTTCCTCGCGGTGGGCTACTGGAATATCAGTCCGGGGCGCTTCCTCGACCAGCCTGTTGCGCAGGTCGACGAGGGGGCCATCGACTATTACGCCACCAATGCCTATAGCGTGCAGTTCCTGCCCGACGGCAAGCTGCAGTACGAAATGACGTCGGACAAAGTCGAGCACTTGAAGGCCACCGAAGTCACTCTGCTGACTAATCCGGACCTGAACCTGTACCGCGGCACCGAATTTCCGTGGCATGTCACCAGCAAGCGTGGTGAGGTGAACCCCGACGGCACCGAGGTAGAACTGATTGACTCGGTACGTGTTGCGCGCACGGACGCCAAAGCCCGTGACACGGTGATTACCAGCAGTCGCATGACCGTATTCCCGCAGAAGCAATATGCGCAGACCGAGCAAGACGTTAGAATCGACGGCGCTGGCGGTGTATCGACTGGCAAGGGAATGAAAGCGTATTTGAAAGAAAGCAGGATACACCTGCTATCGAACGTAAGAGGACAGTATGAGGCTCGTTAAAACTCTCCCTATTTTGCTCGGTTTGGGCGCAGCACTGGGAAGCGTGAGCGCCTGGGCTCTGCCGAACGATAGCCAGCAACCGATCCACATCTCGGCTGACGATGCGCAACTGGATGACAAGCAAGGTGTTGCCACCTATACCGGCGGCGTAATCATCACCCAAGGGTCGATGAAGATCACCGGTAATACCGTGACACTGACGCGCACCCAAGCCGGTGACATTGACGTCGTGACCTCAGTGGGTAACCTGGCTTACTTCGAACAGAAGCAGTCCGCTGCCGACACTGGCCCGATGAAGGGCTACGGCAAGACCATTCAGTATCACGCCCAGCAGAATCGCATTGTGCTGATCGACCAGGCCAAGGTGCTCAGCCCCGATGGCAACTCCACGGAAGGTGAAAAGATCACCTATGACACCGTGAAACAGATCGCTAACGCCGGTCGTGCCAATGGCAGCAAGGTCACCGCACCGCGCCCACGCATCGACATGGTTATCCAGCCGAAGAAGAAGGCCGAGTAATGGCAACCCTGAAAGCCCAGCATCTGGCCAAGGCCTATAAAAGCCGTCAGGTCGTGCGCGACGTCAGCCTGTCGATCGACAGCGGCCAGATCGTCGGCTTGCTCGGCCCCAACGGCGCAGGCAAGACCACATGCTTCTACATGATTGTTGGCCTGGTCCAGGCGGATCAGGGTCGCGTACTGATCGACGACCTGGATGTCAGCCACCAGCCAATGCACGGTCGTGCACGCGCGGGTATCGGCTATCTTCCTCAAGAAGCATCGATCTTCCGCAAACTGTCAGTTGCCGACAACATTATGGCCATCCTTGAAACTCGCAAGGAACTGGACCGTGACGGCCGCCGACAGGAGCTGGAAAGCCTGCTGCAGGAATTCCATATCAACCACATTCGCGACAACCTTGGCATGAGCCTGTCCGGTGGTGAGCGGCGTCGCGTGGAAATCGCCCGCGCCCTGGCCACTGCCCCCAAGTTCATTCTGCTGGACGAACCGTTTGCCGGCGTCGACCCTATCTCGGTCGGCGACATCAAGCAGATCATCCATCACCTCAAGGCCAAGGGCATCGGTGTACTGATCACCGATCACAACGTGCGTGAGACCCTCGATATCTGCGAAACCGCGTATATCGTCAACGATGGTCAACTGATCGCAGAAGGCGACTCCGCCACCATCCTGGCCAACGAACTGGTCAAGGAAGTGTATCTGGGTCACGAGTTTCGCCTGTAAAGCCGCCTGCACAAACAAGGCGGTGGCAGGTCGTTTGCCTGATGCGCGGGAGTCAATGAAAACCTCCGGTTTTTTATTGTTACCGCGCTCTAGGCAAAGCCCTCGATATCAGGCATATAATTTGCTTATGTTTGGCGCTCACGCGCCCTGTCGTGGATGGCGCGTTGCGCCGGCGAATAAGGTGTTAAGCCCCTGCCATGAAACCATCGCTAGTCCTAAGAATGGGCCAGCAGCTGACGATGACACCGCAGCTGCAACAGGCCATCCGCCTGCTCCAATTGTCGACCCTGGACCTGCAACAGGAAATCCAGGAGGCCCTGGAGTCTAATCCGATGCTCGAACGCCAGGAAGAAGGCGACGACTTCGATAATGCAGACCCGTTGGCCGACAACATCGAGCAAAAGCCCAACGCAGACGTGCAGGAACCGTCCTACCAGGAAACCGCCCCTACGGTGGATAACCTTGAGGAAGGCGATTGGAACGAACGCATTCCCAACGAGCTTCCCGTAGACACTGCTTGGGAAGACGTCTACCAGACCAGCGCCAGCAGCCTGCCCAGCAACGACGATGATGAGTGGGACTTCACTACCCGCACGTCCGCCGGCGAAAGTCTGCAGAGCCATTTGTTGTGGCAGCTGAACCTCGCGCCGATGTCGGACACCGATCGCCTGATCGCCGTCACCCTGATCGATTGCATCAATAACCAAGGCTATCTGGACGAGACACTCGAAGAGATTCTTGAGGCCTTCGACCCCGAACTAGATATCGAACTGGACGAAATCGAAGCCGTCCTGCACCGCATCCAGCAATTTGAGCCCGCGGGTATTGGTGCGCGCACCCTTAGCGAATGCCTGCAGCTGCAACTGCGCCAGCTGCCCGCCAAGACCCCATGGCTCGCCGAGGCCCAGCGCCTGGTCACCGACTACATCGACCTGCTCGGCAGCCGCGATTACAGCCAACTGATGCGTCGCATGAAGCTCAAGGAAGACGATCTGCGCCAGGTCATCGAGCTGGTGCAAAGCCTCAACCCGCGTCCCGGCTCGCAGATCGAGTCCAGCGAGGCCGAATACGTAGTTCCTGACGTGATCGTGCGCAAGGACAACGAGCGCTGGCTGGTGGAACTTAACCAGGAGTCAGTGCCACGCCTGCGAGTCAACCCGCAATATGCAGGTTTCGTGCGACGCGCCGACACCAGTGCCGACAACACCTTCATGCGCAACCAGTTGCAGGAGGCGCGCTGGTTCATCAAGAGCCTGCAAAGCCGTAACGAAACCCTGATGAAAGTCGCCACGCAGATCGTCGAGCATCAGCGCGGCTTCCTGGAATACGGCGATGAAGCGATGAAGCCTTTGGTTCTGCACGATATCGCCGAAGCGGTAGGCATGCACGAGTCGACGATTTCCCGCGTTACCACGCAAAAATTCATGCATACCCCACGGGGTATTTATGAGTTGAAATACTTTTTCTCCAGCCATGTCAGCACCTCAGAAGGCGGCGAATGCTCGTCCACGGCAATCCGCGCAATCATCAAAAAACTGGTTGCCGCGGAAAATCAGAAAAAGCCGTTGAGTGACAGCAAGATCGCTGGTTTACTGGAGGCACAAGGCATTCAGGTCGCCCGTCGAACCGTCGCCAAGTACCGCGAATCCCTTGGGATCGCGCCTTCCAGCGAGCGTAAGCGTTTGATGTGACGGGCGGGCCACAGCGTTCCAGTGGCGGGTATTCCTACCCGCCGCTTTATGCACTGGCAACGAAGGAGAAGCTGTATGCAAGTCAACATCAGTGGACACCATGTAGAAGTCACCCCTCCCCTGCGCGAATATGTCGAGCAAAAGCTGAAAAAGCTTGAGGGTCATTTTGACAAGATCACCAATGTGCAAGTGATCATGAAGGTCGACAAGCTTCAGCAGAAAATCGAAGCGACCCTACAGATTCCCGGTGGCGAAGTAGTCGCCAACGCCGAGCATGAAGACATGTATGCATCAATCGATGCCTTGACTGACAAGCTCGACCGCCAACTTAAAAAGCATAAGGAAAAGCAGCAGAGCCTTCTTCAGGGCACAGGCCGCTAACACTCCCCACCCATGATTCGACTTGAAACCATCCTGACCCCCGGCCGTTCCCTCGTGAACGTGCCGGGCGGCAGCAAGAAGAAAGCCCTCGAACAAATTGCCAACCTGATCAGCAGCCAAGTGCCTGAACTGGAGATGCAAGATGTCTTCGAGGCTCTGATTGCCCGTGAAAAACTGGGTTCCACCGGTTTTGGTAACGGCATCGCCATTCCTCACTGTCGCCTCAAAGGCTGTGAGACACCTGTCAGCGCGCTGCTGCACTTGGACGCGCCTATCGATTTCGATGCCATTGATGGCGCCCCGGTCGACCTGCTGTTTGTTCTGTTGGTCCCACAGGCCGCCACCGATGCGCACTTGGAACTGCTTCGGCAGATCGCCAGCATGCTCGACCGCAAAGAAGTACGCGACAAACTGCGCAGTGCCGGCAGCAATGAGGCGCTGTACCAAGTTGTCCTGGATGAGCAAAACGGGCAGTAATCATGCGTTTGATCATCGTCAGCGGCCGCTCCGGCTCGGGTAAAAGTACCGCCCTCAACGTTCTTGAGGACAACGGCTTCTATTGCATCGATAACCTGCCGGCCGGCCTACTGCCGGAGTTGGCGGAACGCGCTCTTATCCACACCGAGCTGGCGCAACCTCTGGTTGCCGTTTCGATCGACGCCCGCAACCTACCCAGCCACCTCTCTCGGTTCCCGGAACTGTTGGAAGAAGTGCGCGCCAAGCATATTCATTGTGATGTGCTGTACCTGGACGCCGATGAAGAGACGCTGCTCAAACGCTTCTCCGAAACCCGTCGACGCCACCCCCTCAGCAGCCCTCACCGTTCTCTGGCTGAAGCCATCGAGGACGAAACCAAGTTGCTGGGGCCGATCATTGACCTCGCCGACCTTAAGATCAACACCACCGGCCTTAACCTTTACCAGCTGCGCGATGCCATCAAACTGCGCCTGCTGAACCAGCCGGAGCCTGGCACGGCGTTTCTCGTCGAGTCTTTTGGCTTCAAACGTGGCATGCCGGTGGATGCCGATCTGGTGTTCGACGTGCGCTGCCTGCCCAACCCCTACTGGAAGCCAGAGTTACGCGACCAATCAGGGCTGGACCTACCTGTGGCTGAGTACCTAGCCGCGCAGCCGGATGTGGAGGAGATGTTCCAGGACATTTCCAGCTATCTGCTCAAGTGGCTGCCGCGCTTTGCCGCGAGCAACCGGGCCTATGTCACTATTGCCATTGGATGCACCGGCGGTCATCACCGTTCGGTATACCTGACCGAGCGCTTGGGCCAAGCACTGCAACAAACCCTCAAGAACGTCCAGGTTCGCCACCGCGACCTTAGCTGAAAGGAACACCTGCGCGATGCCCGCTCTGGAAATTGAAATCATCAACAAGTTGGGCTTGCACGCCCGCGCCTCGGCCAAGTTTGTCGGAGTAGCCGGGCAGTTCCCCTGCCAGATCAGGGCTGGACGCACACCTGAAAGCATGGTCGACGGCAAAAGCATCATGGCGATGATGATGCTGGCGGCCGGCAAAGGCACCAAAATTCATTTGAAGACCGAAGGCGAGCAAGACCAGGAAGCGATGGAAGCTCTGGTGGCGTTGATCAACAACTACTTTGATGAGGGTGAGTAACCTCACCCTTTGACACAAACGTGAAGCCGCAACGGCTTCACCCCAATGCGGTATCCATCGCCATCATCAAGCAAAATCCAATGCAGAGCCCCAAGCTGGCGAGCTTTTCGTGGCCATTGCGCCGCGACTCCGGGATCACCTCATGGGTCACTACCAACAGCATCGCCCCGGCAGCCAGCGCCAGCCCCAAAGGCAACAACACCTCGGCCAGGCTCACCAGCCAAGCGCAGAGCACGGCAAACACCGGTTCCACCAAGCCTGAAGCAGCACCAATCAGGAATGCCTTGGCCCGCGACATCCCTGCCCCGGCCAACACCAACGCAATCACAAGACCTTCGGGCACATCCTGCAAGGCGATGCCCATGGCCAAGCTGTCGGCATCCGGCATGCCGCCGCCGGCAGAGACGCCAACCGCCATGCCTTCCGGAATGTTGTGAGCAATGATAGCGAACACGAATAGCCAGATGCGCGGCGGTATCACCGGTTTGTCCGGCGTGCCCACCAGCATTTCCGGACTCGCGCCGGAGACCCTGCGGTCAACCAGATAGAGCCCGAACGCTCCCAACATAATGCCGAAACTGATCAGCCCGCTCGCGCCCCAGGACGTAAGCCCCAGGCTTTCTGCAGCAGCGATACCCGGTACCACCAGTGAAAAGGCGGTTGCAGCCAGCATCACGCCAGCCCCAAAGCCCAGCAAGGTATCGCTCACGGCCACCGGCATCCGCCGAATCACCAATACCGGAACTGCGCCCAGCGCAGTACCGAGCGCGCAGATCGCCCCGCCCTGCAAAGCACGCAGGATGCGCGGTTCAAGGTCCAGCCAGGCCAGCCCGTGGGCCACCAGCAATGCAGTACCTGCCAGTAGCAGTAGCGAGCCAAGCGCATAACGAAACATTCGCACGCTGCCGATCGCCAGTGTTTCAGTGCCCATAGTCGGCCTTAGATCTTGTTATAGAGGTAAATGTCAGGCCATAGCAGCCTGATAGCGTGCGGCAACTTCTGGCCAGTTAATAACACTGTAGAAGGCATTGATGTATTCCGGGCGGCGGTTCTGGTAGCGCAAATAGTAAGCATGCTCCCATACGTCCAGGCCGAGGATCGGCGTGTTGCCGTTCATCAGCGGGCTGTCTTGGTTACCGCTGCTTTCCACCACCAAGGTCTTTTGCGGCGTAACGCTCAGCCAAGCCCAGCCACTGCCGAAGCGGGTCAATGCGGCTCTGGTGAAGGCCTCCTTGAAACTATCAAAACCTCCAACTTGCTCGTCAATTGCCTTGCCCAATGCGCCCTCTGGCTTACCGCCTCCTTGAGGTGACATCACCGCCCAGAACAGCGAGTGGTTAGCGTGGCCGCCACCTTGGTTGATCACGGCTGCGCGAAGCTTTTCCGGTATTTGGTGCACGCTGGACACCAGTTTTTCCACCGGCCAGCCGGCGAACTCAGTGCCCTCGACGGCGGCATTAAGGTTGTTGATGTAGGTCTGGTGATGCTTGGTGTAGTGAATTTCCATGGTTTGCGCATCAATATGCGGCTCCAGGGCATCGTAGGCGTAAGGCAAGGCAGGCAAGGTATAGGTCATATCAATGTGCTCCGTATTGAGGCGTAGTCGGTTGCGCCGCAGTACCGCCCAGCAAGCGATGGGTGCGCGGGTACTCGCCGTGATCGCTGATGAAATTCAACAGTTCGACGTAAGTCTTGCTGCTCTGGCGCAGGGCCGCCTCCTGCAGCTGCGGGCTCAGGCGCGCGTCCTGCATGGTCTGCAGCAAGCGCTGGTGAATGGCGCAAAGGTATTCGGCGCTTTCCTCAGGCTGATTCAAGTGCAGATGCAGGTCCGCCAGGTTGTGATGGGAAATGACGCAAGCCGCCACTGCTTCGTCGGCATTCGCCCAGCGTTCGAACAACACCTGGGCCAAGGCCAGGGCTTGCAAATAGGCCTCGCGAGCGTCAACCAACTCGCCTTGCATAAAGCAGCGATTGGCCCGTTCGATCGTGCGCTTCCAGTGCTCCATGGTGAGCCTCCAAAGCAGAGTCGGTGATTAAACGCCGCCAGCCGTGAGCTTTTCCGGATCCAGCAGGATTTCCAGTTGGCTGCGCGGCAAGTCGGTGTGTTCAAGGGCGACATCAATCACTGGACGGCCTTGCTGATAGGCCTTCTTGGCGATTTCAGCAGCCTTTTGGTATCCAATGATCGGGTTGAGTGCAGTAACCAGTATCGGGTTGCGCGACAGTGCTTCCTTGAGCTTGGCTTCATTGACCTTGAAGCTGGCGATGGCTTTGTCCGCCAGCAGGCGGCTGGAGTTGGCCAGCAGTTCGAGGCTGCTGAGCAGGTTCTGGGCGATGATAGGCAGCATCACGTTCAGCTCGAAGTTGCCGGATTGGCCAGCGACGGTAATCACCGTGTCATTGCCAATGACTTGTGCAGCCACCATGGCAGTCGCTTCAGGGATTACAGGGTTGACCTTGCCGGGCATGATCGAAGACCCCGGCTGCAGGCCTTCCAGCTCGATCTCACCCAGGCCGGCAAGTGGACCGGAGTTCATCCAGCGCAGGTCATTGGCGATTTTCATCAGCGATACGGCGGTGGCTTTCAGTTGGCCGGACACCGCCACGGCTGTGTCCTGGGAACCAATCAGCGCAAACAGGTTTTTACCCGGAGTGAATTTCACATCCGTAAGGCTGCTTAGTTGCTGACTGAAACGCGCCGCGAATTCCGGATGGGCGTTGATCCCAGTGCCCACCGCCGTTCCGCCTTGCGCGAGGGCCTGCAGGCTTGGCAGCAAGTCCTGCAGATGACCGATATTGGCTTTGAGTTGCTGCGCCCAACCATCGAGTACCTGACTCATACGGACCGGCATGGCGTCCATCAGGTGCGTGCGGCCTGTCTTGATGAACGGGTGAACTTCTTTGGCTTTCTGCTCGATCACCTGCACCAGGTGAAGAAGCGCCGGAAGCGTTTGCTCGTGCAATACCAGCGCCGCGCTGACGTGAATAGTGGTCGGGATAATGTCGTTGCTGCTTTGGCCGCAGTTGACGTGATCGTTCGGGTTCACCGCTTCGCCCAGCAAACGGCTGGCGAGGGTCGCGATCACTTCGTTGGCGTTCATGTTGGAGCTGGTACCAGAGCCGGTCTGGAAGATATCCACCGGGAAGTGCTGCATGAAGTCGCCTTCCAGCAACCCTTGGGCAGCATCAACGATGGCCTTGCCCTGCCCTTCGCTGATTTGCTTGAGGTCGACGTTGACCTTGGCGGCAGCAGCCTTGGCAAGGATCAAGGCGCGAATAAACTGTGCCGGCATACGTTGGTGGCTGATAGGGAAGTTGTTCACCGCGCGCTGGGTCTGTGCACCATACAAGGCCTCGGCAGGCACTTGCAGTTCGCCCATGCTGTCGCGTTCGATACGGGTGTTACTCATCGTTAGATCCTTGCACCAGGTCGGAGTGGGAGATTGATGGCAGCAATTCGCACGTCGCCAATTGCCAGGCAAAGGTCTGCCAGCGCTTGAGGCGGCAGGCACAGTGGGAGAGTTTTTCCAAGTCGCGCAGAGGGCGCCAAGCCTGATCCAGACAAGTGGAACGCCAATGCCAAGGCAAGGCGATATCACTGGCGGTATCGATTAACAGGCGGAATGACGTTTCAGCGATCGTCCACGGATGAGTCGCAGTGCAGCACGCCAGGTATCGACCCTCATTTAGGTAATGTTCGATCAGGCGAGGTTCATTAGGATCGAGGCCGCATCGAATCTGACGACTCATCCAGCGCCAGCTTTCCAGGTACGGATCCTCATGCAGGACAGAACTCATGATCCACGCTCATTCGATAATGATATTTATTATTAAATGATATTGAGAATCAACGCAATGGCAGCATTGTGATCGCCCTGAATTCCAAGCACAAAAAAAGCGCGCTATCCGTGGGATAGCGCGCTTCTCAAAGAGGATCGATCAGCTGCCGGCGACAGTCATCCGCTCGATCAACACCGACCCGGTGCGAATATTGCTGCGCAGTTCCAGATCGTTACCCACGGCAACGATCTGCTTGAACATGTCACGCATATTGCCGGCAATCGTCACTTCCTGAACCGCGAACTGAATCTCGCCATTTTCCACCCAGAAACCCGCCGCGCCGCGGGAGTAATCACCGGTGACCATGTTCAGGCCGTGCCCCATCAATTCGGTTACCAGCAGGCCACGTCCCATACGCCGCAACAGCGCTGCCTGATCTTCATCGCCATGGGTCACGAACAGGTTATGTACGCCGCCGGAGTTGGCAGTGCTGGGCAGGCCGAGTTTGCGGCCTGAGTAAGTGCCCAGTACGTAAGACACCAACTCACCGTTCTCGACGAACGGCTTGTCGTACGTGGCCAAGCCATCGCCATCGAACGCCGAGCTGCCCATGGCGCGCATCAAGTGCGGACGCTCATCAATGGTCAACCAATCGGGAAAGAGCTTCTGGCCAATGGCGCCTTCAAGAAACGACGACTTACGATACAGATTGCCGCCCGAAATCGCGCCAAGGAAACTGCCAAACAAACCGCCCGCCAGCTCCGCTGAAAACAGCACCGGCACTTCGCAGGTTGGCACCGGACGGGCGCCCAGGCGGCTAGCGGCACGTTGTGCGGCACGCTGACCAATGCTGACCGGGTCGGCCAGCAGTTCACCTTGACGGCTCACGTCATACCAGTAATCACGCTGCATCTGGCCATTGGCCTCGGCGATCATCACGCAGCTCAAGCTATGACGGGTGGATGCATATCCCCCGATAAACCCGTGGCTGTTGCCATAAACACGACAGCCTTGGTGAGTATTCAACGTGGTGCCATCGGCGTTCTTGATGCGGGCATCAGCATCAAACGCAGCGGCTTCACAGGTCAGCGCCAGCTCAATGGCCTGCTCGGGCGTAATGTCCCAGGCATGGAAAAGATCGAAATCCTTCAAGTCCTTGGCCATCAGCGCTTTGTCTGCCAGACCTGAGCTTTCATCTTCGGAAGTGTGCTTGGCAATCGCCAACGCGGCGGCCACAGTCTCGCGAATGGCTTCCGGGCCACTGGCGGAGGTACTGGCCGACCCTTTGCGCTGCCCCGAATACAAGGTGATGCCAAAGCCCTGGTCGCGGTTGAATTCAACAGTTTCCACTTCCCGCTGACGTACCGACGTCGACAGACCCTGCTCCAGCGAGACCGCAACTTCACAGGCACTGGCCCCCTGGCGCTTAGCCTCGGCAAGGATCTGCTCGACTTGTTCCTGCAGGGCCGGTAACGCTTGCGGACCGACGCTTTGGGCTGCACTCATGGTTTTCTCCACTCAAATTCTGCTTTCGGTTAAGGCCATCGAGCGACCGGGCCGGACAAGCGGCCCCCGACTGGTTATCATGGCGACGTTTCTTTGCGGACTGCCACCATGGTTGATTCTTACGACGACTCCCTCGATGGGGAGAAAAGCAAAACCCAGGTCAAACGTGAGCTGCATGCTCTGGTTGACCTTGGCGAGCGCCTTACAACGCTCAAGAAAGACTTGATTGCAAAACTGCCACTGACCGACGAGATGCGCCGGGCGCTTGCTGACGCACCCAAGCACACTGCGAATATCGCGCGTAAACGGCACATCATGTTTATCGGCAAGCTGATGCGCGATCAGGACACTGACGCCATTCTGGCCTTGCTTGATCAAACCGATGCCTCCACTCGCCAGTACAACGAACGTTTCCATAATCTGGAACGTTGGCGTGACCGCCTGATCTCGGGCGATGACGCAGTGCTGGAGAAATTCGTGCTGGACTACCCGGATGCGGACCGCCAACAACTGCGCTCCCTGATCCGTCAGGCCCAGCACGAGCAGGCGCATAACAAGGCGCCCGCCACCAGCCGTAAAATCTTCAAATACATCCGTGAGCTGGACGAGACTCAACGCGGACTGCGTTGATGCCCTTCCCCGGGTGGCGATCTTCGCCACCCGAAGCTCCATCCCTTACGACCCCGTGCCACCCACGGTGATCGCATCAATTTTCAGGGTTGGCTGGCCGACACCGACCGGTACTGACTGCCCATCTTTCCCGCACACGCCGACGCCGCTGTCCAGCGCCAAGTCGTTGCCGACCATCGACACCTTGCTCATGGCTTCCGGGCCATTGCCAATCAACGTTGCCCCTTTGACCGGCGCGGTAATCTTGCCGTCTTCGATCAGGTACGCCTCGCTGGTGGAGAACACGAATTTACCGCTGGTGATATCCACCTGGCCGCCGCCGAGGTTGGCGCAGTAGATACCGCGTTTTACCGAGGCGATGATTTCTGCCGGATCGCTTTCGCCACCGAGCATGTAGGTGTTGGTCATGCGGGGCATCGGCAGGTGCGCGTAGGACTCACGGCGGCCATTACCGGTGCGCGCCACGCCCATCAGGCGGGCATTGAGTTTGTCTTGCATGTAACCCTTGAGCACACCATTTTCAATCAAGGTGGTGCACTCGGTAGGCGTGCCTTCGTCATCGACGCTCAGCGAACCACGGCGACCAGCCAAGGTTCCGTCATCGACAATGGTGCAGAGCTTGGACGCAACCATCTCGCCCATACGCCCGCTGTAGGCAGAGCTGCCCTTGCGGTTGAAGTCACCTTCCAGGCCGTGGCCCACGGCTTCGTGGAGCAATACCCCTGACCAGCCAGAACCCAGCACCACCGGCAGCGTACCCGCCGGGGCCGGAATAGCTTCCAGGTTCACCAACGCCTGGCGCAGCGCTTCACGGGCATACCCCATCGCGCGGTCTTCAGTAAGGAAATAACGGTAGTCAGTACGCCCGCCGCCGCCATGCCCACCACGCTCGCGGCGACCGTTCTGTTCGACGATCACACTGACATTGAAGCGCACCAAAGGCCGTACATCCGCCGCCAGGCCGCCGTCGGTGGATGCCACCAGGATGCGCTCCCACACACCGGCCATGCTCACGGTGACCTGCTGGATACGTGGATCCAGGGCGCGGGTAGCCGCGTCGATGCGCTTGAGCAAATCGACCTTTTCCGCCCGGCTGATCACTTCCAAAGGGTTGTCCGGCGCGTATAGCTGGGCAACGTCCTGAGTACTGAACGCTTGCACCGTGCCATTTTGGCCAGCCCGGGAGATAGAACGCGCTGCACGTGCGGCAAGACCCAAGGCCTCCAAAGTGATTGCGTTGCTGTAGGCAAAACCGGTCTTTTCACCGGATTGCGCGCGCACGCCGACACCTTGGTCGAGGTTGAAACTGCCTTCCTTGACGATGCCATCTTCCAGCGCCCAGGACTCGGAAATCTGGCCCTGGAAATACAGGTCAGCGGCGTCGATTCCTGGCCCGGCAAGATCGCCCAACACGGTTTGCAAGCTTTCGATGGTCACGCCACCGGGTGCCAGGAGGTGTTCACTGACTGAGGACAACAACTCGCTCATAGGTTTGGCCTTAAATTCATCGTTCTGAAGCAGGTCGCTGCGCGCCCTGCGAGAAAAAGCGCCGATGGTTGACCACCGGCATGCGCGCCCGTATCGACGCCTGTTCACTGCTATCGCGCTCGGCCAGCAACACCGCTTCGCCTTGATCCTGTTGTGTCAGCACACGCCCCCACGGGTCGACAATCGCTGCATGACCATGGGTTTCCCGTGGCCCCGGATGCACGCCGCCCTGGGCCGCCGCCAGCACATAGCACTGGGTTTCGATGGCCCGTGCGCGTATCAGCACGTCCCAGTGCGCGACACCGGTTACAGCGGTAAAGGCCGAGGGCGCGGTGATCAATTCAGCCCCCGCCGCCCGCAGCTCGCTGTACAGCTCAGGAAAGCGAAGGTCGTAACACACCGTCAGGCCCAAACGGCCGACCGGTGTATCCGCCACCACCACGTTACTCCCGAAAGCATAGTCGTCGGACTCCCGATAGCGACCCCGGGCATCGGCCACATCCACGTCAAACAAATGCAGCTTGTCGTACCGAGCAACGATTTCGCCATGATCATCGATCAACAGCGAGCAGGCATTGGATTTGGAGTTCGGTTGGTCCTTGGGCGGCAACGGCAATGTGCCGGCCACTATCCATAAGGTGAGGTCGCGGGCGGTTTGTTTCAACCACGGCAGGATGGGACCTTCGCCCAGAGCCTCAGCCCGACCGATGTCCACCACGTCGCGGCGGCCCATTGCGGCGAAGTTTTCCGGCAGCACCGCCAGCTTCGCGCCGCCCGCCGCCGCTTTTTCCAACAAACGCCGAGCCTGTGCCAGATTGGCCAACACATCGCTCTGGCTGACCATTTGAATTACCGCAAAGGACATGAGCCGACACTCCGTAATGGGCATGCACCAAAAAAAGAGAGCCCCATGCTACTCCGCAGGCCCTCAGTTTGGTTTTTCAAATGGCTTGTCGAAGGTGATTTTTGGATCCTTCCACGGTCCTTCCACCTTGTATTGGACGCTGGCAAAACGCGAAACCCGATCACCAATCAACTTGTCGATCAGGAACAACGCTCCACCAATGGCAGGTGCACCGACGATCAGTGCAGCGATCGGCAGGTTGTTGGTCACAGGCAACGTCACCAACAACTTGGCATCGACGCGGTCAGCTACCAAGTCCAAGGTACCGTTCAGTTCCAAGTTGCTCGACGGCCCGGTCATAGTGATCGGCTCCCGCGTGACGAACACACCGTTGCTCGCCGCCAACAGGCCTTTGACTCGGTCATAGCTCAAGCCTTTGCCGAGCAGGTCGGAGAAATCCAGCCGCAGGCGTCGCCCGATGGAGTTGAAGTTGAGCAGACCGAACACCCGCAGCGCCTGGGCGCCACCTTCTACTTCAACAAACTGACCTTTTCGGAACGCTGCATCCAGGCTACCGGAGAAGCGCTTTGGCCCGACCCACGCCGGCGAACCAGGCCAACGCCCATCCACATCCAGATGGAAGTCTTCGCTGGTTACAGTGGGTGCATAGCCCCAGCCCTTGAGTACATCGGCGATATTTTTACCGTCCAGGCGGCCTTTGTACCAACTGCTGCTGCCCCCTGGAGCGCCTTCCCATCCGCCAGCGCCTTTGAGCTGCATGCCCTTCAGACCCAGGTCCAGATCGCTGAAAGCCAAGCCTTTAGTGGTTGGACGGATTTTTAGCGACCACGCGCCCAGCAGCTCGGGCCCCTGGAACAGTTGCGCAATGGCGATGTCCAGAGCCGGAATATCTTTTGGGTCGATGCTGCCCAACGGGTCGGGGGCGTTTTCATCGGCCTGCACCGTCGGGTCCACCGCCGGTAGTTTTACGTATTGCAGGTTGACCCCAATCGGCGCGACCTTACTATCAGGCAAGGTCACACTGCCCTTGGCCTGCTGGCTGTCGAACTGCAAGCCCCAGGCAACGGGTTTTCGGTCCAACTGCAGATTGACCTGATCGAACTGAGTGCCTAAACCGGTGAGCTTGCCTATCTTGAAGTCGGCACCGCTTAGCAGTTGCTTGGCACTGCCACCCGGATCGTTGCCGGCATACTGGCTCACCAGTTTTTTCCACGGATCGATGTCGAGCTCCGAAAGCACCCCACGAATGCGCAAGCCTTTGGCCGCGGGCAGCACTGCATCGCCATCGCCGAGGAACAACTCGCCACGGCCATCATTGAATTTGTCCGGCGGCGCAGCAAAGGTAAAGTTGGCCAGCTCACCGTAATCAAACCAGTAGCGTCGTTCGGCGCCCTGCAAGGTCATACGGAATACGCTGTCACGCCCCTGGCTCGCTGGCATGCCGAACGGTGCAGGCAAGTCCACCGCAACACCCTTGAGATTGGAGCTGACCATCAACTGGCTGTCGGCACCGTCAAGGTTGAGCTGCAACTGATACGGAATATCACCGGAAACCGGCAACGGCTGGCTGATTTTCAACCACTCTGTCAGCCGCTTGACCGTCACCTGGCCCCTGGCGGTTACACGGGTGCTGATATTGCCCGGTTTGCCATCGGCAAAGATTTGCGCGGAGATCGGCCGGTCAAACGCCTGGGCCGTGATGTTCTCGCCACTGAGGCCCTTGGCGCTGTCGAAGCGGAAATTGCCCTTGAGTTGAGTCAGGTCCAGGGGTGGTTCAGCCAGTTGCAGGCGTGCCTTGTCGGTCTGGAAATCCACTACGATCTTGGGCTCGATGCCTTTAACAAGCGGAACATCCAGGTCCAACTTGCCTTGCAGGTCGCCTTCGCCTTTCCAGCCGGCAAAAGTGGAAGCGGTACCAATCGGCGCTTCTTGAAGGATCTTCAGCCCATCCCCCAGGCCGCCGGCAAAACCACCTGTCAGCAGCAGGTGACTTTCCTTGCCGGACGGTGCGTGGGGAATATTGACGTACACGTCCTTGACCTTGGTATCCAACAACTGGCCCTTGCTGGCCAGGATACGCACACCAGTCTCTTCGACAAACACCTCACCCTTGACCTTGCTCACATGAGGCCAGCCCGGCTGGAACGCTAACTCGGCGTCATGCACCTTGAAGAACAGGCTGATATTGCGCGAAGCCGGCAACGCGTCGTGATTCAACGAACCCTGATACTGGAAAAAACCTTGATCCACCGCCCCCTTGAGAATCGCCGTGCGCAGCCATTCATCAAGGGCCGGGCTCAGCACCGCAGGCAGGTACTTTGGAGTGAAACGCCCATCGCCGTCGACCATACCGACCCGCAGGTCCATGTAGTCTTCCTGGCTATGGTCGAAATGCAGGCGGATCAGGAAGTCCGCAGCGATCTTGCCTTCTTCTCCCAGCACCTTGATATACGGGGCGATGAGGGTGAAGCCTTCTTTATCCAGCTTCCAGGTCAGGCGCGCATTGGCCTGTAGATATTGCCAGGGCTTGGCGAAGATCGGATCGAGGTGCAGGGAAAAATCCTTGCTGTCCATGCGCAACTCGCCACCGCCCAAGTCGCCGCTGATACTGCCAGACACGTTTCGCGCGGCCGGTGCTCCGAAATAGGCGTCAAACCCGACCCGCTCAAGGTTGGCAGCAAAACTGACTTTTTGATCGGTCGTATCCTGAGGACGGAAATCCACCAGCACGTTGCGCAACAGGCCGATGGCCTTCAGATGCTCGACGGTCTTGGCGAAGCCTTCCGGCAGAGGCGCCAGAGCGTTCAGCAATGGCGTGATAGGGGTCAGGTCGAGGCGGGCAGCCTGCAGCTTCCAGACTTCCTGGTCCTTATCGGTAGCCAGAGTCTGTTGCAATTGCAGGCGCGACTCCCAGCGAGTTTCACCCAGGTTCATCGCCAGGGAATCAAACAGCACCTTAAGTCCCGTATCACTGCGTTGCAGATAAGCCGTGAGGGCCAGGTTTTCGATGAGCACTGGCTTGCGTTCTGCGTAGCGGCCTTTCACTTGTGGAGAGTTGAGGCGCACCACCGCGCTCTGCACAGTACCTTTGCCCCAGTTCAGCCAGAATTCACCGCCGGCTTTGAACTGCGTGAGTGTCCACTGCTGAGTCAGCTTGGCCGGAATCCACTTGGCCCAGTCGCTTTGCGGCAGGCTGAGGTAGGCCTGAACCTCGGCATCCTTCCATTGGCTGGCGCGAATGCGGCTGCGCAGGCTGAGCGCCATAGGCTGCCCGTCTGGCAGGGTCAGGCGTGCGTCCAGACGTTGACGGGTGATGCCGGTGTGCAGACTCAGACCCACGTAGGTCAAGGTGACCGGTGCCTGATCGAACGGTTGCAAAGTGAGCTGACTGTCGAGCAAGGACACGCGCTTTACCATCTGCATGCGCTTGAGCAATTGCTCCGGATCCAGCGGCTGCTCGTCCTGAACCGGCATGCCCTGAAGCGCCCAATGACCGTCCTTGCCTTCCTTGGCGCTCAGTTGCAGACCGCTGACCTGCAAGTGCGCCAGGCGCACCTCACGTGCCATCAGGCTGTCCCAGATAGCCGGCACCACTTCGACCTGGTCAAGACGCAAGGCATTGCTGCCCTCGCCGACCATCACGTCATGGGCCAGCAACACCGGGGCAAAACCGCTCCAGCGCCCTTCCAGGCTGCCGATGTGCAGCGGCACGCCCAACGCCGCCTGGGCCTTGGCTTCAACTTCGGCACGGTATTCGGCTACCAGGGGGGTCAATTCACGACCTAAGCTCACATACACCGCCGCCAAAACCAGCAGCAAGGCGCACAGACCCAGGCCCCAGCGGGTCAAAGCGGCAAAAAAGCGTATCAGACGCTCCATGTCAGGCGACCCTCAAGGCAGTAGGCGGACGGCAGCTCAAGGTCTGCCGGTCTCGAAGAAAGAACGCGAATGGGGATCAGAGCAGCACCACGTCGTATTGTTCCTGGGAATACATGGTTTCAACCTGGAAACGAATCGTGCGCCCAATAAATCCTTCCAGCTCGGCAACGTTGCCGGACTCTTCGTCCAGCAGCCGGTCGACCACTTTCTGATTGGCAAGCACTCTATAACCTTCGGCCTGATAGGCCCGCGCCTCTCGTAAGATTTCCCGGAAAATCTCGTAGCAAACCGTTTCGGGGGTCTTTAACTTACCCCGTCCCTGGCAACTGCTGCACGGTTCGCATAGCACCTGCTCAAGGCTTTCACGGGTGCGCTTGCGCGTCATCTGCACGAGGCCCAGCTCGGTAATACCGATGATATTGGTCTTGGCGTGATCGCGTTCGAGCTGCTTCTCCAGGGTGCGCAGCACCTGACGCTGGTGGTCTTCATCTTCCATGTCGATAAAGTCGATGATGATGATGCCGCCCAGGTTGCGCAGGCGCAGTTGGCGCGCAATCGCAGTAGCGGCCTCAAGGTTGGTCTTGAAGATGGTCTCTTCGAGATTGCGATGGCCAACGAAAGCGCCAGTGTTGACGTCAATGGTGGTCATAGCTTCCGCCGGGTCCACCACAAGATAGCCCCCGGACTTGAGCGGGACCTTGCGCTCCAGGGCCTTCTGGATTTCGTCTTCGACGCCATACAGGTCGAAGATCGGCCGCTCGCCAGGGTAGTGTTCCAAGCGGTCAGCAATTTCCGGCATCAACTCGGCAACAAATTGCGTGGTTCGCTGGAAGGTTTCCCGCGAGTCGATACGAATTTTCTCGATCTTGGGGCTGACCAGGTCGCGCAACGTGCGCAGCGCCAGGCCCAGGTCTTCATAGATGACGCTTGGCGCACCGATGGTTTTGATCTGTGCGCCGATCTGATCCCACAGACGCCGCAGGTAGCGAATGTCCATAAGGATTTCATCGGCACCCGCGCCTTCAGCGGCAGTACGCAGAATAAAACCGCCCGCCTCTTTGATGCCTTCGGCGGCCACGCAGTCGCTGACCACCTTTTTCAGGCGCTCGCGCTCGGCCTCATCTTCGATTTTCAGCGAAATGCCGACGTGGGCAGTACGCGGCATGTACACCAAGTAACGCGATGGAATCGACAACTGGGTGGTCAGGCGTGCGCCCTTGGAACCGATGGGGTCCTTGGTGACTTGCACCACCAGGCTCTGCCCTTCATGTACCAGGGCGCTGATGCTTTCTACCGCTGGCCCTTCGCGCAGGGAAATTTCCGACGCGTGAATAAACGCAGCGCGGTCCAGGCCTATGTCGACAAAAGCCGCCTGCATGCCCGGCAACACCCGCACTACTTTGCCTTTATAGATATTGCCCACGATCCCGCGTTTCTGGGTGCGCTCAACGTGCACTTCTTGCAGAACACCGTTCTCTACCACCGCCACGCGCGATTCCATCGGCGTGATATTGATCAGAATCTCTTCACTCATGGCTGGGTCTCGTTCAGGCGTTTTCACAATAGTGACCGATCGCTTAAGGCTGGGCGCTGATGCAAGGCGTTTAGCGCACGGTAAGGTTTTGCCAACAGGGTATGCCGAATTGGTCGAGCAGTTGCGCGGTTTCGCACACCGGCAGCCCTACTACGGCGGAATAACTGCCATTGAGGCCCGCGACAAACACCGAGCCAAGCCCTTGAATAGCATAGCCGCCCGCCTTGTCCTGGGGTTCGCCACTGTGCCAGTAGGCTGTCGCTTGTTCGACAGTGATCCCACAAAAACGTACACGACTGCTTACACATTGGGTTTCGCAGCGCTGGCCATCGGTGAGCGCGATGGCGGTGAGCACCTCATGCTCACGTCCAGACAAGGCCATCAACATCGCCAGGGCATCGGCCTGGTCTACCGGCTTACCGAGGATCTGACCGTCCACGCTCACTGCCGTGTCGGCACCCAGCACACAAGCACCCAATGGATGATCAAGCGCAGCAAATCCGGCCAACGCCTTGCCGCGCGCAAGACGCTCGACGTAGGCAACAGCTGATTCATTGGTAAGAGGAGTTTCATCGATAGCGGCGCTGACCACGGTGAAAGGCACACCGATCTGGGTCAGCAATTCACGCCGTCTTGGGGAGCCCGAGGCCAGATAAAGCGAATTCATTGCAGACTCTCCCTGTGGGGTTCGATAACCAGGCAGAGCCTCGCAATCCATTCAATTGATTTTATAGCGTCGACGTAACCCACGCAGACCGAAACTGATCCAGGGCCACAACAGCGCACTGACCAAAGCTGGCAAAACCAGCGCCAGGGTCGGCTGACGGTTACCGGTCAAGGCACTGAGCCACAGTTGTACCAACTGCGCCAGGCCGAAGATCACCAGAATCACCAGGCACTGCTGCCACATCGGGAACATGCGCAAACGCTGCTGCAACGACAGCACCAGAAAGGTGATGAGGGTCAGGATCAACGCGTTCTGGCCCAGCAAGGTGCCATATAGCACATCTTCCGCCAAGCCCAGGAACATGGCTGTGACCATGCCCACTTTATGCGGCAGGTTCAGTGACCAGAAGGCCAGCAGCAATGCCAGCCAGAGGGGTCGCAAGATTTCCATGAATTGCGGCAGCGGTGAAACGCTGAGCAGCAGTCCAATGGCGAACGTCAACCAAACGATCCAGCCATTGCTCGAATGAGTACTGGCCATTATTCCTCCCTCTGCCGCGTGGTGCCCGCAGCTGCAGCTGGAGGCTTCGTAGCGGGCGTCGTGGTGGCAGGCGTGCTGACCGGCGGTTTCGCTGCGGCCGGTTTCACCGGATGCGCGTTATGGGCCGCGGGCTTGACCGGCGTGGCCACGGGCGCTGCAACTGCTGGAGTTGCCGCCGGAACAACGGGAGTCGCCGCTGCGGGCTTGGGTACGGTCGCGGGAATCACCGGCGCCGTGCCGTTTTTCTTGTCCTCCGCTTCCTGGGCCTGGGCGGCGTCGTTGGCGCGCTCTTCCGGGGTGCGGTTATCGCTGAACACCAGCAGCAGGTAGCGGCTGCGGTTCAAGGCGGCAGTGGGCACGGCGCGTACAATGGCGAAGGGCTGACCGGAATCGTGGATCACTTCCTTAACTGTCGCTACCGGGTAACCCGCCGGGAACCGCTGACCCAGACCGGAGCTGACCAACAGGTCGCCTTCCTTGATGTCGGCGGTGTCGGCGACGTGACGCAGTTCCAGGCGCTCGGGGTTGCCGGTGCCACTGGCAATCGCGCGCAAGCCGTTACGGTTCACTTGCACCGGAATGCTGTGGGTCGTGTCCGTCAGCAGCAGAACCCGCGATGTGTAGGGCATCAGCTCTACTACTTGCCCCATGAGGCCACGGGCATCCAGTACCGGCTGCCCGAGGACCACACCGTCGCGCTCACCCTTGTTGATGATGATGCGGTGAGTAAAGGGATTCGGGTCCATGCCGATCAACTCGGCCACTTCGACCTTCTCGTTGACCAGTGCCGAAGAATTGAGCAGCTCGCGCAGCCGAACGTTCTGCTCCGTGAGGGCCGCGAGCTTTTGCATGCGCCCCTGCAAAAGCAGGTTTTCAGTCTTGAGTTTTTCGTTTTCGGCGACGAGCTCGGTGCGGCTACCAAATTGGCTGGACACGCCCTGGAACAGACGTTGCGGCAGGTCGGTGATCCAGTAAGTCTGCATCAACACCAGCGACATTTGGCTACGCACCGGCTTGAGCAGTGAGAAGCGGGCATCGACCACCATCAGCGCGACCGAAAGCACGACCAGCACCAATAAGCGCACGCCCAATGAGGGGCCTTTGGCGAAAAGCGGTTTAATAAGCCGCTCCTCCCAGGCAAATGTTCTCTTTATTCATACGGCATCTAACCGGCCTGGATGCAGATTGAAGAAGATAAACGCCGACAGGCAGCACTGAGAAGTGCTGCCTGCGGGCGAAACATGGCGCAACCAACGAGCCTATTCGCTGGAAAGCAGGTCCATGGTGTGTTTATCCATCATTTCCAGTGCACGACCACCGCCACGCGCAACGCAGGTCAGCGGGTCTTCGGCGACGATCACCGGCAGGCCGGTTTCCTGGGCCAGCAACTTGTCGAGGTCACGCAACAGGGCGCCACCACCGGTCAGCACCAGGCCTCGCTCGGCGATATCGGAAGCCAGCTCCGGCGGCGATTGCTCCAGGGCGCTCTTCACAGCCTGAACGATGGTGGCCAGGGACTCTTGCAGAGCTTCCAGCACTTCATTGGAGTTCAGGGTGAAGGCACGTGGAACGCCTTCGGCCAGGTTGCGACCGCGAACATCGACTTCGCGAACTTCGCCGCCCGGGTAAGCAGTACCGATTTCCTGCTTGATGCGCTCGGCGGTGGATTCGCCGATCAGGCTGCCGTAGTTACGACGAACGTAAGTGATGATCGCTTCGTCGAAACGGTCGCCGCCTACGCGTACGGATTCGGCATACACCACACCGTTCAGGGAAATCAGGGCGATCTCGGTAGTACCACCACCGATATCCACCACCATCGAACCGCGAGCTTCTTCAACCGGCAGGCCGGCACCGATCGCAGCAGCCATTGGCTCTTCGATCAGGAATACTTCGCGGGCACCGGCGCCAAGGGCCGATTCACGGATGGCACGACGCTCAACCTGGGTGGACTTGCATGGAACGCAGATCAGCACACGAGGGCTGGGCTGCAGGAAACTGTTTTCGTGAACCTTGTTGATGAAGTACTGCAGCATCTTCTCGCAGACACTGAAGTCGGCGATCACGCCGTCTTTCATCGGACGAATGGCAGCAATATTGCCTGGTGTACGGCCGAGCATGCGCTTGGCCTCGGTGCCAACGGCAACGACACTTTTCTGATTACCATGGGTCCGAATGGCCACAACCGATGGCTCATTCAGAACGATACCGCGCTCGCGCACGTAAATAAGGGTGTTGGCAGTGCCCAGGTCAATGGAAAGATCGCTGGAAAACATGCCACGCAGTTTCTTGAACATGGGGAAAGGACCCTAGGCAACGCGTGGGTAAAAAAGTGCGGCAAACTCTAACAACGACAGGGATTTTGGGCAAGGCGCCAATGTGCTAAATTGGCCGACTTTCTGTGCACCAACCCCCACAATCGCGGCCTTATGACCGTAGAAATGCGGTAGTGTTCCGACAATCTAACACACGGACAGCCTCCGTTCTGTTTTCCACAGGAGATTCCCATGGCGCTTGAACGCTCCGACGTGGAAAAAATCGCGCATCTGGCCTCGCTTGGCCTCAATGACGCCGATCTTCCACAGACCACCGCAGCCCTGAACAGCATTCTCGGGCTGGTTGACCAAATGCAGGCCGTAAACACCGACGGCATCGAGCCCCTGGCTCACCCGCTGGAAGCGAGCCAGCGCCTGCGCGCAGACGTCGTGACCGAGCGCAATAATCGCGAGGCCTACCAGTCCATCGCGCCAGCGGTCGAAAACGGCCTGTACCTGGTTCCGAAAGTCATCGACTAAAGGGAAAGAGCCTGCAATGCATCACATGACTCTGGCCGAGATCGCCCGCGGTCTCGCCGACAAAACGTTTTCTTCCGAAGAGCTGACCAAGACCCTGCTGGCGCGTATCGCCGAGCTCGATCCCAAGGTCAACAGCTTCATCAGCATCACCGAAGAGCTGGCCCTGAGCCAGGCCAAGGCCGCCGACGTACGTCGCGCCAACGGTGAAAATGGCGCGCTGCTGGGCGCACCTATCGCCCACAAAGACCTGTTCTGCACCCAGGGTATTCGCACCAGTTGCGGCTCGAAGATGCTCGACAACTTTAAAGCGCCTTACGACGCCACCGTGGTATCCAAGCTGGCCGCTGCTGGGGCCGTGACCCTGGGCAAAACCAACATGGACGAATTCGCCATGGGTTCGGCCAACGAGTCGAGCTACTACGGCGCGGTGAAAAACCCGTGGAACCTGGAACACGTGCCGGGCGGTTCGTCCGGTGGTTCCGCCGCCGCCGTTGCCGCGCGCCTCCTCCCGGCCGCCACGGCCACTGACACCGGCGGCTCCATTCGCCAACCAGCCGCCTTCACCAACCTCACCGGTTTGAAGCCGACTTACGGTCGCGTTTCCCGTTGGGGCATGATCGCCTACGCATCCAGCCTCGATCAGGGCGGCCCTCTTGCCCGCACCGCCGAAGACTGCGCGATTTTGTTACAAGGCATGGCTGGCTTTGATCCGCAGGACTCCACAAGCATCGATGAGCCAGTCCCGGACTACAGCAGCAGCCTGAATACCTCGCTCAAAGGCCTGCGCATCGGCGTGCCGAAGGAATACTTCAGCGCCGGTCTCGACCCGCGTATCGCCGAATTGGTGCACAACAGCGTCAAGACGCTGGAAGGCCTGGGCGCCGTGATCAAGGAAATCAGCCTGCCGAACAACCAGCACGCCATTCCTGCGTACTACGTGATCGCGCCGGCGGAAGCTTCGTCCAACCTGTCGCGTTTCGACGGCGTGCGCTTCGGCTACCGCTGCGAAAACCCGAAGGACCTGACCGACCTGTACAAACGCTCCCGTGGCGAAGGTTTCGGCGCCGAAGTTCAACGCCGCATTATGGTCGGTGCCTACGCCCTGTCGGCCGGCTACTACGACGCGTACTACCTCAAGGCGCAAAAAATCCGTCGCCTGATCAAGAACGACTTCATGGCTGCCTTTGAAGAAGTCGACGTGATCCTCGGCCCAACCACGCCGAACCCGGCCTGGAAGATCGGCGCCAAGACCGGCGACCCGATTGCCGAGTACCTGGAAGACCTCTACACCATCACCGCCAACCTCGCGGGCTTGCCGGGCTTGTCCATGCCCGCCGGCTTCGTCGATGGCCTGCCGGTGGGCGTGCAACTGCTCGCGCCGTACTTCCAAGAAGGCCGCCTGCTCAATGTGGCGCACCAGTACCAGTTGAACACCGACTGGCACACTCGCACCCCTAACGGCTTCTGAGGAGAACACTATGCAATGGGAAGTTGTGATCGGGCTGGAGATTCATACCCAGCTCGCCACCCAATCGAAGATTTTCTCCGGTAGCGCCACCACGTTCGGCTCCGAGCCCAACACCCAGGCGAGCCTGGTAGACCTGGGCATGCCCGGCGTATTGCCGGTGCTGAACCAGGAAGCGGTACGCATGGCGGTGATGTTCGGCCTGGCGATTGACGCCGAGATCGGTCAGCACAACGTGTTCGCGCGCAAAAACTACTTCTACCCGGACCTGCCCAAGGGCTACCAGATCAGCCAGATGGAACTGCCAATTGTCGGCAAGGGCTACCTGGACATCCCGTTGGAAGACGGCACCATCAAGCGTGTCGGCGTGACCCGTGCGCACCTTGAAGAAGACGCTGGCAAGAGCCTGCATGAAGAATTCAACGGCGCCACCGGGATCGACCTGAACCGCGCCGGCACTCCGCTACTGGAGATCGTGTCCGAGCCGGACATGCGCAGCGCCAAGGAAGCCGTGGCCTACGTCAAGACCATCCACGCGCTGGTCCGTTACCTGGGCATCTGCGACGGCAACATGGCAGAAGGCTCACTGCGCTGTGACTGCAACGTGTCGGTGCGGCCAAAAGGCCAGGCCGAGTACGGCACCCGCTGCGAGATCAAGAACGTCAACTCGTTCCGCTTCATCGAGAAGGCGATCAACACCGAAGTACGTCGCCAGATCGAACTGATCGAAGACGGCGGCAAGGTGATCCAGCAGACCCGCCTGTACGACCCGAACAAAGACGAAACCCGCGCCATGCGCAGCAAAGAGGAAGCCAACGACTACCGTTACTTCCCCGATCCGGACCTGTTGCCGGTGGTGCTTGAGGATTCGTTCCTCAATGACATCCGCGCAACCCTGCCGGAGTTGCCTCCGCAAAAACGCGAGCGCTTCCAGGAGCAGTTCGGCCTGTCGGTCTACGATGCCAGCGTATTGGCGTCCAGCCGCGAGCAAGCCGACTACTTCGAAAAAGTCGTGAGCATTGCCGGTGACGCCAAGCTGGCGGCCAACTGGGTGATGGTTGAGCTGGGCAGCCTGCTGAACAAGCAGGGCCTGGAAATCGACGAAGCCCCGGTGACCGCCGAGCAGTTGGGCGGCATGCTGCTGCGCATCAAGGACAACACCATCTCCGGCAAAATCGCCAAGACCGTGTTTGAAGCCATGGCGAGCGGTGAAGGCAGCGCCGACGAGATCATCGAGAAGCGCGGTCTGAAGCAAGTCACCGACAGCGGCGCAATCTCGGCGGTGCTGGATGAGATGCTGGCGGCCAACGCCGAACAGGTCGAGCAATACCGAGCGGCAGACGAAGCCAAGCGCGGCAAGATGTTCGGCTTCTTTGTCGGCCAGGCCATGAAAGCCTCCAAAGGCAAGGCCAACCCGCAACAGGTGAACGAACTGCTGAAAAGCAAGCTCGAAGGCTGAATGCGATGAATGGTCCGGGTGAGAATTCACGCTTAACTCGGACCCGCGGTGGGAGGGGGCTTGCCCCCGATGGCGGAGTGTCAGTCATTACTGTTTTGACTGAATCACCGCTATCGGCGACGAGCCCCCTCCCATATTTGTGATGGGGGCACCTTGATAATGAAGCGTCTATTAGGCCTATGCGCCCTGTTTTCACTACTGGCCGGCTGCGCCAGCGGCCTCATCAACCCCAACGGCTACGACGAAACCGGCACCGCCTCCTATTACGGCGCCCGGCACCATGGCAAGAAAACAGCCAGCGGTGAACCTTTCAACCAGAACGCCCTGACCGCCGCCCACCGGCAATTACCCTTCGGCACCCAGGTCAAGGTCACTAATCTCGACAACGACAAATCCGTCGTTGTGCGCATCAATGATCGCGGCCCGCATACCCGCGGGCGCTTGATTGATCTTTCACGCAAGGCTGCCGAGCAACTGGGTATGCTGAGCAGCGGCACTGCACGGGTTCGCGTGCAAGCCCTGAGCAACTGAAGACGGAGCCCTGGCCATTTTCGGATTAACCGCCCTCTCGCCCTGGAGCCTGCTCGAACTGATCAGCGGGCTTGTGCTGCTGATCATCGGCGCCGAAATCCTGGTGCGCGCCGCGGTGCGCCTGGCGGCCAGCCTCAAAGTGCGACCGTTAATCATCGGCCTGACGATCGTGGCCTTCGGCAGCAGCGCGCCACAGATGACCGTCAGCCTGCAGGCCACCCTGGCCGGCAATACCGACATCGCCGTGGGCAGCGTAATCGGCAGCAGCATCTTCAACATCCTGGTGACCCTTGGCCTGTCGGCGCTGATCATCCCCTTGCGAGTCTCGCGTCAGTTGGTACGCCTGGATATACCGGTAATGATCCTCGCTGGCCTGCTGGTGTTTACCCTTGCAGCCAATGAAGAACTGACGCCGCTCGATGGTCTTCTGCTGCTGATTGCTTTGATGGCCTACCTTGGCGTGCTGCACTACCAGACCCGACACTCGCGGCGTCCACGCACGCTGGACACCGTGACCCAGGCGCCCTGGCTGAGCAGTGTATTGCTGATGCTCGGCGGTTTTCTGATCCTGGTGCTAGCCGGCCACCTGCTGCTCGGTGCGGCGGTGGACGTGGCCAGCGACCTGGGTTTGTCGGAACGCATAATCGGCCTGACGCTTATCGGCGTCGGTACCTCGCTGCCGTGCCTCGCGACCTCACTGATTGCCGCCCTGCGCGGCCAGCGAGAAATTGCCGTGGGTAACGTGATCGGCAGCAACCTGTTCAACCTGCTGGGCGTGTTGGGTCTAACCGCGCTGCTGGCGCCATCGCCACTGTCGGTGTCGCCCAACGCCCTGGATTTCGACCTGCCGGTGATGCTCGGCGTGGTGGTGCTGTGCCTGCCGGTGTTTTATACCGGCTACCGCGTCACCCGCGCCGAAGGTCTGGTATTGCTGGGCCTGTACCTGGCGTATGGGCTGCACGTGATGTCGTTTACCACCGGCATGCCCCTGGCCAACAAGCTTGAACAATTGATGCTGTATTACGTCCTGCCAGCGCTGGTGGTGATCCTGATATTTACCTCGCTGCGCGCCTGGCGCCGCCAACACAAGAGGGAATCGAAATGACCGATCAGAAAAAGCCCGGGGTTGAGATGCGTCGCCAGGTCATGGGCGATGTATTCGTCGACCGCGCCCTGGGCAACGCCACCGACTTCACCCAGCCGCTGCAGGATTTCGTCAATGAACATGCGTGGGGCAGTGTGTGGAACCGCGAAGGTTTGCCGCTGAAGACGCGCAGCCTGATCACCCTCGCCGCCCTCACCGCGCTCAAGTGCCCGCAGGAGCTCAAAGGCCACGTGCGTGGCGCGTTGAACAACGGCTGTACTGTGGAGGAAATTCGCGAAGCGCTGCTGCATTGCGCGGTGTATGCCGGTGTACCGGCTGCGATTGATGCGTTCCGCGCGGCCCAGGAAGTGATCGACAGCTACCAGAAGGAAGGCTAGATCCAGCCACCCGCCTGCAATACGAAAATCCCAATATTCGTGGTCACTGCCGCCATCAGCGTAGTGATCACGATAATCGCCGCCGCCAGCTCATGATTCCCCTCGGCCGCCCTGGCCATCACGAAACTTGCAGCGGCCGTCGGCGCGCCGAAGTACAGGAACAGAATCCCCAACTCCGGACCGCGAAAGCCCAGCAGCCACGCGCCCAAGGTCGCGACAACCGGCAGCCAGACCATCTTCATCAAGCTCGCGCTCAGCGCCATATTGCCGCTCTTGCGCAACGCCGCCAGTGACAAAGTGCCGCCAATGCAAATCAAGGCCAGCGGCAAGGTGGTATCCGCCAGGTACTGCATGGATTTTTCCAGCCAGCCCGGCAGGCCAATCTGAAAAAACGCGAACGGCGCCGCCACGATGACGCTGATGATCAGCGGGTTGGCCACCACACTTTTGCAGATACTCCACGGGTCGGACTTGATCACCGGGCTGTACACCGCCAGCACGATGGTCGACAGGGTGTTGTAGAACAGGATGACCAGCGCCGCGAGAATCGCGCCGAGGGAAATGCCGTAGTCACCGTACATGCTGGCGGCCAGGGCCAGGCCGATCACCCCGTTATTGCCGCGAAACGCGCCCTGGGTGTAGATGCCCCGGTCTTCACGCTTGCAGCGAAAAATCGCCCAACCCCAAGCCAGGGCAAAGCTCGCCAGCGTCGCGACGGCAAAATAGATCAGCAAACCCGGTTTGAGCGCCGAGTGCAGGTCGGCATGCAGAATGCCCAGGAACAGCAACGCCGGCATGGTGACGTTGAACACCAGGGACGAAGCCGTGTGGATAAAGTTGTCGTTGATCCAGTTGATGCGCTTGAGCAGCACACCCAGGAACAGCATGGCAAATACCGGCGCGGTGATGGTGAGGGTGGTGAGGAAGATAGCCAGCATGCCGGGGAGAACCTTGGTGAGCGTCGTTAGGTGGCTAATGATAAGCCATACAGCCCAACGGCGCCCGGTAGACCGCTATCGGGGGCAAGTCGAATCGTCGCACCGCCCCTCCCACACTCGACCGCATTCCTACAGGATAAACGCGGTCAAACTGTGGGAGGGGCCTTGCCCCCGATGCAGGCGACTCGGTCTCAGGTAATCGGCGCCGGGTTAAACAACGTGATGTCGTTATGCAGCTTGTGATGCTCCGCCCAGGTCTTTTTCTTACCGCTGGCCACATCCAGATAGAAGTGGAACAACTCCCAACCCAGCTCCTCGATACTCGCACGCCCGGTAGCGATGCGCCCGGCGTCGATATCGATGAGGTCCGGCCAGCGCTGCGCCAGCTCCGTACGGGTCGACACCTTCACCACCGGCGCCATTGCCAGCCCGTACGGCGTGCCACGCCCGGTGGTAAACACATGCAGGTTCATCCCCGCCGCCAATTGCAGCGTACCGCAGACAAAGTCGCTGGCCGGCGTCGCACAAAAAATCAGGCCCTTGCTCTTGAAGCGCTCACCCGGACCCAGCACGCCGTTGATCGCGCTGCTGCCGGACTTGACGATGGAACCCAGGGACTTCTCGACAATATTCGACAACCCGCCCTTCTTGTTGCCCGGCGTGGTATTGGCGCTGCGATCTGCTTCGCCTTTGGCCAGGTAACGGTCGTACCAGTCCATTTCCCTGACCAACTCCTCAGCAACTTCCTTTGTTTGCGCGCGAGAAGTCAGCAGGTAAATGGCATCGCGTACTTCGGTCACTTCGGAAAACATCACCGTCGCCCCAACCCGCAACAACAAGTCAGAGGCGTAACCCAGCGCGGGGTTGGCGGTGATGCCGGAAAACGCATCACTGCCGCCGCACTGCATACCCAGGATCAGTTCGGATGCCGGCACGGTTTCCCGGCGGCGCTGGTCGAGCTTCTTCAGGCGGACTTCGGCCAAGTCCATGATCTGCTCGATCATCTCGGTAAAGCCGTGGCTGGAATCCTGCAACCGATACAGCCACGGCTCGCTCAGGTCGACCGAGCTGTCGTTGTCGTGCATCACCTGCCCGGCCTGCAATTTCTCGCAACCCAGGCTGATCACCAGGGCTTCGCCGCCCAAGTTCGGGTTGCGCGCCAGGTTGCGTACGGTACGGATCGGGATGTACGCATCTGTCGCCGTGATCGCCACCCCGCAGCCGTAGCTGTGGGTCAGCGCCACTACGTCATCGACGTGTGGGTACTTGGGCAGCAATTCGTCCTTGATGCGCTTGACCGCATGGTCCAGCACCCCGGTCACACACTGCACCGTGGTGGTGATGCCAAGGATGTTACGCGTGCCCACAGTACCGTCGGCGTTGCGATAGCCCTCGAAGGTAAACCCCTCCAGCGGCGCCTGGGTTTCGGGCACCTCCGTGGACAGCGGCAAGCTGTCCAGCGGTGGCGCGGTCGGCATGCGCAGTTGATCTTCCTGGACCCAACTGCCGCGCGGAATCGGCGCCAGGGCGTAACCGATGGTCTGGCCGTAGCGAATAATCTGACCGCCTTCGGGGATGTCTTCCAGGGTCACTTTGTGGCTCTGGGGGATGAAATCCACGGTCACCAGGCCGTCCGGAAACTCGGTACCGGCCGGTACGCCCTGGTCATTGACCACGATCACTACGTTGTCGCGCTCGTGCAAACGAATGGAACGCGGCGAGTCGGCATGTTCAATCAACTGCATCACGGGGCCCCTCAGGAATGCGCTTCGGTTAGGTTGGTCAACTCTGGCCCCTTGGTTGGCGGCTCTTTGAGTACTACACGTTTGATCGGACCGACGATGACCAGATAGCTGAACACCGCCACCAGTGCATTGGCGCCGACAAACACCAGGGCCCATTTAAAGGAACCGGTGGTGCTGATGATGTAGCCGATCACGATAGGCGTGGTGATAGAAGCCAGATTACCGAAGGTGTTGAACAAGCCACCACTGAGGCCGGCGATTTGTTTCGGCGAAGTGTCGGACACCACCGCCCAACCCAGTGCGCCAACGCCTTTGCCAAAGAAGGCCAACGCCATGAAGCCCACCACCATCCATTCAACGTCAACGTAGTTACACGCGATGATGCTACTGGAGACCAGCAAGCCCGCAATGATCGGCGCCTTGCGGGCGAACGTCAGCGAATGGCCTTTGCGCAGCAGGTAGTCGGAAATGACCCCACCCAACACGCCACCGATAAACCCGCAGATCGCCGGTAACGAGGCGATGAAACCGGCCTTGAGGATGGTCATGCCACGGTCCTGCACCAGGTACACCGGGAACCAGGTCAGGAAGAAGTAAGTGATGCCATTGATGCAGTACTGGCCCAGGTACACGCCTAACATCATGCGGTTGGTCAGCAACTGGCGGATGTAATCCCACTTCGGCCCGTCGGTTTTCTTACCCTTGCCTTTGTCCTGATCCATATCGACCATCGCGCCATTGGCAGCGATGTGGTTGAGCTCAGCTTCGTTGATCATCGGGTGCTGGCGCGGGCTGTGGATCACTTTCAGCCAGATCAGCGAGAACACGATGCCGATCACGCCCATCACGATAAACACGTGCTGCCAGCCAAAGCGGTAGACGATCCAGCCCATCAGCGGCGCGAACAATACCGTGGCGAAGTACTGCGCCGAGTTGAAGATCGCCGAGGCCGTACCGCGCTCGGCGGTGGGGAACCAGGCCGCCACAATCCGAGCGTTACCCGGGAAGGAAGGCGCTTCGGCCAGGCCCACCATAAAGCGCAGCATGAACAGCGCAACAACCGCGGTGGATACACCGAACTCACCGACATAGCCTTGCAGCACGGTGAACAGTGACCAGGTGAAGATGCTCAGGGCGTAGACTTTTTTCGAGCCGAATCGGTCCAGCAGCCAGCCACCGGGAATTTGCCCGGCCACGTAGGCCCAACCGAATGCAGAGAAGATATAACCGAGGGTGACCGCGTCGATGCCGAGGTCTTTCTGCAGGCTGGAGCCTGCGATGGCGATGGTGGCCCGGTCGGCGTAGTTGATCGTGGTCACCAGGAACAGCATGAGCAGGATCAAATAGCGGACGTGAGTCGGCTTGGTCGCTTGCATGTAGAAGTACTCCCACTAATTATTTTTTTTGCGGGTAATAGTTTTGTGTTTTTAGCGTGGGAGCCGGCAGGCGTCCGGCCCCCACTGGATCAGCGTCTTACGAGCCGATGTAGCTGGTTTTCACCACTGTGTAGAACTCTTGTGCATAGCGACCTTGCTCCCGCGAGCCATAGGACGAGCCTTTCCGGCCACCGAACGGAACGTGGTAATCCACGCCTGCCGTGGGCAGGTTGACCATCACCATCCCAGCCTGGGAGTGGCGCTTGAAGTGGTTGGCGTATTTCAACGATGTGGTCGCAATGCCCGCCGACAAACCGAATTCGGTGTCGTTGGCCATGGCCAGTGCAGCCTCGTAGTCCGCAACGCGCACAACGTTTGCCACTGGACCGAAAATTTCTTCACGGCTGATGCGCATGGCGGCTTCGCTGTCGGCAAACAGCGTCGGCGCCAAGTAGTAACCCTCGGTGTCACACGTCACCAGGCCGCCACCGCTGACCAGCCGCGCGCCTTCGCTTTGGCCGATGTCGATGTATTTCAGGTCCTGATCCAACTGAGCCTGGGAAACCACCGGACCGATGTCGGTACCGCTTTTCAACGCGTGGCCAACCTTGATCGACTTCATGCGCTCAGCCATGGCCGCGACGAACTGGTCGTGAATACCAGCGGTGACGATCAAACGGCTGGACGCGGTGCAACGCTGGCCAGTGGAGTAGAACGCGCTCTGTACCGACAGCTCGACAGCTTGCTTGAGGTCGGCGTCGTCGAGAATGATCTGCGGATTCTTGCCGCCCATTTCCAACTGCACTTTGGCCTGGCGCGACACGCAGCTGACGGCGATCTGACGGCCCACGCCGACGGAGCCGGTGAAGCTGATGCCGTCGACTTTCGGACTGTTGACCAGCACGTCGCCTACCACGCGGCCGCTGCCCATCACCAGATTGAACACACCGGCAGGGAAACCGGCGCGGGAGATAATTTCTGCGAGGGCCCAGGCGCAGCCCGGTACCAGTTCGGCCGGCTTGATGACTACGCAGTTGCCGTAAGCAAGCGCCGGGGCGATCTTCCATGCAGGAATGGCGATCGGGAAGTTCCACGGCGTGATCAGGCCGACCACACCGAGCGCTTCACGGGTGACTTCAACGTTGACACCCGGGCGTACCGACGGCACGTAGTCGCCGGACAAACGCAGGCACTCACCGGCGAAGAACTTGAAAATGTTACCGGCGCGGGTCACTTCGCCGATGGCTTCAGGCAAGGTCTTGCCCTCTTCCCGGGCCAGCAGGGTGCCGAGCTCTTCACGGCGCGCGAGGATTTCGCTGCCAACTTTATCCAACGCATCATGACGCGCCTGGATACCGGACGTGGACCACGCCGGAAATGCTGCGCGGGCGGCGTCGATGGCAGCGTTGACTTGAGTGACGTCAGCCTTGGCGTATTCGCCAATGACATCAGACAACTCCGAGGGATTGAGGTTGGTGCAGTAGTCGGCGCCGGTTACCCATTGGCCGTTGATGTAGTTTTCGTAACGTTGGACTTGGGACACGAATCTTCTCCTGACGCAAAAGGCCGCTGATTACTCAGCGGCCTTGTGAATGGGTTATTGCGGACCTTGCTTGTCGATCAGCGCGGCCAGGGCTTCGTATTCTTCCGGCAGCAAGTCGGTCAGCGGCGTACGCACTGGGCCTGCGTCATAGCCAGCGATTTTTGCGCCTGCCTTGACGATACTCACGGCATAGCCGGACTTGCGGTTACGGATGTCCAGGTAAGGCAGGAAGAAGTCGTCGATGATCTTGGCGACGGTGGCGTGATCATCCTTGGCAATAGCGTGATAGAAGTCCATCGCGGTTTTCGGGATGAAGTTGAACACCGCCGAGGAGTACACCGGCACGCCCAGAGCCTTGTAGGCAGCGGCGTAAACCTCTGCAGTCGGCAGGCCGCCGAGGTAGCTGAAACGATCGCCCAAACGGCGGCGGATCGACACCATCAACTCGATATCGCCCAGGCCATCCTTGTAGCCGATCAGGTTCGGGCAGCGCTCGGCCAAACGCTCCAGCAACGGAGCGGTCAGGCGGCACACGTTACGGTTGTAGACCACCACACCGATTTTCACCGATTTGCACACCGCTTCAACGTGGGCTGCAACGCCGTCCTGACTGGCTTCGGTGAGGTAGTGGGGCAGCAACAACAGACCTTTGGCGCCCAGGCGTTCAGCCTCTTGGGCATATTCGATGGCTTGGCGTGTCGAACCGCCAACACCGGCGAGGATCGGCACGCTGGTGGCGCAAGTATCAACAGCGGTCTTTACCACTTGGGAATATTCGCTGGCCGCCAGGGAGAAAAACTCACCCGTGCCGCCTGCGGCGAACAATGCGGTGGCGCCGTAAGGGGCCAGCCATTCAAGACGCTTGATATAGCCCGCTTGGTGGAAGTCACCCTGGGCGTTGAAATCGGTCACCGGGAAAGACAGCAGACCGTGGGAGAGGATGGACTTCAGCTCTTGTGGATTCATTATTCGAACACCCTGGGTAAAGACTTTCTGTCGAAAGATTGTTGTTGGTTTTGGTGATGTCGTACGTCATCGTACAACTATAAAAAGATTCGTCAACTGCAATTCATCGGCCTTCGGTTTAAACGGTGTTGATACAAGCGTTCTTGACGTAGGAAATTTATCCTCTATGCTCGTCAATGCTGTATATACATACAGCAATTAAGGAAGATTCCTACGACATAGCAAGGAGCTAACATGTCAGGTCTTGATCTCGTAGCACCCGAAAAAACTCAACCGATCCTGCGCTTCGAAGGTGGCGAACACACCGCCATCGGCGACGACACACTGTTGCGCTTCAATACGAACGTCCCGGCGATTCCCGCCCGGCAAGTCGAACTGCACCTACCCAATGGGCTGGCACTGACCTACGGCCAAGTGATTGCCCTGGGCGGTGACTTTTATGGCATTCCTGGCAAGCCGATCAGCGATGGCGCCTCCCCTGCCGAGCGCGTGCAACGCTTCACCGCCGCCTTTAACTCGCTGGCAGTGTTGCCGGCCTCACGGGATGAAGCAGGAAAGATTCTCGCGGTGATGCAAAAGGAAATCAGCGCGGTCAATCAAGCCATCAAAGATGGCAAACAACCCCATGAAGCCTATGACGCGCTGGGTGATACGTTGTCCGAGGAATGGAACCGAATCACCGGGGGCGGCAGTACGATATCGGCGCTGGTTCCGCTGGGCCGTTACCTGAAACTGGCGGCGGACAACGCCGATCACTTCGGCGAATGGGCGCTATCGGCCTATCTGGCGGGGCATACGGCAGCGTTGCAACAGGCCGTGATAGCGCATCAAACCGGTACCGATCAGGCACTGGAACTGGCGTATGCCATGAACAGTTTTGCTGATCACTTCTTGACCGATCTGTTTTCCGCCGGCCACTTGCGGGTGCCACGCAAGCAACTGGCGGCGGTGGTCACGCCGGGAGAGTTGGGCTCGCTGATCAGTCGCTTCATGCACGATGAAGACAGCAAATTCGGGCTGAAGGTGCGCAATGCCATGGGTGATGAGTGGCACGCCTATGGAGATAAGCGCTATTTCGATACCGTTGACGCAAACAATCGAGCACAGGTCAAACGCGCCGTTCAGGCATCCGCAGACGAGATCTTTGAGACCTTCATCAGTGGTATAGCGCCCTCCCCGGCCAACTTCAAGGCTCCACTGTACGTACCGGATTTGAACGCAGCACAGAACCCGGTAAATAACTTTTCGCCATTGTTCAAGATGGAGGGTGACAAAGTGCTGCGCCGCAAGGACGTGAATGACCTGAACGACAAGCATTGGACCAATGATTGGTGGGGGTGGAGTACGTATTTGTTGCTTAAGGACTACAAGCCCAGTCCTCAGACCTAGACACTACCGTTTGTCGATACTGTGATTTCTAACAGTTATGCACAGTTCATACACGAGGGATAACAAACCTCAGGGGCTAAGGCATTAGCTCCTGAGGCGATTCGCTGTAGCTCTCCTGATACCTGAAGTCGCCGCATCAGGACGTCGCAATGCCCCATTCCGAATATGCCGACAACGGAACTGACACCACGAACATCAAGAGGTCGTAACGTGGCGCAGGTTCCAGTCCGTGCTTGATTCTGCTTCTAGAACTCACACTGAGAAGAGAGGTGCTTCATGAAAACCACTGATGAAATTTTCGGCCTACTGGCATCCGGTTTCGAAGCCAGTCGGGATGAAAAAGATCAAGACTTTGATCCCGATAGGCCTTTGGCTGAGCTGATCGCTGACAAGAAAGAAAGGCTTCGGGTGATCAACTCGTCAATGACGGAGCTTCATTTACAACTGCCCGACGACATGGCCGAGAAACCAACACTGGACGAATTGGCTGCCTATATCCAATCCAGGCAACAGTCATAGAAAAACGCTGAATGGCACATCGTCACGCTAGACACCCTGATCACCAAGCCGCCCAGTGATACCAACCAGCGGCGGCTTGATCAGCCTGCCCTTTCAGCCTCTTCATGGGCATGGCGCAGCCGTTCACGGCTGTTAGTCAGGTGCAAACGCATCGCCGCCCGCGCCGCATCTGAGTCCTGGCGGGCAATCGCCTCGTAAATCTCTTCGTGCTCACGGCTCAGGCGCCCCATGTAATGCTGTTGATCATCATGGGCCAGGCGCGCCGAATTCAAGCGGGTACGTGGAATGATGCTGGTGCCCAGGTGCGTCATGATGTCGGTGAAGTAACGGTTGCCGGTGGAGAGTGCGATTTCCAGGTGAAATGCGAAGTCTGAGGCGACGGCATCGCCGGCGTGCGCGGCGCTTTCATTCAACGCATCGAGTGCTGCACGCATCGCAGCCAACTGCTCTTCGCTACGACGCAGGGCCGCCAGGCCGGCAGACTCCACTTCCAGGCTGATACGCAACTCCAGAATCGCCAACACATCGCGCAGGGTCACGACCGTGGCGGGATCAATCCGGAAACCGCTGGGGCTCGGCGTGTCCAGCACGAAAGTGCCGATACCATGACGGGTTTCCACCTGCCCCGCCGCCTGCAAACGTGAGATGGCTTCGCGCACTACGGTGCGACTAACGCCATGGGCTTCCATGATCGCGGACTCCGTGGGCAGCTTGTCGCCCCGTTTGAGTTCGCCGTCACGGATCTGCTCAGACAGCACCGTGACCAATTCCTGGGCAAGGCTGCGGCGCTTGCGGGGAAGACGAGGGGCGGTGCTGGCGTTTTCCATGTGGAATCATCTATCTCGGTTGAGTAAAGAGGCATCATAGCCCATGGCGGTTGTACGATCACCGTTCAGTCGCGACTTTCACTTATATCCTTCACGCAAAAAAATGCCCCGACACAAATCGAGGCATTTTTCAGGCACACCCGAAGGCAATCGCCGATTACTTCACCACTTTCAGGCTAGGCCGGCCGCTAGGACGCGGTGGCTCGGCATCTGGTGGTGGCAGATCATCACCTTCTTCGCTTTCGATCGATTCGTCGTCCTCGAAAGGTGACTCCAGATCAAACACCATGCCCTGACCATTTTCCCGAGCATAAATCCCAAGAATGGCGCCAATCGGCACGTAGAGCGTGTGCGGTACACCGCCAAAACGCCCTTCGAAACTGACCGCCTCATTGTCCATGTGCAGGTGGCGCACGGCACTCGGCGATACATTGAGCACAATCTGCCCGTCACTGGCAAAACCCTGCGGTACCTGAACCGCAGGAAATTCGGAATTGACCAGCATGTGCGGGGTGCAATCGTTATCCACAATCCACTCGTAGAGCGCGCGGACCAGGTAAGGTCGACTGGAGTTCATCAACGGCTCCTTAAGCCTTAGCGCATATCGCGTTCGACACCAGACAGACTTGCCTGGAAAGCCTCACGCGCAAACTGGCGCTCCATGTAATCAAGCAGCGGCTTGGCCGGCCGCGGCAGTTCAATACCGAGAATCGGCAAACGCCAGAGTATCGGTAATAGGCAGCAATCCACCAAACTTTGTTCCTCGCTGAGGAAAAAAGGTTTATCGGCGAACAACGGCGAAACGCCGGTCAGGCTCTCGCGCAATTCCTTACGCGCCACGACACGGGCCGCCTCTTTGCTGCGCGAATCCAGAATCACATCCACCAGCCCACACCAGTCGCGCTGGATCCGATGGATCAGCAGGCGACTGTTGGCACGCGCCACCGGATATACCGGCAGCAAAGGCGGATGAGGGTAACGCTCATCCAGGTATTCCATCACCACGGTCGACTCCCACAACGCCAGGTCACGATCGACCAGGGTGGGCAAGCTGCCGTAAGGGTTCACTTCGATCAGTTTTGGCGGATGACGGCCCGCCTCCACACTGATGATCTCGGCGCTGACACCCTTCTCTGCGAGCACGATACGTACTCGGTGGGAATAGTGGTCGGCGGGGTCGGAGTAACAGGCCAACCGATTGGTCACGCCCATGGCGGTCCTCCTCGCTTGTTGAAATTATCGGAAGCTCAAAAACGAGCGCGCCCAGAGAGCATCTCTGTAACGGCGGGTTAACCCGTTCGCTACGTATTCAGAGATGCCGCTGGGCGCGCAAGATTAACAGCAATTGCTTACGGTTGGATCAATGCACATCCTTCCAGTATTCGCGTTTGAGCAGATAGGCGAATACGAAGAAGAAAGCCAGGTACAGCAAGACGTAAGTACCGATGCGCTGGTGCTGCAGTTTGACCGGGTTGGCCGAGTAGGCCAGGAAGGTCACGAGGTTCTTGACCTTCTCGTCGAACTGCTCGTCAGTCAGCGAACCGGGGGTTTCGATCTTCAGTTGATCGCACGCTTCATGAGTCAAAGGCGTACCGGTCAACGGATCATATTGCTTCTTACCGTCTTCAACGACCTGGATCTGCTTGCATCCTACCACTTGCTTGCCCTGAAGGCCGACCAGAACGTTAGGCATGCCGACGTTCGGGAATACTCGGTTGTTCACGCGATAAGGCCGGGCCGGATCTTCGTAGAACGACTTCAGGTAGCCGTACAGCCAGTCGGTGCCGCGCACACGGGCTACCAGGGTCAGATCAGGCGGTGCGGCGCCGAACCAGGCCTTGGCGTCCGCCGGTTGCATACCGATATTCATGTGGTCGCCAATCTTGGCACCGGTGAACACCAGCTTATCCAACATCAGTTCGTGGGGAATGCCCAAATCATCGGCAACCCGCTCGTACCGCTGGAACTTGGCACTGTGACAGCCCATGCAATAGTTGGCGAACGTACGCGCGCCGTCTTGCATGGCAGCCTTGTCAGACACGTCGATATCGACTTTTTCCAGCTCCGGACCACCGTGCTCGGCAGCGAAGGACAGTAGCGGCAGCGCCGCAAGCATCAATGCAACGAATAATTTTTTCATCAGCCAGTCACCCTTTCCGGAACCGGTTTGGTCTTCTCAAGCCGGGTATAGAACGGCATCAGAATGAAGTAGGCGAAGTACAGGAAGGTGCAGACCTGCGACAGCAACGTACGTTCAGGAGTTGGCGCCAATACGCCCAACACACCCAGGATCACGAACGAAATGCAGAACACCCACAACCAGATCTTGCTCAGCCAGCCTTTGTAGCGCATGGATTTGACCGGACTTCGATCGAGCCAAGGCAACACGAACAGCACGGCAATGGCTGCACCCATGGCGATCACGCCCATGAGCTTGTCGGGGATGGCCCGCAAGATTGCGTAGAACGGCGTGAAATACCAAACCGGGGCAATGTGCTCAGGTGTCTTGAAAGCGTTGGCCTGTTCGAAGTTCGGCTTCTCCAGGAAATAACCGCCCATCTCCGGGAAAAAGAACACGATCGAGCAGAACACGAACAAGAACACGACCACGCCGACGATGTCTTTCACGGTGTAGTACGGGTGGAATGGGATGCCATCCAGTGGGATGCCGTTCTCGTCCTTGTGCTTCTTGATGTCCACGCCGTCCGGGTTGTTAGAGCCAACTTCGTGCAACGCCAGGATGTGCAGAACCACCAAGCCTAGGATCACGATAGGCAAGGCCACCACGTGCAAGGCAAAGAAGCGGTTCAGGGTGATACCAGAGATCAGGTAGTCACCACGAATCCACTGGGTCAGATCGTTGCCGATAACCGGGATCGCGCCGAACAGCGAGATGATCACCTGGGCGCCCCAGTACGACATCTGCCCCCAAGGTAACAGGTAACCCATGAAGGCTTCGGCCATCAGCGCCAGGTAGATCAGCATGCCGAAGACCCACACTAACTCGCGGGGTTTCTGGTACGAACCGTAGAGCAGGCCACGGAACATATGCAGGTACACGACGATGAAGAACATCGACGCGCCCACGGCATGTAGCAATCGAAGGATCGCGCCATGATTGACGTCACGCATGATGCCTTCAACGGAAGCAAATGCCTCCTCCGCTGACGGGGTGTAACTCATCGTCAGCCAAACACCGGTCACGATTTGGTTGACCAGCACCAGAAGGGCCAGGGAGCCGAAGAAGTAGAAGAAGTTGAAGTTTTTTGGCGCGTAGTACTTGCTGAGATGGTCTTCCCACATCTTAGTGGCGGGGAAGCGCGCATCTACCCAATCCATGAACTTGCTCATCACGCGTTCTCCTTATCGAGGCCAATGACAATAAGGTCGTCAGTTTCGTAGGTATGCGGAGGCACGGGCAGGTTCAAAGGAGCAGGCTGGGACTTGTAGACACGACCGGCGAGGTCGTAGTGAGAACCGTGGCACGGGCAGAAATAGCCGCCGACCCAGTCCTTCCCCAGATCTGCCGGGGCTACTTCCGGGCGGAAGGTGGGCGAGCACCCCAGATGGGTACATAGACCAACCAGTAGCAGAATCTCTGGTTTGATCGAGCGCACTTCGTTTTTGGCGTAGGCGGGTTGGTCGGAATTCTCAGATTTTGGGTCAGACAACTGGCCTTCGATCTTTTTCAGATTCCCCAGGATTTCCTCAGTACGACGAACGATGAAGACTGGCTGGCCGCGCCACTCAGCAATCATCTGCTGGCCTGGCTCGATCTTGCTGACATTCACCTTCACCGGTGCACCTGCGGCTTTCGCCTTGGCACTGGGAAACCATGACCCCACGAACGGGACCGCAGCCCCCACCGCTCCTGCAGCACCCACCACGGATGTGGCTGCTACTAAGAAGCGACGCCGGCCTGCATTCACGCCGTCATTGCTCATTCAGTCCTCTCCCATCAGCTTTTTGGCCTGTTAAATCAGGCGTCTACTAAGTATTGAATCTTTACTTATAAAAATTTTGTCGGATGGTAATGAAAAGCCCCACGTATGACAAGGGAATTGCCCGAGGCTCTGCCTCCAGGCCTTGTAGTATAGGGGGTCTACGGATGTGGCAAGTTGTCACGGCGAAAAATCTAGATAAATCGCAGGCAATAAAAAACGCCCAGCTCCGTGAGGAGGCTGGGCGTTTTTGTGGAACGTAAAGCGAATTAACGCTTCGAGTACTGCGGACGCTTACGCGCTTTACGCAGACCGACTTTCTTACGTTCAACTTCACGAGCATCGCGAGTAACGAAGCCAGCTTTGCGCAGAGCGCCACGCAGGGTTTCGTCGTACTGCATCAGAGCGCGAGTGATACCGTGGCGAATTGCGCCAGCTTGACCACTTACACCGCCACCGATAACGGTGACATAGATGTCGAACTTCTCAACAGTCTCGGTCAGTTCCAGCGGCTGACGAACTACCATGCGGGCAGTTTCGCGACCGAAGAAATTTTCCAGAGTGCGGTTGTTGATCGAGATGTTGCCAGTGCCCGGACGCAGGAAAACGCGTGCGGTTGCGGTTTTGCGACGGCCAGTGCCGTAATTTTGAGTCGCCGACATAATGAACTATTCCGTTAAAACTTCAGTTCTTGGGGCTGCTGAGCAGCATGAGGGTGTACAGCGCCCGCATAGACTTTCAGCTTGCGAAACATATCGCGACCCAGTGGGCCCTTAGGCAGCATACCTTTGACCGCGATTTCGATCGGGGCTTCAGGCTTCTTGGAGATCAGGCCTTCGAAGTTCGAAGACTTGATACCGCCTGGGAAACCGGAGTGACGGTAGTACATTTTGTCTTGCGCTTTGTTGCCGGTAACACGTACCTGCTCAGCGTTGATGATCACGATGTAGTCACCGGTATCAACGTGAGGGGTGTACTCAGGCTTGTGCTTGCCACGCAGACGGCTGGCGACTTCAGTGGCCAGACGACCCAGGGTCTGACCAGCGGCGTCGACGACAAACCAGTCGCGCTGAACTGTTTCCGGTTTTGCAGTAAAAGTTGTCATTCTTTAATAGCCTCAGGGGCCGCCCTGTAAATTAGACGGCGGATCTTACTGAATAGTGCGTACTTTGACAAGTCAAAGGCAGCCGGATACAGACGCTATCGGGGGCTCGGGTCGGCGCGTCCGTTCAACGGCAAGATTCTTCGGCAGGCGGCGCATCACTTCCACTGCAGAAAGAGGTGGGCAATTATGCAGATTGCGAAAAAAAATTCAACCTGCTTTTATGATTGTTTTCCCCGAAGGAGTACCCGATGGATTATCGACAGCTGGGCCGTACGGATCTGAACGTGAGCGCGATAGCCTTGGGCACCATGACCTGGGGCGAGCAAAACAGCGAGGCAGAGGCCTTCGCGCAGATCGAGCGAGCCAAGGCCGCGGGGATCAACTTCCTCGACACGGCCGAAATGTATCCGGTGCCGCCCAAGGCCGACACCTATGCCACCACCGAGCGTTATATCGGGAATTACTTCAAAAGCCGTGGCGACCGTGCCGACTGGATCCTCGCCAGCAAGATCGCCGGCCCCGGCAACACCATCGACTACATCCGCGATGGCCACCTGCGCCACAACCGCAAGCACATCGTCGACGCCTTGGACGCCAGCCTCAAGCGCCTGCAAACAGACTGGATCGACCTCTATCAATTGCACTGGCCGGAGCGCAGCACCAATTTCTTCGGCCAACTGAGCTACAAGCACAAGGACGAAGACGACCTCACCCCACTGGAAGAAACCCTCGAAGCGCTGGACGAACAGGTAAAAGCCGGCAAGATTCGCCACATCGGCCTGTCCAATGAAACCCCATGGGGCACCATGAAATTCCTCGCTTTGGCCGAAGCCCGTGGCTGGCCCCGTGCAGTGTCGATCCAGAATCCCTACAACCTGCTCAACCGCAGCTTTGAAGTGGGCCTGGCGGAAGTCGCCATTCGTGAACAGTGCGGCCTGCTGGCCTACTCGCCCCTGGCATTCGGCATGCTCAGCGGGAAATACGAAGGTGGTGCACGCCCGGCGAAAGCGCGTCTGACGGAATACAGCCGTTTCAGCCGTTACTTCAACCCGCAGTCGGAAGCGGCTTGCAGCCGATATGTTGCACTGGCTCGGGAGCATGGCCTGGACCCGGCGCAGATGGCGTTGGCGTTCGTGACCCAGCAACCGTTCGTGACCAGCAACATTATTGGCGCAACGTCGCTGGAGCAACTGGACAGCAACATCGCCAGTGCTGATCTGACGCTGTCGAAGGAAGTACTGGAAGGGATTGAGGCGATTCAGAAGGATCATCCGAATCCTGCGCCTTGACTGATCTGTAGACCGCTATCGGGGGCAAGCCCCCTCCCACATTGGCATGCACTCCACATGTGGGAGGGGGCTCGCCCCCGATGACGCTCCAAGACCAGCAAAAAATCAAAGCGCCCGCGCAATGATCTCCTTCATGATCTCATTGGTTCCCGCATAAATCCGCTGCACCCGAGCATCCGCCCAGGCTCGTGCAATCGGGTACTCCCACATAAAGCCGTAACCGCCGTGCAACTGCACGCATTCGTCGAGCACCTTGCATTGCAGGTCAGTGGCCCAGTACTTAGCCATCGCAGCTGTAGGCACATCCAGCTTGCCCTCCAGGTGCAGCGCCATGCATTTATCGACAAACACTCTGCCGATCTGAATCTCAGTCGCCATCTCCGCTAACTTGAACCGCGTGTTCTGGAAATCGGCAATCGCTTTGCCGAACGCTTTGCGTTCACGGGTGTACTCCAGCGTCCATTGCAACGCCGCTTCGGCTGAGGTGATCGCGCCGATGGCCACGGTCAATCGCTCCTGGGGCAGTTCCTGCATCAAGTAGGCGAAGCCCATGCCCGCCTGGCCCAACAAGTTTTCCTTGGGCACCCGCACGTCCTGGAAGAAAAGCTCCGAGGTGTCCTGGGCCTTCATGCCGACCTTCTCCAGCCGCTTGCCCTTGGCGAAGCCGTGCGTGTCAGCCTCCACCAGAAACAGGCTGGTACCCTTCGCGCCGGCCTTGGGATCGGTCTTGGCCACGACGATTACCAGCTCGGCCAGATAGCCGTTGGTGATAAAGGTCTTGGAGCCGTTGATCACATACTCGTCGCCATCCAGCACGGCGGTGGTCTTGACCCCTTGCAGGTCGGAACCGGCACCCGGCTCGGTCATCGCGATGGCGGTGACCATCTCGCCGGAGATCAATTTGGGCAGGTATTTGTGCTTCAGCGCCTCACTGCCGTAATGCAGGATATAAGGCGCGACGATGTCCGAATGCAGAGAGAAACCAATACCGGTCAGGCCCAACCGACTGATCTCCTCAATCACCACCGCACTGTAGAGAAAGTCCGCACCCAACCCGCCATACGCCTCTGGAAGATGGGAGCACAGCATCCCCGCCTCCCCTGCCTTGCTCCATAGAGTGCGGTCGATATACCCCTGTTTTTCCCATTGCCCATGGAACGGCGCAGCGTCTTTTTCGAGGAAGGTGCGCACGCTCTCGCGAAAGAGTTCGTGCTCCGGGCTGAACAAAGTTCTGGGAATCATGGGTCACCTGCGTGGATTGTCGGACAAAAACAAGCCCACAGAGCCTATGCCGCGAAAGCATGACAGGACACTGGACACATGCGACAAAAAATAAGACGATCCAGCCGTCTGGTGACCACTTTCCCCTATAAGAATAAATGAAATTATGTCTAACCAAATCTCCACGCCCCTGAGGCGCGTCAGCATTTTGGCCATTGATCGGGTATTCGCTTCGACCCTCATGCAAGCCAAGGATTTCTTCCACCTCGCAAGCCTGCGTTATGGCAAACAGCAAGGCCTGGGCCTGACGCCGGCGTTTGAAACACGCCTGGTGAGCCCGGATGGGCAATCGGTGCGCAGCTTCAGCGATGTGATCATGCCCGTGGACGGCGGCCTCGAAGACGCCGACATCATCGTATTACCGGCCTTCTGGGATGACTTCGACGCCCTGTGCACCCGCTACCCCCAAGTGCTGCCGTGGCTGCGTGATCAACACGCTCGCGGCGCCGTGCTCTGTGGCGAAGCCACCGGGGTGTTCTGGCTGGCCGAAGCTGGACTGCTCGATGGCAAGGAGGCGACCACCTACTGGCGCTTCTTCAATGCATTCAGCGAACGCTTTCCCAAGGTCCAGCTCAACCAGGACAAGCACCTCACCGACGCCGACAACCTGTATTGCGCCGGTGGCACTACCTCGGCGTGCGACCTGTATATCTACCTGATCGAACGCTTCTGCGGCGCCAACATCGCCCAGGCCGTGGCCCGTGACATTCTCTACGAAGTGCAGCGCAGCTACTCGCCGGGGCGTATCGGCTTTGGTGGGCAGAAGCTGCACCAGGACGTGATCATCCTGCAGATCCAGCATTGGCTCGAAGAGCATTTTGCCGACAAATTCCGCTTCGAAGACGTCGCACGGGAGCACGGCATGAGCATCCGCAACTTCATGCGGCGCTTCCAGACCGCCACCGGCGATAAGCCGCTGCATTACCTGCAACGACTGCGTATCGAGACGGCCAAAGGCCTACTCTCGGGCAGCCGCAAGAGCATCAAGACCATCAGTTATGAGGTGGGTTACGACGATGCGAGTTTCTTTGCGCGGTTGTTCAGGCAACACACTGAGTTGTCACCAAACCAATATCGCCAGCAGTTCCAGCAGGCCGCGTAAGCAAATGCGGGAGGGGGCTTGCTCCCGATAGCGGCGGATCAGTCAGTGCATCTGCTACTGAAAGACCGCTATCGAGGGCAAGCCCCCTCCCGCATTTTTTACTGTGTCGGTCTTAGGGTTTGTGCCCGCGCGACAGGAACTCGTGGGACTGCATCTCAAGCAAGCGACTCAGTGTGCGCTGGAACTCAAAGTTCAAGCGGCCGCCGGTATACAGGTCCTTGAGCTCGACTTCCGCCGAGATGATCAGCTTCACGTTACGGTCGTAGAACTCATCGACCATGTTGATAAAACGGCGCGCGATGTCGTCGGTGGTGACGCTCATCTGCTCCACGCCGCTCAAGATCACCGCGTGGAAGATCTTGCCCAGTTCGATGTAGTCGTTCTGGCTACGCGGACCGTCGCACAATTGGCGGAATTCGAACCAGGCCACGTCATCGCAGGTACGCAGTGCGATGATTTCGCGGTTCTCGATCATCAGCTTGTCGTTTTCCACCGCCTGGGTGCATTCCGGCGTCAGCGCGCGAAAGCTTTTGCGCAGGCTTTCGTGGGCGGCTTCATTCAGCGGGAAGTGGAACAGCTCCGCTTGCTCCAGATGGCGCAGGCGGTAGTCAACACCGCTGTCGACGTTGACGATCTCGGTATTCTGCTTGATCAACGCGATGGCTGGCAGGAAGCGCGCACGTTGCAGGCCGTCTTTGTACAAGCCGTCCGGCACGATGTTCGAGGTGGCGACCAGGGTCACGCCGTTCTTGAACAGCTCTTCCATCAGGGTGCCAAGGATCATGGCGTCGGTGATATCGGAGACGAAGAATTCATCGAAGCAGATCACCCGCGCTTCATCGGAGAAGCGCTTGGCGATGATGGTCAGCGGGTTTTTCTCACCCGGCAGGGTCTTCATCTCTTCGTGCACACGCTTCATGAAGCGGTGGAAGTGGGTGCGGACCTTTTCCTTGAACGGCAGCGCTTCGAAGAAGGTGTCGACCAGATAGGTCTTGCCACGGCCCACGCCGCCCCAGAAATACAGACCTTTGACCGGCGCATGGTCTTTCTTGCCAAACAGCTTGCTGAGCATCCCTGGCTTGCTTTGCGAGGCCGCAACCAGGTCGTCGTACAGACGTTGCAAATGACGCACCGCCGTTTCCTGGGCCGCGTCATGGAAGAACTCAGGGCGTTTCAGATCAGCTTGATATCGTTCTAGGGGCGTCATAATTTCGTTAGCAAGGCAACAAAAACGGGCCGTCACTGTAACGACGGCCCTGGATAATGGCAATCAACCCTTGGTCGGGTTAATCCTCGATTGGGGTCAACGCGATGCGCAACGCTTGGATGGCGGCATCGCGGGTCGCGCTGTCGGCGAACTGAGCGCTGTCGGCCACGGCCGCGCCGTCCAGCCAAACGCTGAAGCCCAAGGCTTCAGGACGCACGTCCAGCATCACGCCACTTTGCAGCTGCTTGGTCACTGCGCCAGCGGCTTTACCGTCGGCAAAGTTGCGCGACAGCAGCAGTTGCTCGCCATCGGCAGCCAACAGGCGGAAGCGGAAGCTGCCGTCGTCTTCGCGAAAGCTCACAAAGCGCGCTGCTTTTGCGGCTTTCTTCTTGGTGCTGACGGGAGCAGCAGCCTGCTCGACGAATGAACGCAAGCCAACCGCCTCACGCAACTCAGCGAGGAAAGGTGCGGCCACGGCACGGGCCTTCTTGGCGCCGACCAGCAGCAGGTCTTCCATGTCCGACGGGCGCGACATCAGTTGATGATAGCGTTCGCGGGCTTCGCCCAGTTGGCCGTCCAACAGCTGGAACAGACGACTCTTGGCCTCGCCCCAGCCAAGGCCTTGCAGCAACTCGCCGCGGAACTCTTCTTCCTGGGCCTTGCTGGCAAACGCCTGATAGAGGGTGAACAGGTGCGAGTTGTCCGGGTCCTTGGCTTCGCCGGGTGCGCGCGAATCGGTGACGATCCGCGAGATGGCGTCTTTCATGTCCTTGGCGCTGGTGAACAACGGGATGGTGTTGTCGTAGCTCTTGGACATCTTGCGGCCGTCCAGGCCCGGCAAGGTGGCGACGCTTTCTTCGATCAACGCCTCGGGCATGGTGAAGAATTCTTTGCCGTTACCGAACAGGTGGTTGAACCGCTGGCCGATGTCGCGGGCCATTTCCACGTGCTGGATCTGGTCACGGCCGACCGGCACTTTGTGCGCGTTGAACATCAGGATGTCGGCCGCCATCAGCACCGGATAGCTGTACAAGCCCATGGTGATGCCCGCGTCCGGGTCTTCGCCGGTTTCCACGTTCTTGTCCACCGAGGCCTTGTAGGCGTGGGCGCGGTTGAGCAGGCCCTTGGCGGCGACGCAGGTCAGCAGCCAGGTGAGCTCGGGGATCTCTGGAATGTCGGACTGCCGGTAGAAGGTCACTCGATCCACATCCAGGCCACCGGCCAGCCAGGTCGCAGCGATTTCCATGCGCGAGCGCTGGATGCGCTGCGGGTCATCGCATTTGATCAGGGCGTGGTAGTCGGCCAGGAAGTAGAAGGAATCGGCGTTGGCGTCCTGGCTGGCCAGGATCGCCGGGCGGATCGCACCGGCGTAGTTGCCCAGGTGCGGCGTGCCAGTGGTGGTGATGCCGGTGAGGATACGGGTACGAGTCGTCATGGGTAATCGCTTATCAGACTGCTATCAATTCGAGAGGCGCGGCAGTACCAGATCCTTGAGATCGGTCAGCTTGCCATGAAAAAAGTGTCCGCATTCTGCCACTTTCAGCAGCTCATGGGGGCGATTCAGAGCCGCGGACCAGTCGTAGACGAGTTGCGGCTCGACCACTTCGTCGGTTTCCGGCTGGATCAGGGTCAACGGGCAGCCTTGGGGCAGTACATCCGTGTCGCGCAGGCGCATCACAGCGGCAGCGACCATAAACAGGTGTGCGAGTTTTTCGCCCTTGGCTTCCAGGCGACCACCGAGGCTGGCTGCCACATAACCACCGAAGGAAAAACCAAGTAAGGTCATCGGCAGTCCGGGATGTTTTTCCCGCAGCCAGGTAGCGGCCGCTTCAGCATCGTCGACTTCGCCAGTGGCCATGTCGTGGGTACCGGCACTCGCACCGACGCCACGGTAATTAAAACGCAGCGTAATCAAACCGGCGTCGCGGGCGGTACGTTGCAGGGTCGAAACGACTTTATTGAGCATGGTCCCGCCCTGCACCGGATTAGGGTGGCAGATCAGCGCCAGGCCACGTGGCTCGGGGTGATCCAGGTACAGGGCTTCCAATTGGCCTACCGGGCCATCGATCAAAACGGGGGTTTCACGCATGAGCAAGGAATGAACTCCGTGACCTCTCAAAGGGTCGACTCGTCTAGCTAAAAGTCTGTGCATGGCATCATTGCGAGCTTAATCGCGGTATACAGCGCAGGTTTGAGCCGTTAACGTAAAGCAAAGCCGTTTATAGAGGAAGGACTCGTGGAACACTCGCTCTTAGTTTGGTTGTTGCCGACTCTTGCCCTGGTTGCCGGTGTCGCCATTGGATTCCTGGTTGCTCGCCTGCTGCCGAATGCCGCGCCTAACCGCACGCAGCGTCAGTTGGATGACATTCAGGAACGTTTTGACAGTTATCAGAACGAGGTTGTTACCCACTTCAACAGCACCGCAAACCTGGTCAAGAAGCTCACTCAGAGCTATCAGGAAGTACAGGATCATCTCGCCGATGGCGCCAATCGCCTCGCCCTCGACGACATCACTCGTCAGCGTCTGCTGGCTGCGCTGCATTCCGATGCACCGCAAACTCCGCGGGAACGACTGACCCCACCTCGGGAAAACCAGGAGCCACCAAGGGACTACGCGCCAAAAACGCCAAATGCCCCAGGGATGTTGGATGAGCATTACGGCTTGAAGAAGTAAGTTATTTTCAAGCGATAGAAAAAGCCCGGTTGATCGATGATCAACCGGGCTTTTTGTTGGGCCTCGCTCTTGTGGGAGGAGGCTTGCCCCCGATAGCGGTAGATCAGTTGATACATGTGCAGACTGACACACAGCTATCGGGGGCGAGCCCCCTCCCACATTGGTTTTCAGGCCACGGGCTGTTCTTGAAGCCACCCTGCCTCGATGCGCACATGCCGCCCATGGAAGCGCTTGAGGCTGCTGCGGTGGCCGACACTGACAATGCTCAGCCCCGGCAACTCATCAATCAGCGCCTTATACAGCGTCGCCTCATCCTCTTCATCCATCGCGGAAGTCGCTTCGTCCATGTACAGCCATTGCGGCGCGAACAGCAAGGCCCGGGCAAAGGCCAGGCGTTGCTGCTCGCCCGGTGAAAGCATGCGTTGCCAGTGGTTGGCCTCGTCCAAACGCGTGACCAGGTGCGGCAGGCGGCAGGTTTGGAGGACCTGTGCATAACGTTCTGCCGGGTAGGTGCTGTCGTCCTGTGGATAACTCAACACGGATTTCAACGTACCAATCGGCAGGTAGGGCTTCTGCGGAAGGAACAGATAACGCGCCGCCGGCATGCGAATGCTGCCGTAACCCTCCAGCCACAGATGGCCCATCGCGCGCAGCAAGGTGCTTTTGCCGCTGCCGGAACGGCCGCTGAGCATCAGGCGCTGGCCCGGTTCAACAATCATGTTGGCATCGGTCAGCAAGTGGCGACCATCGCTCAGGTTCATGCCCAAGCCCTGCACTACCAGACGCTCGCCCTCCGCGCTGACCTCTATGGCTGCCGGGCGTTGCTCGTTTTCACTCATGGCTTGCTGGAAGCTCAGCAGACGGTCACTGGTAGCACGCCAGGCGGCCAGGTCGGTGTAAGCGCTGATAAACCAGCTGAAGTTACTTTGCACGTTGCCGAACGCCGAGTTGATTTGCATGAGTTCACCCAGTTCGATCTTGCCGGCAAAGTACCGTGGCGCGGCCACGACAAATGCAAAGACAATCGCAATCTGCTCATAGCCTGCGGTGAAGAATGTCAGGCGCTTGGACACCTTCATGATGTCCCAGAAGTTGTGCCAGACCTTGCCGAAACGCGCGCTCAAGCGCTGGTTCTCGTTGGGCTCGCCGTTGTACAGGGCAATGCTCTCGGCATTCTCGCGCACCCGCACCATGGAGAAACGCAGGTCAGCTTCGAAACGTTGTTGTTGGTTGCTCAAGCCAATCAAGCGGCGACCGATCAGATGGGTCAACCAACTGCCGACACCGGCGTAAACCAGCGCACACCAGAACATGTAGCCGGGGATGGTGATGCCGAACACCTCAATGCTACCCGACACGCCCCACAGGATGACGGAGAACGACACGAGGCTGACGACATTGCGCAGCAGCCCGAGGCCAAGACTTAACGTGTTCGAGGTGAAGCTATTGAGGTCTTCCGAAATACGCTGGTCCGGGTTGTCGGTGTAACCGCCCTGCTCCAGCTGGTAGTAGTTTTTTTGGCTTAGCCAACGCGCAAAATGCTTTTCAGTGAGCCACGCCCGCCAGCGAATGGTCAGCATCTGCGTCAGGTAAAGACGATACACCGCGGCGAGAATGGCCACCGCTGCGATGCCGCAGAAATAGCCGATCTGCTGCCAGAAAGCGGCGGTGTCTTTGTTCTCGAGGGCGTTGTAGAAGTCCTTGTACCAGTGGTTGAGCCACACGGAAATCGCCACGCTGAACAGCGACAGGGCGATCACCGCTGCCAGCAACAACCAGGCCTTGCCCTTCTCTTCACTGTGCCAATAGGGCGTGATCATCGCCCAGGTTCGCCGAAAAAATTGCCCACGCACAGCGTCGTTGACCGCAGAGTACTCAGCGTTCTGATTCATCGTTCAGGCTCGTAGGAAAGAAGGCAGGCGTTTGAACCGATCATAGTTGATCGGTTCAGGGCTCCGTGCGGCCTGAAGCGGGTTGTTCAGCCTAGGTTCAGCGTCGTACCGGACGTTTCTGCAGCTTGCGTTGCAGGGTGCGGCGGTGCATGCCCAGGGCGCGGGCGGTAGCGGAGATGTTGCCTTCGTGCTCGGTCAGGACACGCTGAATGTGCTCCCACTGCAGGCGGTCCACCGACATCGGGTTTTCCGGCACCAAGGTGTCGAGGTCGGCATGCTCGGAGAGTAAGGCGGCCAGCACATCGTCGGCGTCCGCCGGTTTGCACAGGTAATTGCAGGCGCCGCGCTTGATGGCCTCGACGGCGGTGGCGATGCTGGAGTAACCGGTGAGAATCACCACGCGCATTTCCGGGTCAAGTTCCAGCAACTTGGGCAGCAGCACCAGACCGGAGTCGCCGTCCATCTTCAGGTCGAGCGCGGCGTAGTCCGGCAAATCGGCCTGTGCGATGGTCAGGCCTTCTTCAGCCGAACCTGCGGTGCTCACACGAAAGCCGCGACGGCTCATGGCGCGCGCCATCACGCGGGTAAAGGTAGCGTCGTCATCTACCAGCAGCAGGTGCGGCAGTTCTTCGCCTTCGACTTGGATCTCGTCACTCATCGATATCTCCTCGTGCAACACGGGGCAGGCGCAGCTCGGTGAGCGTACCGCCTTCCTCATGACTATAGAGCTTCACTGAGCCACCCGCGCGGGTCACGCTGGCCTTGCTCAAAAACAGGCCCAAGCCGAAGCCTTTGCCCTTGGTGGTAAAGAAAGGTTTGCCGATCTGCTCGGCAATAGCCAGCGGCACGCCGGCGCCGTGGTCACGAATGCTGATGGTCACGTTTTCTGCGTCCCAATCCAACTGTACGCCAAGGCCTTCCGGGCAGGCGTCGGCAGCATTGTTCAGCAGATTGAGCAGCGCCTGAGTCAGGTCCGGCGGCGGCGCCATGCGCGGTACGGTGCCCTGCCCCAGCAGACTGAAACGATAACTGGCTTCGGGACGCATCAGGTGCCAGCGGTTGAGCGCTTCGTCGAGCCACTGTGTCACGTCCTGCATCTCCACCGCCAGGCGGCGATTGGCTTCGGCGGCGCGCACCAATTGCTGCAAAGTCTGCTTGCACTGCTTGACCTGCTCGCGCAATACGCCGAGGTCTTCTTGCAGCGCAGGATCGGGGTGATCCTGAACCATTTCGTTAAGCAGCACGCTCATGGTGGCCAGCGGTGTACCCAACTCGTGGGCGGCTCCGGCGGCCTGGGTGGCAACGGCCAGCAGTTGCTGGTCGCGCAGGCCTTCTTCACGGCGAATGGCGCGCAGTTCTTCCTGGCGGCGCAGTTCTTCGGCCATGCGCGCGGCGAAGAAGGTAATGACGGCGGCAGACAGGGCAAAACTCAGCCACATCCCATAGATCTGCAGGTTTTCCCGGGCAATTGGGAACGTTTGCAGCGGGTAGAACTGTGCCAGCAGCAAGGTGTAGAGGGTCAGGGCGATACCCGACAGCACCACCGAGTAGCGCCACGGCAACGTCACGGCGGCGATGGTCAACGGCACCAGGTAATAAGACACGAACGGGTTGGTGGAGCCACCGGAGAAATACAGCAACACACTGTGGATAAACAGATCGCAGGCCAGTTGCAGCGCGTATTCGAGTTCGGTCACCGGCCATGTAGTGCGCAAGCGGATGGCAGTGAACACGCACAGCACGATAGAGAAACCGAGGGTCACGCCCAGTTGTAGCCACGGCAGCGGCAGCAGGTCGAACCAATAGGCAAGCCCGACCGAACCGGCCTGTGCGGCCAGTACCAGGGTACGAATAAACGTCAGGCGCCAGAGATTCTGGCGGGTGGCGGAAGTCAGTTTTACGGCGGCGAGCATGAGCTCTCCCGGTGAGCGCAGCGGGTAGATCGCGTCGAGTATAACCAAGACACGACGATGGCAGGGTGCGTGCGGCAAACCGCCACAGCACCTTCGCACACATATTCTGCGGCATTCATTCAGGAACCGCTGTGAACGACGGACCACCCAAGGCGCATTTCCCACGCGTCACTCAGGCGGTGCCCATGACTGTAATTGATCACAGCAGGACCGAGGGCTGGTTACGGAAGCTCTGAAATGGAACTTCAGCTACAGGCCCACCGCTTCCACCCGGCAAGGCGCAGTCGCTGAGCCTGGCAAACGGCCCTTCTACAATTTGTTTGTATTGTGTAAACCCGAAGAACCCCACGTCGCCGTCTACAGTCATACCGAACACGAATATCCCAAGGAGCTTCCATGTCTCGTTTCAATCGCAGTGCAGCCGTTCTCACCCTCAGCGCGCTGGCCAGCCTTCCGGCGCTGGCCGCCGATGAGCTGCATTACAACCAGATCTCTCTGCGTGCCGAAGTCAGCCAGGAAGTGGCCCGCGACAAGATGATCGTTACGCTCTACACCGAGTCCCAGAACAGTGACCCGGCCAAACTCGCCGCCACTATCACCACCGCCATGAACACAGCGCTGGGCCAGGCTCGTGAAGTCAAGGCTGTGACTCTGCGCCAGGGCAGCCGCAACAGCTACCCGATCTACGACAACAAGACCCAGAAAATTACCGGCTGGCGTGAACGTGCCGAACTGCGTCTGGAAAGCGCGGACTTCCCGGCACTGTCCAAACTCACAGGCGAGCTGCTGAGCACCCTGAAAATGGACAGCATGGATTTCGCCATCGCCGACAGCACCCGCAAGGCCAGCGAAGACGCCCTGCTCAAGGACGCGGTGGCTGCCTTCAAAGCGCGCGCGCAACTGGCCACCGACGCCTTGGGCGGCAAGGGTTACAAAATCGTCAACCTGAACTTCAACACCAATGGTTATCCACAACCCTACGCACGCGGCGCGATGATGATGAAAGCTGCCGAGATGGATTCTGCACCGACGCCGGAAGTCGAGGCCGGTACCAGCCAGGTCAACATGAGCGCCGACGGGGTGATCGAAGTCTTGCAGTAACCGTTTCAATTCATAAAAACGGCGCAGCCTGATGGCTGCGCTTTTTTTTGCCTGTCATTCCATCAATGCAATAACGCCCAGCGGCGCCCGCCAAACAAACCACACTTTAATAGGGTCACCGCTATCAAAGAGGGCGATGCCGATACAGCTGCCCCCGAACGAAGCAGACCTATACTTAAAAATAAATTGCACATAAAACGCCAACATAAAAATTGAACCGTTGCCTTGTGGGCTGCCACTTAGTTAAGCCAACCACTTCTAACTCACTGCTTAACTAATCGAACACACCAACAGGAACCATTCACACAACTTTTATGCTTCGGCGCAAAACACGAAAACCGTAAATTTCAATGACAACACAACTCCATTCAGGCACAGGGCAACCAGGCACCGCCAAGAAGTCGGAACAAACACTTATGCCTGATAGATCGACATAGAAAACATTATTCGAGCGCTCATAAGGATGATGGGATTGCGAGAGTTAACCCAATGGAAACGACGCGAAACATAATCTAACCAGCATCAAAATACCGGCAGTTGAAAACAATAGTCACACCGAAGCTATTGCTTGGCGACAGACGATTAACACTATGACATCCACGAGTAAAATGAGCCTTTAATGAACATACATTCAGCGTCCCCACTTCCACCTGCACATCGCCACCATGCTCATTCAATCAGCGCTCCCCCCTCTTCACAGAATATAACTGAGAGCGGAAGGGGCACCTCGCGCCATACGACGAGTCCGGCCACGCCCAGCAATCCTGAAGCAGCTGTCCAAACAAGAGTGATTTATGGGTCAGACACTTTATCTGCGCCTTCGGCTGGCTACACCCTGCAAGAACGCAAGCAGCGCATCAATGATTACGCTTTTCGCGTAATGATGCTGACTGAAAAAATACCCAGCATCCATCAGGGTGAAAGAAGCGTTAACTTCCAGAATGCCCGACTGTTCATGGAGCCCGCCGGCTACTTCAGCGGTGGTTTATTGGCCGCGGGGTACGACCCTCATGAAAAATTCACAGTGACGTTCTCTTCCTACACGGGAATGGGAAAGCCGGAAAACCTGAGCAGCAGGTCGGAGCGCACCTACTTTGCATGGGAAATTGCAGCAGGTGCTTTAGCGCACGATAAAGTGCAACGGGGCGGCCCGGTCAACTTCAACGAAATGGATATAGCGGCGAAGGATAAAAGGAAGATCGACCAACTGGAGTCGGTTGGTAAAACCCTTCAAAATCATTGGGAAAATGAAGTATCCAAACCCATGCGCGATCCTTCGGGCCCACTGGCGGCCATCTCGGGAGAAGCGGACGCGTATGTTGTAAAAGGAACATTGCAAAGCCTGCGCAGTGATATAGGGAGCTTTAACAAGTTAAGCCCTCAAGGGCAACAAGCGGTCGCGCGCACCCTGGACAACAACTCGCAAGTCATCATTCCAAACGTATACGGCTATCCAATGTCAGGATATGCCTTTATTGCGTACACCCCTTATGATGGAAATTATGAACACCGGCCCAACCAAGGGTTAATGATTGACATCAAGAATGGTTCTGTCCATGAATTACATGGTGATGCAGATTTTGCAAGCTGGGCTAAAGACAACCACGCCAACTTACTGAGAAGTTTTAATACCCGAGACATACAAGGAGGCAAGGATTCGCACTGGCCAAGTGCGGCCTATGTGCTTGATACGTTAATCTCAGGAGCCAATGCCCACTTCCCTGGTTATCACAACTTTCTTTCAGATGAGGAGATACCGGCGGCGCAACTATTTAACTACACCCGAGCCCGAGGCGGTGATTATCGGTTGAAGTTTGGCACCTTGAACAATGGCGTGGCCTCTCACTATCAAGCGGTGAATGCCAAGAATGCGTTATGGTCCGACCAGACTGAAGTCTTTGGTTCCTCGCAGCAGGACTGGAAGTCTGCGAAAGACTTCTGGGGTAATACATTCGGGTACGTCCCTGTCATTGGCAACACGGGCAACATCGTATTCGGCGTCCATGATGGTCTCTACGGTATGACGGCAGAAGATCGTGTGGGAGGCAATGCAGCAGCGGTCATATCAAGCCTGCAATTAGCCCATGAACTTGCTCCAGGCGCTGTAGAGTCCGGACTGAGTGACACCCTCAAGGGTACTGGCCTTCCGAGTGCCGAAAATTACACCTGGAAGCGAAACTCGCAGACACACGACTTTGAGTTCGTAAACGCTCCCAAGCCCCCAAAAAATACCGATGACATCAGCGTTCCAACTAAAGGACTGCCTGGCAACCGGCTGCGCCCCAGCCAAGCGGGGAACATCAGCCAGCACGCGGTGCCGGACGGAGAGCAACTGATCAAAAACACTGCACCCAACGCCAAGGGTATTTATCAGATCAAAGATGCGAGCACAGGCGCCGACCGCTGGCTCATCCGCTACGCCGACGCAACCGGCACCAGCAAGGTGTACGAGATCCGGGAGGATTTCAAACTGAGCAACAACTATGTGCAGATCATTGACCGCGAAACCAGGCTGCCAGTGACGACTGTCCACTCTTCGGGCAATGGCGAATGGGTGTCGGCCAAAGGAAACGGCGGTATCAGGTTGCCCTGGGGGCGCAGCATCTCACCCCCACAAATCGAGGAAATAAAGCCCACACCGTCCTTTGCCAATCATTTCCTCAATACCGACGGCAAACAGATGGAAGGTTCCGCAAGAGTCGATGAATTCTTGAAAATCAAAGCGGGAACCAACTACGACTTCGCCACTACCAATTTCGAGGTCAGCGGAGGCCGCCCCAGAGCGAATTTCAAAGTGTTTTGGAACATCGACGAGACTGGATTTTCCGTTGAATCGGGTGAAAAGGCACAGCTCACGGAACACAGCGCCAGCGAATACTCACCCAACTTTGTTTTGGATATAAACCGCAATCCCTACAGCGTCACCTCGACCGAAAATGGGCTAACCGAGACCCTGCAACTGGACGCCACGGCGGGTTCGGCCGAAAGCATCAGGCAAGCGAGGCTCAGGCAGTTTGAGAGCGCAATTGCTGATGCGGACCTACGTGCGCGCATTTCCGAAGTAGCCCATCAAGGCTCAATAGCCCCGGCCACCATTGAATTGAACGGCAGTTCGGTACTGCAGGATGGCTACTACTTTGGCGCTGACGACACCCAGTTCCACATCAATCACGATGTGTCTAATGGCGGACCCGATAGCGTGACGACGGTCCGGATCACCTCCAAAGGGCACCTCTCCAACCCGGAAAAAGATATCAACCGTGTTCCGGGTGTGGAGGTGATCATCAAGAGAACGTTCACGATCCGGGAAGGCAATGATCTGGATAGTTTATTCACGATCGACAAAGACGCCCCCACTCACATCGAAGTAGTGGTCGCCCCATAGCCGAAGCCTGGCTACAACGCCCCCTTACATGACGCCCCTGAACGGCGGTAACCTCGGTCACCGCCGTTTTCATTTGGCTACGGTTACATGCCTGCCACTTCAGGGGTCTCCATGGAAAGAATCGCCTTAAAACCGCTCCTCCTCGCCGCCGGCCTGCTGGCGTTCATGCCAATGGCCCAGGCCGCCAGCACCCTGGTCTATTGCTCCGAAGCGAGCCCCGCCGGATTCGATCCCAGCCAGTACACCAGCGGCACTGATTTTGATGCTTCCGCCGAAACCGTGTTCAACCGTCTGACCCAATTCAAGCGCGGTGGCACCGAAGTCGAACCCGGTCTGGCAACAAGCTGGGATGTGTCCAGCGATGGCCTGACGTATACCTTCCACCTGCGCGATGGCGTCAAGTTCCACACCACCGATTTCTTCACGCCCACCCGTGACTTCAATGCCGAAGACGTGCTGTTCACCTTCAACCGTCTGCTCGATGCCGACAGTCCGTTTCGCAAGGCCTACCCTTCCGAATCGCCGTACTTCACTGACATGGGCCTGAACACCACGATCAAAAGCGTCGAAAAACTCGACGAACATACCGTGCGTTTCAACCTGAACAACGTCGATGCGTCCTTCGTGCAAAACCTGGCCATGAGCTTTGCCTCGGTGCAGTCCGCCGAGTACGCCGCGCAATTGCTCAAGCAAGGCGCAGCCTCGGACATCAATCAGAAGCCGGTGGGCACCGGACCATTTGTGTTCAAGCGCTACCAAAAGGACTCGCAGATTCGCTACGTGGCTAATAAACAGTATTGGAAACCCGAGGACGTAAAGCTCGATAACCTGGTGTTCGCCATCACCCCGGATGCGGCGTCGCGCCTGCAAAAACTCAAGGCCGGCGAATGCCAGGTCAGCGGCTACCCGCGCCCCGCCGATATCGAAGTGATGAAACAAGACCCGAATTTGCGCGTGCTGCAGCAAGCCGGGTTCAACCTGGGCTTCCTGGCGTACAACGTGACCCACCCGCCACTGGACCAGCTCAAGGTGCGCCAAGCCCTGGACATGGCGATCGACAAGCCGGCAATCATCAAGGCCGTGTACCAGAGCGCCGGACAATTGGCGCAGAACGCACTGCCACCGGCGCAGTGGTCTTATGACCCCACCATCAAGGACGCCCCTTACGATCCCACCAAAGCCAAGGCGCTACTTAAAGAAGCAGGGGTTGCACCCGGCACCACCATCAACCTGTGGGCGATGACCGTACAACGCGCGTCCAACCCGAATGCGCGCATGTCGGCACAGATGATCCAGCAGGATTGGGAAAAAGTGGGCATCAAGGCCAATATCGTCAGTTATGAATGGGGCGAGTACATCAAGCGCGCCAAAAATGGCGAGCACGACGCGATGATTTACGGCTGGACCGGTGATAACGGCGACCCGGATAACTGGCTCGGCGTGCTCTACAGTTGTGCCGCGGTGAAGGGCAGCAACTACGCCAAATGGTGTAACCCGGCCTACGACAAGCTGGTGCAGCAAGCAAAGGTCAGCAGTGACCGTGAGCAGCGCATCAAGTGGTATCAACAGGCGCAAAAAATTCTTAAAGAACAAGTACCTATAACGCCTATTGCAAACTCGACGGTTTTCCAACCCCTGCGCAAAGAAGTCAAAGACTTCAAGATCAGCCCGTTTGGCCTGACGCCCTTCTACGGCGTGAGTCTAGATAAGTAACAGCGACGCCCCAACCAAGTGCGCTAGACGCCTTGGTTGGGCTTTTTTGGTGCGCCCTGCGCACCGAAAAAACCCTCAAAACAGATACAAACATGTCAAAACTTTCATAATTGCGACATTCCTGTACGTTCGTACCACTCTTTCCCGCCTGCAACGGTTCAGCATCTTGCAATGGGTATGGCGCCTGCATAAGTATCCGCAGGCCGACTCACGAGGTCGCCCTCACCACCAAAAATGACAACAAATCATGAGGCCAACATGCTTAAACACGCAGTCATTCCGTTAATTGTTAGCGCTGGCCTTATGGCCGCAGCCCCTTTCGCCCAAGCGGCGACTAACCTGGTGTTCTGCTCCGAAGGGAGCCCGGCCGGTTTCGATCCAGGCCAGTACACCACCGGAACAGACTTCGATGCTTCGGCCGAAACCATGTTCAACCGTCTGAGCCAGTTCGAACGTGGCGGCACCGCTGTTGTTCCTGGCCTCGCCACCAGCTGGGACGTATCCCCGGATGGCCTGACGTACACCTTCCACCTGCGCGAAGGCGTCAAGTTCCACACCACCCCGTACTTCAAGCCCACTCGTGAATTCTCGGCTGACGACGTACTGTTCACCTTCAACCGAATGATCAACAAAGACGATCCATTCCGTAAGGCCTACCCCACTGAGTTCCCGTACTTCACGGACATGGGTATGGACACCAACATCAAGAACATCGAGAAAGTCGACGCCCACACCGTCAAGTTCACCCTTGGCACCGTGGACGCCGCTTTTATCCAAAACCTGGCGATGAGCTTCGCGTCGATCCAGTCGGCCGAATATGCCGCCCAGTTGCTGAAGAACGGTACGCCTCAGGACATCAACCAGAAGCCAATCGGCACTGGCCCGTTCGTGTTCAAGAGCTACCAGAAAGACTCGAACATTCGTTACACCGGCAACAAGGACTACTGGAAACCTGAAGACGTGAAGATCGACAACCTGATCTTCGCTATCACCACCGACCCGTCGGTGCGTATCCAGAAGCTCAAGAAAAACGAATGCCAGATCACCCTCTTCCCGCGTCCGGCCGACCTCAAGGCGCTGGGCGAAGACAAGGACTTGAAACTGCCGAACCAGGCCGGTTTCAACCTGGGTTATGTCGCCTACAACGTCATGGACAAGGTCAAGGGCAGCGACCAGCCCAACCCACTGGCTGACCTGCGCGTGCGCCAGGCGCTGGACATGTCGGTCAACAAGCAGCAGATCATCGACTCCGTTTACCAGGGCGCCGGCCAATTGGCTGTCAACGCCATGCCGCCGACCCAATGGTCCTACGACACCACCATCAAGGACGCCGCCTACAACCCTGAGAAAGCCAAGGCGCTGCTCAAGGAAGCGGGCGTCAAGGAAGGTACCGAAATCGTGCTGTGGGCCATGCCGGTTCAGCGTCCGTACAACCCGAACGCCAAACTGATGGCTGAAATGCTGCAGAACGACTGGTCCAAGATCGGCCTGAAGGTCAAGATCACCAGCTACGAGTGGGGCGAGTACATCAAGCGTTCCAAGGGCGGCGAGAACCAGGCCATGATCATTGGCTGGAGCGGTGACAATGGTGACCCGGACAACTGGCTGAACGTGCTGTTTGGCTGCGATTCCCTGTCCGGCAACAACTTCTCCAAGTGGTGCGACAAGAAATTCGACGGCGTCGTGAAAGAAGCCAAGGCCACATCGGATGTCGCCAAACGCACCGAGCTGTATAAGCAGGCGCAACATATCCTCAAAGATGCAGTCCCGATGACACCTATCGCGCACTCGACGGTGTATCAACCCATGCGCAACACCGTGCAGGACTTCAAGATCAGCCCGTTTGGCTTGAACTCCTTCTACGGCGTGAGCGTCAGCGGCAAGTAAGGATCATTGACGGCGACGTTTCGTAACGTCGCCGTTATTACATCCGCCTGGCCCTTAGGAAATTGACCACGTTCGCAGCCGATGCTTCCTACAGCAACGAACTGCGAAACGGGACTCCGTTGCCTACAGGGTCAATCCAATTTGGCGCATTTACTGTGAAGTCCGCGACCCATAACGTCGTAGGACAGCAGAGGCTCCGACTTGGGAAAGGCACTTGCTGTGTGTGGGATCAGTGATGTCTCCCTGGCTTTGCGCCTGGGTGATTGCTCGCTGATGACAACTACAAACAAGGATCGGGATCGTCATGCGCCATACCACCGTTCTATCCGCCATTTTTGGCACCAGCCTGCTGGCCATGGCCACCATGGGCCACGCCGCCGACAAGAAGAGCCTCGTGTTCTGCTCGGAAGGCAGCCCGGCAGGTTTTGACACCGCGCAATACACCACCGCCACCGACAACGACGCGGCCGAGCCGCTGTACAACCGGCTGGTTGAGTTTGAAAAAGGTGCAACCAACGTACAGCCTGGGCTGGCGACCAAGTGGGATATTTCCGAAGACGGTCTGACCTACACCTTCCATCTGCGTGAAGGGGTGAAATTCCACAGCAACAAGGAGTTTAAGCCGACGCGCGACTTCAACGCCGACGACGTGCTGTTCACCTTCAACCGCATGCTGGACCCCGACCACCCGTTCCGTAAGGCCTACCCCACCGAGTTTCCGTACTTCAACGGGATGAGCCTGAACAAGAACATTGCCAAGGTCGAAAAAACCGACGCAAACACCGTGGTGATGACCCTGAACACGGTGGACGCCGCGTTCATACAAAACATCGCCATGAGCTTCGCTTCGATCCTCTCAGCCGAATACGCCGAGCAGTTGCTCAAGAGCGGCAAGCCCAGCGATATCAACCAAAAACCGATCGGCACTGGCCCGTTCGTGTTCCAGCGCTATCAGAAAGACTCGCAGATCCGTTACACGGGCAACAAACAGTACTGGGACCCGAGTCGCGTTCAGCTCGATCAACTGATTTTCGCCATCAACACCGACGCCTCGGTGCGGGTGCAGAAGCTCAAGGCCGGGGAATGCCAGGTGACCTTGCATCCGCGTCCGGCTGACGTCGATGCGCTCAAGGCCGACCCGAAGCTTCAACTGCTGACCAAACCGGGCTTCAACCTCGGCTACATCGCCTACAACGTGCGCCACAAGCCATTCGACCAGCTCGAAGTGCGCCAGGCGCTGGACATGGCGGTGAATAAGCAGAGCATCCTGAATGCCGTGTACCAAGGCGCGGGGCAACTGGCGGTCAACGCCATGCCGCCGACGCAATGGTCTTACGACGACACCATCAAAGACGCCGCCTACAACCCGGAAAAAGCCAAGGAACTGCTCAAGGCTGCCGGAGTGAAGGAAGGTACCGAGATCACCCTGTGGGCGATGCCGGTGCAACGGCCGTACAACCCCAACGCCAAGCTGATGGCCGAAATGCTGCAAAGCGATTGGGCCAAGATCGGCCTGAAAGTGAAGATCGTCAGCTACGAATGGGGCGAGTACATCAAGCGCACCAAGAACGGTGAGCACGATATCAGCCTGATCGGCTGGACCGGCGACAACGGTGACCCGGACAACTGGCTGGGCACCCTCTACAGCTGCGACGCTATCGGCGGGAACAACTACTCCATGTGGTGTGACCCGGCGTACGACAAGCTGATCAAGCAAGCCAAGGTCGTCACCGACCGCGAACAAAGGACTGTTCTCTACAAGCAGGCTCAGCAATTGCTCAAGCAGCAAGTGCCGATCACGCCTGTCGCCCACTCGACGGTCAACCAGCCGTTAAGCACCAAAGTCGAAGGGTTCAAAGTGAGCCCCTTCGGCCGCAACGTGTTCTCGGGCGTCAGTATTACCCCATAAGAAAATAACCGGATTGCAGGAGAGCGAAGTCAGCTCTCCGGCAAACGTGCAGCCTTTTATTGGGATTTTTCCTACGGCAAACGTTTGCAAGTGCCTGAACGAGTTACACACCAATAGTCGGTTCACCTAAAAAGACCGGCATAAAAAAAGAGAACCAAAGGAGCTTCACCCATGAAACTGAGCAGCAAAGCGCTTCTGGCCCTGGCCATCAGCACCATCACGGCAACCGCCTACGCTGAAACCCAAAGCCAGGACTTCGTTCCTACCACGTTGGCCGGCACCAGCGCTCAAAGCGAGGCCAAAGGCTTTATTGACGGTCAAAGCCTGGGCGGCACCACGCGTAACTGGTACTCGAACGAAAAATTCAACCGCAACACCCGCATCACCTATTTCAAGGATAAAGGCGACCTGACCAAGACCAGCATTTCCCGTCGTTACAACTGGGACCAAGGCACCATCCTCAATTACACCTCGGGGTTTACCCAAGGCACCGTTGGGGTCAGCACCGAAGTTGCGGCCTACAACGTGATCGCTCTGATCCGTGATCAAAAGGACATCGGCGGCGGCTCCAACCGCACCCTGGCCCACGACCGCGGTGACGCGGTGGACCAGTGGAGCAAACTGGGCCTGGCCAACGTCAAGTTCCGCGTATCCAACACCACGCTGACCGCCGGTCGCCAGAACTTCAGCAGCGGCATCGTCGACACCATCGGCAACCGTGCCCTGCCGTCGAGCTTTGAAGGTGTGAGCTTCAACAGCGAAGAATTCAGCAACCTGTCGTTCCAGGGCGGCGTGTTCGATCGCGTTTCGCCACGTACCGAACAGAGCCTGTCGAAGTTCCGCAGTGAGTACAACAGCAAGGGCGCAGCGGGCGTCGAGACTGACAAGGTTTACACACTGGGCGCCAACTACCAGCCGCTCAAGAGCCTGAAAACCAGCTTCTTCGCAGCCAACGTGAAGGACTTCTGGAACCAGTACTACTTCGGCGCTACCCACGAGCTGGGTGACAGCTCGGTACTGGGCCTGACCACCGGCTTCAACTACTACAAAACCGTCGATGAAGGCAAAAAGCTGATGGGGGATATCGACAACGATACCTACTCCCTGTCCCTGGGACTGACCCACCAGGCCCACAGCCTGACGTTCTCGTACCAGCAAGTGAACGGTAACGAGTACTTCGACTACCTGCACGAAACCAACGGTATCTACCTGGCCAACTCCCTGACGTCGGACTTCAACGGCCCGAACGAGAAGTCCTTCCAGGTTGCCTACGGTATCAACATGGCCGAATACGGCGTGCCTGGCCTGAAGTTCAACATCTACACCGCTCGCGGCTGGGGCATCGACGGTACGCACTACACCGGCAACCGCGGTGTAGAGAACAAAGGCTACGACGGTGTCCAGGCTCAGGATGGCGAACACCACTATGAATACGGTGTTGGCGCGTCTTACGCCCTGCAAAGTGGCCCGCTCAAAGCCACCACCATTCGCGCCACCTACGTAGCGCACCGTGCTAGTGAACAACAGTCTGACGGCAACCTGAACGAATTCCGTCTGGTTACCACCATCCCGTTCAACATTCTTTAATTAGCGCCAGGTAAACGGCGGGCTCAGGACGAGCCCGCCGTCTACGCTTGTCTGGTCCCATCGATTGCAGAGGGCTCTGAATGAAAATGCTCCCGCTACAAGCTGCCGTTGCCGCAGCGCTGTTAAGCGTCGCTATCGGCGTATCGGCCAAACCCCTGGTGGTCTGCACCGAAGCCAGCCCGGAAGGTTTTGACCCGGTCCTGTACACCACCGCCGTCACCGCCGATGCCGCCGCTGAAACCATGTTCAACCGTCTGGTCGACTTCAAGCCAGGCACCACCGAAGTGGTGCCTGCACTGGCCAAAGACCTGCCAGAGATCAGCGCCGATGGCCTGACCTACACGTTCCACCTGCGTGACGACATCAAGTTCCACACTACCGACTACTTCAAACCCACGCGCAACCTGAATGCCGATGACGTGCTGTGGAGCTTCCAGCGCCAGCTGGACCCGAATCACCCTTGGCACAACAAGTCCGTCGTGGGCTATCCCTACTTTGAAAGCATGGGCTTCAAGGAACTGCTCAAGAGCGTAGAGAAGACTGACGATCACACCGTCGTCTTTACCCTGACTCGTCCTGAAGCACCGTTTTTGGCCGACCTGGGTATGGCGTTCTCTTCGATCCACTCCGCCGAATACGCCGACCAACTGCTCAAGTCCGGTAAGACCGACGACCTGAACGCCAAGCCGATCGGTACTGGTCCGTTCATCTTCACGCGCTACGCCAAGGACGCCCAGGTACGCTTCAAGGCCAACCCGGAGTATTTCCGTGGCAAGCCGGCGGCAGATCCGCTGATCCTCGCGGTCACTACCGACAACAACGTACGCCTGCAGAAGCTCAAGGCGAACGAATGTCAGATCGCGCTGTTCCCCAAGCCCGATGACATTCCAAGCATCAGGAAAGACCCGAACCTCAAGGTCGATGAACTGGCGGCGATGACCACCAGTTACACCGCAATGAACACCACTCACAAGTACATGAGCGATGCACGGGTTCGCCACGCGATCAATATCGCGTTCGACAAAGCAGGCTATACCGAAGCCCTCTTCGGCAAAGGCAATGCGGTCGTGGGCACCGGCCCGTATCCACCGACTTTGCTGGGTTTCAATACGAACCTGAAAAACCCGCCCCGTGACCTCGACAAAGCCCGCGCCCTGCTCAAGGAAGCCGGTGTACCGGAAGGCACCGAGTTCACCCTGTTTACCCGTAACGGCGGCGGCCCAACCAACCCCAACCCGATGCTCGGCGCCCAGCGCATGCAGGCGGATCTGGCGCAGGTTGGCTTGAAAGTGAATATCAAAGTCATGGAATGGGGCGAGATGCTCAAGCGCGCTAAAAACGGCGAGCACGACATGGTCTCGGCTGGCTGGGTAGGCGATAACGGCGACCCGGACAACTTCCTCACGCCCAACCTGAGTTGCGATGCCGCTAAAAACGGCGAAAACTACGCCCGCTGGTGTAACAAAGAGTTTCAAGCCCTGATCGACAAAGCCCGCGCAATTGATGAACCCGCGGCTCGGGCTGCGCTCTATGAACAAGCACAGGACGTTTTCGAAAAGGACCAACCATGGCTTCCCATGGCTTACCCGAAACTGTTCACCGCCATGCGTAAAAACGTAGAAGGCTTTACCCAAAGCCCTCTAGGTACAAATAACTTCGCCACCACCCAGGTGAAGTAAATAAGAGAAACGCTCGGCGCCGTCCACCAGGACGGTGCCGAACCTGCCTAACCGGCTGATTGAGGTACACACCAAGATGTTTAGTTTTATTGCCCGCCGACTGGGGTTATTGATCCCCACGTTTTTCGGCATCACGTTGCTGACGTTTGCGTTGATTCGCATGATCCCCGGCGACCCCGTCGAAGTCATGATGGGCGAACGACGAGTCGACCCCGAGATGCACGCACAGGCAATGGAGCGCCTTGGCCTTAACAAGCCGCTGTATGCGCAATATTTGGACTATGTCGGCAAACTCGCCCAAGGCGACCTTGGCGAATCGCTGCGTACCCGTACCAGCGTGTGGACCGAATTCACCGCCCTTTTCCCGGCGACCCTGGAACTGTCCATGGCCGCCCTGTTGTTCGCCGGTATCCTGGGCCTGTTGGCCGGGGTGATCGCGGCACTCAAGCGAGGATCCCTGTTCGACCACGGGGTGATGGGCATCTCCCTCGCGGGCTATTCGATGCCGATCTTCTGGTGGGGCCTGATCCTGATCATGTTCTTCTCGGTGAGCCTGGGCTGGACCCCGGTTTCCGGGCGTATCGACCTGCTCTACGACATCGAGCCGCGCACCGGCTTCATGCTGATCGACACCCTGCTGGCTGACGAGCCGGACGCGTTCTGGGATGCGCTGCACCACCTCATCCTGCCGGCCATCGTGCTCGGCACTATTCCATTGGCAGTGATCGCACGGATGACCCGTTCATCCATGCTCGAAGTGCTGCGTGAAGACTACATCCGTACCGCCAAGGCCAAAGGCCTGTCGCCGGCACGCGTGGTATTTGTCCACGGCCTTCGTAACGCGCTGATCCCGGTACTGACCGTGGTCGGCCTGCAAGTCGGCACCCTGCTGGCTGGTGCGGTACTGACCGAAACCATCTTCTCGTGGCCCGGTATCGGCAAATGGCTGATCGAAGCCATTGGCGCGCGGGACTACCCGGTGGTGCAAAACGGCATCCTGCTGATCGCCTGTCTGGTGATCCTGGTGAACTTCGTGGTGGATATCCTCTACGGCTTCGCCAACCCACGCATCCGTCACCAGCGCTGAGATCATGACCATGACCACACCTACTCCCGTGTCAGCAGTCGATCAAAGCCTGCTGTACCCGTCCCCGTACAAAGAATTCTGGCAAGCCTTTTCCAAGAACAAAGGCGCGGTTGCCGGCCTGTTCTTCATGTTGTTGATCGTGTTTTGCGCGATCTTCGCGCCGTGGGTTGCACCCCACAACCCGAGTGAGCAATACCGTGACTTCCTGCTCACCCCGCCGTCGTGGCTGGAAGGCGGTCAGATCCAGTTCCTGCTCGGCACCGACGAGCTGGGCCGTGACTTGCTCTCGCGCCTGATCCAAGGTTCGCGCCTGTCGCTGCTGATCGGTTTGTCGTCGGTGGTGATGTCGCTGATTCCGGGCATCCTGCTGGGGCTGTTCGCCGGCTTTTTCCCGCGCCTGCTCGGCCCGACCATCATGCGTTTGATGGACATCATGCTGGCCCTGCCGTCGCTGCTGCTGGCGGTTGCCATTGTCGCAATCCTCGGCCCAGGCCTGATCAACACCGTGATCGCCATCGCTATCGTCTCGCTGCCGTCCTATGTGCGTCTGACCCGCGCAGCGGTGATGGGCGAGTTGAACCGTGACTACGTGACCGCCGCTCGCCTCGCCGGTGCCGGCCTGCCACGCCTGATGTTCATCACCGTGCTGCCTAACTGCATGGCACCGCTGATCGTGCAGGCGACCCTGAGTTTCTCTTCGGCGATTCTCGACGCTGCCGCGTTGGGCTTCCTCGGTTTGGGCGTTCAACCGCCAACCCCTGAGTGGGGCACCATGCTGGCTTCGGCCCGTGACTACATCGAACGCGCCTGGTGGGTGGTGAGCTTGCCTGGTTTGACCATTTTGCTCAGCGTGCTGGCAATCAACTTGATGGGTGACGGACTGCGCGATGCGCTGGACCCGAAACTCAAGAACGCCGCCTGAGGAGATTCCCATGTCACTGTTAGAAATCAAGAATCTCAACGTACGATTCGGCGACAAGACCGCCGTACCAGTGGTCGATGGCCTCGACATTTCGGTCGACAAAGGCGAAGTCCTGGCGATCGTTGGCGAATCGGGCTCGGGTAAATCCGTGACCATGATGGCGCTGATGGGACTGATCGAGCATCCCGGCATCGTTACCGCCGACGCCCTGAACTTTGACGGCAAGGACATGCTCAAGCTGAGCAACCGCCAGCGCCGCCAGATCGTCGGCAAAGACCTGGCGATGGTGTTCCAGGACCCGATGACTGCGCTGAACCCCAGCTACACCGTGGGTTTCCAGATTGAGGAAGTGCTGCGCCTGCACCTGAAAATGTCCGGCAAGCAAGCGCGCAAGCGTGCCATCGAGCTGTTGGAAAAGGTCGAAATCCCAGGCGCCGCCAGCCGTATGGACGCCTACCCGCACCAACTGTCCGGCGGCATGAGCCAACGTGTGGCAATCGCCATGGCCATTGCCGGCGAACCGAAACTGTTGATTGCGGATGAGCCGACCACCGCGTTGGACGTGACCATTCAAGCGCAGATCATGGACCTGCTGCTGGCCCTGCAGAAAGAGCAGAACATGGGCCTGGTGCTGATCACCCACGACCTCGCCGTCGTGGCGGAAACCGCCCAGCGCGTGTGCGTGATGTACGCCGGCCAAGCCGTGGAAGTCGGCCAAGTGCCGCAACTGTTCGACATTCCGGCACACCCGTACAGCGAAGCGCTGCTCAAGGCGATCCCTGAACACAGCCTCGGAGCTACGCGCCTGGCCACGCTGCCGGGTATCGTGCCAGGCCGCTATGACCGCCCGCAGGGTTGCCTGCTGTCGCCGCGTTGCCCGTATGTGCAGGACAGCTGCCGTCAGACACGCCCGGGCCTCGACCCTAAATCCAACAGCCTTGCACGCTGCTTCTACCCCTTGAACCAGGAGGTGGCGTAATGGCCGTCGTTCTTACCGCCCGCGACCTGACCCGTCACTACGAAGTGTCCCGTGGCCTGTTCAAGGGCCACGCCACCGTGCGCGCCCTCAATGGTGTGTCGTTCGAACTGGAAGCCGGCAAGACCCTCGCGGTTGTAGGCGAGTCGGGTTGCGGCAAATCTACCCTGGCCCGTGCACTGACGTTGATTGAAGAACCGTCGTCCGGCTCCTTGAAAATCGCCGGTCAGGAAGTGGCCGGCGCCGACAAGGCCCAGCGCAAGCAATTGCGCAAAGACGTGCAGATGGTGTTCCAGAGCCCGTACGCCTCGTTGAACCCGCGCCAGAAGGTCGGCGATCAACTCGGCGAGCCGCTGTTGATCAACACCAATCTGTCCGCCGCCGAACGCCGCGAAAAAGTGCAGGCGATGATGAAGCAAGTGGGCCTGCGCCCTGAGCATTATCAGCGCTACCCGCACATGTTCTCCGGTGGTCAGCGCCAGCGCATCGCCCTGGCCCGCGCCATGATGCTGCAACCGAAAGTGCTGGTGGCGGATGAACCGACCTCGGCACTGGACGTGTCGATCCAGGCGCAGGTACTCAACCTGTTCATGGATTTGCAGCAGGAATTCAACACGGCCTACGTGTTCATTTCCCACAACCTGGCGGTGGTGCAGCACGTCGCGGATGACGTGATGGTGATGTACCTCGGCCGTCCAGTGGAGGTGGGCCCTAAAGAAGACATCTACGCGCGCCCTTTGCACCCGTACACCCAGGCGCTGTTGTCGGCCACCCCTACCATTCATCCGGATCCGAACAAACCGAAGATCAAAATCGTCGGCGAGTTGCCCAATCCACTGAACCCGCCGTCAGGATGCGCTTTCCACAAGCGCTGCCCGTACGCGACGGCGCGGTGCAGCAGCGAGGAGCCGCAATTGCGCGCCTTGGATAACCGGCAGGTGGCTTGCCACTATGCCGAGCAGTTCGTGGCCTGATCCCCACAAAAAAGGCCCTGGGGCTTCACTCCAGAGCCTTGCTTGAGTTCTACAGCCCTTCCCGCCAGGTTGCGCATCAGCCTGGCAGGAGGGGTTTTTTATGTCTGGCTGTCGCCTTCATCGTCCGGGTCATCGCTGTCCGGATCGTCGGTGGTGGAGTCTTCATCATCCTTGCTGCCGCCTTGGTCTTGATCACCCGGTTCAGCCTCGGACTTCGCCAGTTGCAGATCCTGCGCACTGTGCACCGCCGACAGCGCCACACCGCCCTGCGCCGGGTTATGCGCCCAGGCCGTCGACATCCCCAACGACAACAGCACCAGCACCTTTATCAACAACACTACGCGTTGAAAAATACTCATGGTTGATTCCGTCCAGTCAGTAGGTGAATCCCGCGCGGCAGCTGTTCAGCCCCGCCAGCGTTGACGCTAGCCCCGATACGGTGTTTGCGCCAGGGCTCAGGTGTCGCCGTCGTCGTAGGTTTCGCTGTCTTCGCCTTCGTTGTAAGGGTTTTCCGCATCCTCCTTTGGCGCAGGCTGAACTTGCGGCTGCCAACTGCCGGAGTTGACCTCGTTTTGCTTCTTCTTGGTGACAGGGCCGGTGTCCTTCCACTGCGGCGCTCCTGCGCCCGCCAGTGCCGGAAGGGCCGTCAGCCCCAGAGCGGCCAGCAACACCAGGGGGATAGCGCGTTGAACATTTCGCACGGTGGTCTCCTTTACAGTCGGTGGGTAAACGCTAGACCCGATGCAGGGTTATCGCCAATCCCATGCCTGTTGAAAGCAAAAATGTGGGAGGGGGCTTGCCCCCGATAGCGTAGTGTCAGCCCCGAATGTACTGGCTGACACACTGCTATCGGGGGCAAGCCCCCTCCCACATTTTGTTTTGCAACGCCCAAGAAAAAGGGCGAAGCCATCACAGCTTCGCCCTTCTTCTTACCGCTCAGACCTTAATGGTGCTCGCGAGTAGCCCGGAATTTCACATCCGGCCAACGCGCCTCCATAAATGCCAGGAGTCTATAAGGGTTCGGGTTCGAAACGAGTAGCTTGATAGATAAAGGGCATTGAACACATTGCCAATGTAGCTGTTACCACCCAAATGCTATGCCCACCGAACAAACCGTAAATTTGTCCGCCCAATGCCGGACCAAAAACGGCACTGGCACTCCAGCAAACAGAAAAAAGCCCGAAGTAATGCCCGCTTTTACCAGATTGCGCAAACTGCATAACAAGTACGCTTAGGGTCGGCAAAAATAGAATTTCGCCAAGCGTCCAAAGTGCAGTTGATATAAAAACATAAAATGGATCAGAGCCAAAAGGCAACATACTTAGCCCAACAGCAAGCAGCAGACTGCCGGTTAAAATCTGGCGACGAGCCCCCCAGCGCTCAGTCCAGTGAGAAATTGGAATTTGCAGTACCACAATCAACCCAGCATTCAATGCAAATTGCCATCCTATAAAGTCCGCACCGAGGTGATAGTAGTCGATCAAGTAATTCCCAAGCATGCTGTAGATCGGTTCAAAGGCAAGTCCAAGTAAAACGCTGGCCGCCAATAGCCAGAGAAAAGATCGGTCTCTGTAGGGCTTTTGGGAAGTCTTATTGAAGTCGTCTGGAACACACGACACTTCTACAGTTCTATGTAAAATCGAATAGGCAAACCACAGAAGCCCAGAAAACATCACCGCAGCACTGACAAAAAACAACCATCGAAAGTCGATTTGTGCCAATGCACCGCCCATCACCCCTGCAACCGCCATTCCTAAATTCGCTGCGACGCGATTCAATGCCTGGGCCCGAGGCCTTTCCATCACATCACAATATTCCATGATTAAACGTTGGTGCAGTGTTCGAACGGCCCCATCAAATACACCGCCTAATACCAGAAGCCCAGCAAGCACATACATATTCGTACTAAGCCCCAAGAGAACCAGTACGATGCCACATCCGAATAAAAGTATTAGAGTAAGTTTTGCGCAAGGGACATGATCACTTAATAAGCCCCCACCCAACGAACCTACTAAAAGGCCGACACCATAACCCGACAACAACCAGCCGACCCATTCAATAGGCAAACCCAGAATTTGACGGAGATACAGCGCCATAAACAGCTTGACCATGGCGCTCACTCGATTAATAAAAATCAGTGATGCAAGCACCCAAGCCACTTGACTGAAATAATGATTAAGTCGAGAGGCAAAGAAATTAAACCTAACCATATAGCGAATCCAAATCCCGAAACACCGCCCCATCTATTCCGCTTGACTCGAACGGAATATCTAAGCGCGCAACATTATTTGCATCGTAAAAATATAGCGCCTTTAACGACTTACACCCAGCCTCTATTAACAGAGGGTTATTTATTAAAAAATACCTGACTGAGGGGCTAAGTGCTGCCATCCGAATAAGCAAACGCCAATCACCGAAATTATTTTCCGGAATAACAGCTCTCGTACCAAACCGTTTTTTATATTGAAACGTCCCCTTAGTCAGAAATGGCTCGCACCCCTGAAAATCAACATAGTCAATAGCTGAACTATTCGCCGCCCACTCTATAATTGAGTGATAAACAAAGTTTTGAGAGCCGTTAACCCGATAAGTACCGCTCCCATTTTTAACTCCGATTAGCCGAGCATTTAGTATCCGACCAGACTTATCAATTTGCGAAACGCTTCCCGCGACCCACTCCTTGGCATCGTATATCCGAAACAACACGCCTTGTTTGAACAAGCGAGCGTATGCTTCTTTTTCCTCGACGCTACGCGCCAGATCTCCATAGCGACTCTTCATCGTTGGCAAATGCATCGAGTGATAAAACTCAAAAAAATCATGATCTTCAAACGAAACATTGTAATGAAATCCCTGAGCGACACATTGCTCTCGCCGCTTACCCTCTCTCTTAGACAGCTGGCTCTTTATGTCATCCCAGGGTCCAGACACATCAACCGCCTGATGGATACGACTTACCCCCACAACATCACTGTCCAGCGCAAAGTGGCTAATGATCGTCTTAGGGGCCATTAGACATAACATCTCGCTTTTGACTATTTGCAGAAAGCATTCAAGCTCCCTCCATTCAAAAGCGCCTTGACGGACTACAGATGAACGTTCGAAAAAACGCTCTTCTATAAACGGCGCAATATAGACCAACCCCTCTCTGACACCCACATATGTAATTTCAGCCTCTTCACCTAATACAGAGTACCCCTTGACAACGCGAAAACGGCATAACTTATCTACCGACATACTCACAACCCAACTTTATGCTTAACGCTAGCGAAAAAAAGCCAGCATTTCTTCAGCAGTGTTTATATAAGTCAAACCATTTGCAGGGATGCGTTTATAATCCTGACATGAGTAGGAGCCAGAAGCATGTATGGTACATCCGTTACTCGGCGTTAATAATCCACGATCAATTGCATTCAAACACCCGCAGAGCGCCATGACTAATGACCACTCCTTGAGATCCCGAGGGTCTGAGGGTAGCTTCACCGGCGTATTCACTAATAATTGCACGCACTCGCTATAACGCTGCAAGCATTCATGAAGAGATACAACAATACCTGAACCGCCGCCTTCTCTTATTGCTGCAGTCATTTCATCAGCAGTAGTAGGCTGATGTGTATAAAAAGTTGGTTCAAGGACCTCACTTGGACTCCAAGTCGTAGCAGGGAAATGTGGGGATGCTGATTGCCCCCATAGTCCGCCGACCAAACGTGAATAGCGAGGCGTAGACGTTCCGGAAAAATCACCATCCAGTATGTGGAGTACCATGTCACTTGTAGCCAAATGCTGGACCAATAGAAATGATGGCGATGCTACAGCGTGTTTGTTCTCCCTTAAAAATTTTACCCCTGACAAATAGCCTAAGAGTCCATATGCGCTTGAGACTGCATGCACATGTACTGTTTTTCTGCCCACATCCCAGGCGTCTCCGTATTCGAAGTCAAAAAAAGCTCGGGTTTGGTCAGAAAAGCGGTAGTTTTCAAGGCGTAGCGAATGCCATAACTTTAGGTCGCTGATCCCTGCCTTAGAAAACGCCTCCTTAAAATCCTGACCAATCACCTTCACTCGTTCTGGCGAGTCCGTATCTAGCACGAAAATTGGATTTAGAGCACGAAGCCTCGGGTTGTCATATAGTTCTGTAGATCTAAGTTTTTCGACAGTTTGGGTTGGGGTCAGTGTAATAATCCTCAGTTGTGTTTCATCAACCAATTTTGCTTGCAGGGCACGCAGTACAGCGTCGCGCAATGCTATTGCCTTATTTCCCGAGGAAGGTGAAAACAGTAAAATCCTCCCCCTGTTTTCTGGATATGACAGATAGCGCGAGCAACTATCAGGGTCGATGCAAGTGTTTTCGTTGTTTGTGTATTTGGATTTCCTCTCAGATCAAGTAAGCGTAGTGGTACGTCCCTATACGCTCCAAGCTCAAAAAACTGCGCTGTCGCTACTGAAAGAAATTGGCGCATAGGCTCATTTAATAACGGCAGTTCCATTGAAGGTTCGAACCCGTCATTAGAGCTAGGCGATTCAAAACCGGCAGAACTTTGTGAAAGTAAATCGTAGTAGCGTTCTAGAATAGCGACCCTTTCATTGACTCTTCCTTCCACGCTTCTTAACGCCGCTGCCGGGTTAGCATTATCCATCTGTAGTTACTCCATAAAATAGGGTAGCGCGACATGGAAGCTAGACGTAGGAAAAACCCTTGTCGTCATGAAAATCAAGACGAACAAAGAAATAGAATAGAGCTACTTATATGAAGGATTTGGACTACTGCTTTATAAGAAAAAAACCACAGATAAATATTTAGAAAACCACTATGGCACTCATCGGGAGGTCCCACAAAAAAGGGCGAAGCCATCACAGCTTCGCCCTTCTTCTTACCGCTCAGACCTTAATGGTGCTCGCGAGTAGCCCGGAATTTCACATCCGGCCAACGCTCTTCCATCAGCGCCAGGTTGACCCGTGTCGGTGCTAGGTAGGTCAGGTGACCGCCGCCGTCGACCGCAAGGTTTTCCACAGCCTTGTTGGAGAACTCTTCCAACTTCTTCTTATCGCTGCAATCGATCCAGCGCGCGGAGTACACGGTGATTGGCTCGTAGGAGCATTCGACCTTGTATTCCTCTTTCAAGCGGCTGGCGACCACATCGAACTGCAGCACGCCGACAGCGCCGAGGATGATGTCGTTGCTGCGCTCGGGGAAGAACACCTGGGTGGCGCCCTCTTCCGCCAGTTGCTGCAGGCCTTGGCGCAGTTGCTTGGATTTCAGCGGGTCACGCAGGCGTACGCGGCGGAACAGTTCCGGGGCGAAGTGCGGGATACCGGTGAAGCCCAGCGCTTCGCCTTCGGTGAAGGTGTCGCCAATCTGGATGGTGCCGTGGTTGTGCAGGCCGATGATGTCGCCGGCGTAAGCCTCTTCGAGTTGTTCACGCTCGGAGGAGAAGAACGTCAGGGCGTCGCCGATGCGTACGTCCTTGCCGGTGCGCACGTGGCGCATCTTCATGCCTTTTTCGTATTTGCCGGAGCAGATGCGCATGAAGGCGATACGGTCGCGGTGTTTCGGGTCCATGTTCGCCTGGATCTTGAACACGAAACCGGTGAATTTTTCTTCGACCGGCTCAACCGTGCGCTCGTTGGCGACACGGGCCAAAGGCTTCGGCGCCCAGTCCACGACGGCGTCGAGTACATGGTCGACACCGAAGTTACCCAACGCAGTACCGAAGAACACCGGAGTCAGTTGGCCGTCGAGGAATTCCTGCTGATTGAACTCATGGCAGGCGCCCTGCACCAGTTCCAACTGGTCGACAAAACGGTCGTACTCGTCACCCAGGTGGGCGCGGGCCTCGTCGGAGTCGAGCTTCTCGATGATTTTCACATCGGTACGTTCATGACCGTGGCCGGCGGTGTAGACAATGATGTAGTCGTCGGCCAGGTGGTACACGCCCTTGAAGTCGCGGTAGCAACCAATCGGCCAGGTGATCGGCGCGGCCTTGATCTTCAGGACTGCTTCGATTTCATCCAACAGCTCGATCGGGTCGCGGATATCGCGGTCGAGTTTGTTGATGAAGCTGACGATAGGTGTATCGCGCAGGCGGCATACGTCCATCAACGCGATGGTCCGTGGCTCAACGCCCTTACCGCCGTCGAGGACCATCAAGGCCGAGTCCACCGCAGTCAGGGTGCGGTAAGTGTCTTCGGAGAAGTCTTCGTGGCCCGGGGTGTCGAGCAGGTTGACCATGTGGTCGCGATAAGGGAATTGCATGACCGACGTGGTAATGGAAATACCCCGTTGTTTCTCCATCTCCATCCAGTCGGATGTCGCATGGCGGTCGGATTTGCGGGATTTCACCGTGCCGGCCACAGCGATCGCCTTGCCCATCAGCAGGAGCTTCTCGGTGATGGTGGTTTTACCGGCATCGGGGTGGGAAATAATAGCGAAAGTGCGGCGTTTCGCGACTTCGGCGGCCTGGTGGGTCATGGGAAATCGCCTGGCAGGTGAGTCAAAAAAGGGCGGCGAGTATAGCGCAAACCCCGGGGGCCGGACCACCGTTCACCCGATTAGGGGTGGCTAAATGCTGCCAAGTATGGAACCTTTTAAAAGGTAGAGACGTCCACTCCCCTGCTACCGCACTCGGAACAGGGGCTGATAAATCAGCAAGTTAGCCTGACGAGGCTGCGCTCATGGCTCGGATTGATACCGCGTTGCCGGTATGGACGAGCTGCTTTTCGCGACCACATTCGCCGACAGCCAGGAATGGCATTGCCGCTCGGAAATGTGTTCGCCGACAAAAGAAAAAAGGAGTCCGCCTGTGGCTATTCGCTATGGCAAAGGGCTGATAGGAGGAGTGGTTGTCGTCGCTCTCCTGGCCCTGCTGGTCCACTGGATCGGCATCAACACGATCGAACTGTACCGCGACGATTTGTTGTTTTACCTGCAAGCTCATTTGATCCTTGTTCTAGTGTCCATGCTGGCGGCCCTGATTGTGGGCATCCCCGCCGGTATCCTGCTCAGCCGACCGAACATGGTCGGGCGCGCAGAACGCTTCATGCAGATCTTCAACATCGGTAACACCGTCCCTCCCCTGGCCGTACTGGCCATCGCCCTCGGCGTCCTCGGCATCGGCAGTGGTCCGGCCATCTTCGCGTTGTTTCTCGCGTCCCTCCTGCCCATCGTGCGCAACACCTACGAAGGCCTGAAAAACGTTCAAGGCTCACTGAAAGAAGCGGCCACCGGCATCGGCATGACGCCTCGCCAGGTGCTGTTTCGTGTGGAATTGCCCAACGCCGTGCCGATCATCATCGGCGGCGTGCGCGTGGCGCTGGCGATCAATGTGGGTACTGCGCCGCTCGCGTTCCTGATTGGTGCAAACAGCCTCGGCAGTCTGATCTTCCCCGGCATCGCCCTGAACAATCAGCCGCAATTGCTGCTCGGCGCCGCGTGCACCGCGTTGCTGGCCTTGCTGCTTGACGGTCTGGTGACCATGGCCAGCCGCCTCTGGCTGGAACGCGGGTTGCGTCCGTCTTAAGGCTTTGCAAAGGAATTCACATGAAAAAACTGACCTTGATATTGAGCTGCGCCCTGCTGTTGGCAGGTATTGCGCAAGCCGCTGAAAAACCGGTGATCCGCATCGGCGCACGGGTGTTCACCGAACAGACCCTGCTGGCCGAAATCACTTCCCAGTACCTGCGCACCAAGGGTTACGACACCCGCGTGACCGGCGGCCTGGGCAGCAACCTGGCGCGCAGTGCCCAGGAAAGCGGGCAACTGGATCTGATCTGGGAATACACCGGCGTGTCGCTAGTGGCCTACAACCACATCGACGAGAAGCTCAACAGCGAACAGTCGTACGCTCGGGTCAAAGAACTCGACGCGAAAAAAGGCCTGGTCTGGCTCTCGCCATCGCGCTTCAGCAACACCTACGCCCTGGCACTGCCAGAGAAAGTGGCTGAAGAGCATCCTGAGATCAACAGCATCAGCGACCTCACCAAAGCCATGGCGCAAGACACCAAGGAACACCGCCTGGTGGCCCTGGACACCGAGTTCGCCAACCGCTCCGATGGCTTGGCCGGCATGGTCAAGCTGTATGACATGAACCTGACCCGCAAGAACACGCGGCAGATGGACGCCGGCCTGGTCTACACCGCCTTGCGTAATGGCCAGGTGTTTGCCGGTTTGGTCTACACCACCGACGGTCGCCTGAACGCCTTCAAGCTCAAGCTGCTGGCGGATGACATGCACTACTTCCCGGACTACACCGCAGCGCCGGTGGTGCGTCAGGAATACCTCGACAAGCACCCGCAACTGGCTGCCGAGCTCAAGCCGCTGGCCACTCTGTTCGACGACGAAACCATGCGCCAGTTGAATGCGCGGGTCGACGTCGACCATGAAAGCCCATCCGCTGTTGCCGCCGATTTCCTGCGCCAACATCCCATCAACTAAGAAGGAGAAGACATGGAATTCCTGAACGCCTTTTCCCATCTTGATTGGGCCCAAGTCCTGCACCTGACCTGGCAGCACATCACCCTGGTCGGCATCGCGGTAATTCTGGCAATTGTCGTGGGTGTGCCCCTGGGCGTGCTGATGACGCGCTTCCCGACCTTGGCTGGCCCGCTGCAAGCCAGCGCCACGGTGCTGCTGACCGTACCGTCCATCGCACTGTTCGGCCTGCTGCTGCCGTTCTACTCCAAGTTTGGCCAGGGCCTGGGGCCGATGCCGGCGATCACCGCCGTGTTCCTCTACTCCCTGTTGCCGATCATGCGTAACACCTACTTGGCGCTGACCGGCGTCGAACCGGGCATTCGCGAGGCCGCCAAAGGCATCGGCATGACCTTCGGCCAGCGCCTGCGCATGGTCGAACTGCCCATCGCCGTGCCGGTGATCCTCGCCGGTGTGCGCACCGCCGTGGTGATGAACATTGGCGTCATGACCATCGCCGCCACCATCGGCGCCGGTGGCCTGGGTGTACTTATTCTGGCTTCCATCAGCCGCAGCGACATGTCGATGCTGATCGTTGGCGCCGTGCTGGTCAGTCTCCTGGCCATCTTCGCCGACCTGCTTTTGCAATGGCTGCAACGCTCGCTGACTCCAAAAGGACTGCTCAAATGATCGAACTTCAAAACCTGACCAAGACTTTTCAAAGCAACGGCAAAACTGTTTCGGCCGTGAACGACGTAAGCCTGACCGTCAACGAAGGCGAGATTTGCGTATTCCTCGGCCCTTCGGGCTGCGGCAAGAGCACCACGCTGAAAATGATCAACCGCCTGATCAAGCCGACCTCGGGCAAGATCCTGATTAACGGTGAAGACACCACCGACCTCGACGAAGTGACACTGCGTCGCAACATCGGCTATGTGATCCAGCAGATCGGCCTGTTCCCGAACATGACCATCGAGGAAAACATCGTGGTCGTGCCCAAGCTGCTCGGCTGGGACAAGCAAAAATGCCACGACCGCGCCCGCGAGTTGATGAGCATGATCAAGCTGGAGCCTAAGCAGTATCTGCACCGCTATCCGCGTGAACTGTCGGGCGGCCAGCAACAGCGGATCGGCGTTATTCGCGCACTGGCGGCCGATGCGCCGTTGCTGCTGATGGATGAGCCATTCGGCGCGGTCGACCCGATCAACCGCGAGATGATCCAGAACGAGTTCTTTGAGATGCAACGCGCGCTGAACAAGACCGTAATCATGGTCAGCCACGACATCGACGAAGCCATCAAACTGGGTGACAAGATCGCGATCTTCCGCGCCGGCAAGCTGCTGCAGATCGACCATCCGGATACGCTGCTGGCGCACCCGGCCGATGAGTTCGTCAGCAACTTCGTGGGCCAGGACAGCACCCTCAAGCGCCTGCTGCTGGTGAAGGCCGAAGACGCGGCGGACAACGCCCCGTCGGTGAGCCCGGAAACCCCGGTGGCCGATGCCCTGGAGCTGATGGACGAAACCGACCGCCGCTATGTGGTCGTCACCTGCGCCGAGAACAAAGCGCTGGGTTATGTACGACGTCGCGACCTGCACCGTCAGACCGGCACTTGTGGCCAGTACCTCCGCGAATTCAACGCCACGGCGGCGTATGACGAGCACTTGCGCATCCTGTTGTCGCGTATGTACGAGTTCAATCGTTCGTGGCTGCCGGTGATGGATGCCGAGCGGGTGTTCCTGGGTGAAGTGACCCAGGAGTCGATTGCCGAGTACCTGAGCTCCGGTAAGTCCCGTGGGGGCAAGACCAGTATCGTTTCGCCGGCTGAGACAGCCTTGAGCTGATGCACAGTTAGACCCATTCACGCTGAAACGGCCCATCACTGTTCGAGTTTTCCACAAACCCGGCAGTGCATGAGCCGAGTCAGGACGCGATAAGCCGCGCAAATCTCATTCTAACTAAGCCTTAAAGACTGTCAGAACTCACAGGTTCCAAGGATTCAGGAATAGGTTCCAATGCGCCTCGACACATCGAAACGCTCTTGCACCTAACGTCTTGAACCTACGAGGCTCCCTATGAGTACGAAAGAATCGGCCACTCCAATCTCCGCGGAAAAACCCCGGGCCCCAGCGGAAATGATCATCGGTGGAATCGCTGATCCACAGCGTGTCAAACGAGGCGAAGACTTCAAATTGACGATCGCTGCCCAGCTCGTGGACGAACGCGGCACCGCGATTCCAAACGTCACCACAACCTGGAGTACAAGCACATCAGGGGCCAGCTTCGCATCAGGCCCGGGGCCATTGAACGGTACGCTGACGGTAAGGAATGTACAGAGCACTACAAACGTTTCATTTATCGTTTCCACGGCTCAATACCCGGACATTAAGAAGACCCATAGCTTCACCCTGATTCCGTTCTGACGTTTTGTTGGCTGATTGCCCCACGCTGATAGCCTTCGTGGCGAAGGCACTTACTCCTTCGCCACGAAAGCGCTGAATCCCCTTCAATTTTCCCCTTTTGGGGAACATCAATCCGTCACACCTGTCGGTTACATAAGTAGCTGCACGCCATCGCGCGACGAACGCGTGCAAAAACGCGACATTTTTAGTTGATCTCAAGCCCCTCACGCCCTAAAGTTCGCGCCGAACGTCCATGCTGGAAACGATCCATCCGGCTCAAGTACTGACGACGAGACAGCAAGGCCAAGGGACGCAGTTGATCCCATGGCCTTTTTGCTTTCGGCGACATGCCTTGGGAAGTAGGCGAACCAAAGTGGGGATACGGAGGACGTTCATTTGCACCCATTGCTAATTTTAGTTTGCCCTTAGGAGTTCCCAGCATGTCGATCAACGTCGAAGATTATTTCGCGCGCGCCACTTTTGACAAAATGAAGGCGTTCGCCGACAAGCAAGAAACCCCGTTCGTGGTCATCGACACCGCCATGATCAGCCAGGCCTACGATGACCTGCGCGCCGGTTTCGAATTCGCCAAGGTGTATTACGCGGTCAAGGCCAACCCAGCTGTCGAGATCATCGACCTGTTGAAAGACAAGGGTTCGAGCTTCGACATCGCCTCGATCTATGAGCTGGACAAGGTCATGGACCGTGGCGTCAGCGCCGACCGTATCAGCTACGGCAACACCATCAAGAAATCCAAGGACATCCGCTACTTCTACGAGAAGGGTGTGCGCCTGTTCTCCACCGACTCCGAAGCCGACCTGCGCAATATCGCCAAGGCCGCGCCGGGTTCGAAAGTGTATGTGCGCATCCTCACCGAAGGCTCGACCACCGCTGACTGGCCTCTGTCGCGCAAGTTCGGCTGCCAGACCGACATGGCCATGGACCTGCTGATCCTCGCCCGTGACCTGGGCCTGGTGCCGTACGGTATCTCGTTCCACGTAGGTTCCCAGCAGCGCGACATCAGCGTGTGGGACGCGGCAATCGCCAAGGTCAAAGTGATCTTCGAGCGCCTGAAGGAAGAAGACAACATCCACCTCAAGCTGATCAACATGGGCGGCGGCTTCCCGGCCAACTACATCACCCGCACCAACAGCCTGGAAACCTACGCTGAAGAAATCATCCGCTTCCTCAAGGAAGACTTCGGCGACGACCTGCCGGAAATCATCCTGGAGCCAGGCCGTTCGTTGATCGCCAACGCCGGTATCCTGGTCAGCGAAGTGGTGTTGGTTGCACGTAAGTCCCGTACCGCCGTCGAGCGTTGGGTGTACACGGATGTGGGCAAGTTCTCCGGCCTGATCGAAACCATGGACGAAGCCATCAAGTTCCCGATCTGGACCGAGAAGAAAGGCGAGATGGAAGAAGTGGTCATCGCCGGCCCAACCTGTGACAGCGCCGACATCATGTACGAAAACTACAAGTACGGCCTGCCGCTGAACCTGGCCATCGGTGATCGCTTGTACTGGTTGTCGACCGGTGCCTACACCACCAGCTACAGCGCAGTTGAGTTCAATGGCTTTCCGCCGCTGAAGTCGTTCTACGTGTAAGTAGCCGGCCAATAAAAAACCCATGACGTGTCATGGGTTTTTTTATGCCTGTGATTTGTCATCACCCGTTGCGTCATGCAGATAACTCACGCAACGCCGCCGTCGCCAGAAACCCTGACCGCGACGCATAGCGGTGATCCTTTTGCACTCGCTCATCAATGCGCTGCAACAACTGTTCCGGCAAAGAAGCATTGAACCGCACCGATCTCCCCAGATAAGGGGTGAGATCAAAGTCGACTATCGCCCATACGCCACCGGCAAAATCCGGGTTATCCCAATGGGCATCAACCTCCTGCGCATGGGGAAGTGTTTCCTGGTCTGCAACCAGCCCTTCCAGATGCAGTGCGAGTGCCTCACGGACATTATCCAGCGCTTCGGAAAACGACCCACCAGCCGAAAAACACCCTGGTACGTCGGGGACCGTCACGCTGTAGTCCGAGTCAGCATCTTTATGTACTACCACGGGAAACTTCATTGTTCCTCCTTTGAACGAGCCTCACAGAACTCATTCAACTCATCAATGGGGGCCATCACTTGAGACCTGCTGACTTGAAAATACTGTGCAAAGTGCCCTTTGCAATTTCCGACTTGGGATGAGGAACGGTCACTCGCCCTCGCTTCACCGGGTGCTTGAACTGGTGATGACTGCCCTTTACTGCCACCTCAAACCAACCATCCGCAACCAGCAGTTCAATCACCTCTCGACTTCTCATCGCCTCACCCTTCAGTGTGTATATTACACACCGCCATTAGGCAATGCGCTTTTTTATACACACGAGACACACCAATGAAAAAGCCCGCTTAACGTATAAGCAGGCTCGTGTGAGGCAATGATGACGATGTGTAAATCCTTTTCGCCAGCGAAGTAATGTCAGTTTCTATGCCACGGACTGTTAAAAGCTTTTGTGCACTATGAAAGCATCGCAGCCCGCTGTTGATAGGCCTGCGCCATCGCACGAATACGCGGATCATTCGCCGCTGCCAGCGCCTTGTGCGCCGTGCGCAGGAACTTCAGATTACCGCTCGCCAACGCCTTGCGCAGCCACTCCAGCGCCGCCTCGATCTGGCCTCTGTCGGCCAACACCGCCGCATAACTGAACTGCCCGCGAAAATCCCCGCCTTCGGCTGAGCGGCGGTACCACTCAACGGCTGCATCCAGGTCCTTCGGGCAAAACTGGCCTTCTTCCAGGTAGCGCCCCAGCAGGTTCATCGACTTGGCGTGCCCCTGCTCCGCCGCCTGGCGATAACGCATCAGTGCTTGCTGCTGATCTTCAGCAACACCACGGCCGGTCGCCAGTAAGTTGGCGTAGTTGTACTGCCCCCAATCCAATCCGGCCTGCGCCGCCAAGCGGTACTCCAGCACCGCCGCCGCTTCATCGACGGCACAGCCCCAGCCATGCTCAAGGCAACGCCCGGCCATATTACGAGCCATCAAATGCCCGCTCTGAGCCGCAATGCGGAACCAGCGCAATGCCAGCGCTTCATCGCGTGCAATGCCGCGTCCCTCCAGCAGGATTTGCCCGAGCAAGGCCTGGGCATCCACCACACCTTCCTTCGCTGCGATCAGAATCGCCTGGGCGGCGCGTACCGGTGAGTCGTCGAGCATGCCTTGCAGTTGTTCGACGTTGAGCACCTCTTCGCGGCGCAATAGGAAGCCCATGCTCAGACCTCTACCCAGCGACGCAGCAGGTTGTGATAGGTGCCGGTGAGCTGAATCAGCGCGGGATGATCGGGCACGTCGCGGGTCAGTTGCTGGATCGCGCCGTCCATCTCGAACAGCAACGTGCGCTGGCTGTCTTCGCGCACCAGGCTTTGGGTCCAGAAGAACGAGGCATAGCGCGCGCCACGGGTTACGGCGTTGACTTTGTGAAGGCTGGAGCCGGGGTACAGCACCATGTCGCCGGCGGGCAACTTGACCCGTTGCAGACCGAAAGTGTCCTGGATCTCCAGTTCGCCGCCGTCGTATTCATCCGGGTCGCTGAAAAACAGCGTGGATGAAAGGTCGGTGCGCACCCGCTCGTGACTGCCTTTAGGCTGACGCACGGCGTTGTCGATATGGAAGTCGAAACTGCCACCGGCGGTGTAGCAGTTCAGCAACGGAGGGAACACCTTGTGTGGTAACGCCGCTGACATGAACAGAGGGTTTTGCCACAAACGTTCGAGCATCGCCGCGCCGATTTCCTTGGCCAGCGGGTGGCCTTCGGGCAATTGCAGATTGTGTTTGGCTTTGGCGGACTGATGCCCAGCGGTAATTTTTCCGTCGGCCCAGTCGGCACTTTCCAGGGCTTGGCGGATGCGCTGCACTTCCTCGCGAGAGAACAGGCCGGGAATGTGCAGCAGCATGGGGCAATACCTGTAGGCAGAGAGGCGCCAATGGTATTGATTCTTATCCGCCCTGTAAAACGCCATGACGGACGAGTCCGTAAAAACCGTAAGCAAAAAGTGTAAAGAATGTAAATTCAGCGCAATTAGCAATGTATCGCAATTGATATGAATACTTGTTCACCCTATATTCCGCGGCCTCACATCCTTGGGGAAAGGACACGTCATGTCGCGCACTACGCTAAAAACAACTGCCAGTTCACCGCGTTTGCTGGCCTCGGCCATCGGCGTCGCCCTCGGTGCCAGTTCTGTCGCCCATATGGCGCAAGCGGCCGAAGACACAGAACAAAAAGGCCAGCGCAACAGCATCTCCCTGGGCGCCACCAGCATCACCGGGGAAGAACAGGACGCCACCTCCTACCAGGTCGAGAAAGCCTCTTCGCAGAAATACACTGCGCCTCTGGTGGACACGCCACGTTCCGTCACCGTCGTGCCGCAACAAGTACTCAAGGACACCGCCGCTACCTCGTTGCAGGATGCCTTGCGCACCGTACCGGGCATTACCTTCGGCGCCGGCGAAGGCGGCAACCCTCAAGGTGACCGGCCATTCATCCGCGGCTTCGATGCCCAGGGTGACACCTACCTGGACGGTGTTCGCGACACCGGCGGCCAGAGCCGTGAGATTTTCGACATCGAGTCCATTGAAGTCAGCAAAGGCCCGAACTCCTCTTTCGGCGGTCGTGGCTCGGCCGGTGGCAGCCTCAATCTGGTGAGCAAAACCCCGCAAGCCCGGGACTTCACCAACGGCGGTTTCACCTACGGTTCCGACCAGACCCGTCGCTACGTGCTCGATGTAAACCGCCAGTTCCTCGACGACAGCGCCGCGTTCCGCCTGAACCTGATGACCCATGAGCAGAACGTGGCCGGCCGTGACGCCGTGAATTACGACCGTTGGGGCGTGGCCCCGTCGCTGACCTTTGGCCTGGGCACCCCGACCCGCGTCAACCTCAGCTACTACCACATGGAAAGCAACGACCTGCCGGACTCGGGCATTCCCTACGGCTATAGCTCGTCGACCGCCACCACCCACGGCCATGACAAGCCCACCGACGGCGGCGACAGCAATAACTTCTACGGCCTCAAGGATCGTGACTTCCGAAAGACCCGCGCCGACATCAGCACAATCTCCATTGAGCACGACCTGAACGACGACATGACGCTGAAAAACACCCTGCGCCATGGCAGCACCGGCCAGGACTACGTCCTTACCCAGCCCGACGACAGCCAGCGCAACGTCAACCGTTTCGGTACCGTTTGGCGCCGCGCCAACACCCGCGTGTCGACCACCACGACCACCACCAACCAGACCGACCTGTTCGGCAACTTCCAGGCTCTGGGCTTCAAGCACAGTTACTCCACCGGTCTGGAATTCACCGGCGAAGAAACCCGCGTCAGCGGTTACACCGTCAGCCCGAACACCAACCCGACCTGTACCGTGGCCGCCGGCAGCCTGGGCGGTCAGTGCACCTCGCTGAGCAACCCGAACCCGGATGACGCCTGGACCGGCAGCATCGCGCGCAACTACAACGGCACCAACACCAAGGCCACCAGCCGCGCCGCCTACGTATTCGACACCATTGAGCTGGACCCGAAATGGTTGCTGAACGTCGGCCTGCGCTACGACACCTTCGACACCGAAGCCAACACCAATGCCGTCCCCTCCTCGACGGTCAAGGCACGCAGCAAGGTCAAGGACGACAGCCAGTTCTTCAACTGGCAGGCCGGCCTGGTCTGGAAGCCGTTGGACAACGGCAGCATCTACACCTCCTACGCCACTTCGGCATCGCCGGCCGGCGGCCTGGTGGGTGAAGGCGTCGACAACAACGCGATCCCGACCGGTATCAACACCAGCGACCTGAAACCCGAAGAAACCGTCAACTACGAGCTGGGCACCAAGTGGGACCTGTTCCACAACCGCCTGTCCCTGGCTGCAGCGGTGTTCCGCACCGAGAAGAAAAACACTCGCATCCTGGTGGATTCCAACACCTACGAAACCGCGGGCGAGTCGCGAGTCGATGGCCTGGAACTGTCGGCCAGCGGCAAGATCACCGATCAATGGCAAGTGTTCGCCGGCTACAGCTACCTGAAAGCCGAACTGGTTGACCCAGGCAAAAACGGTAACCGCCAGGGCGTGGTCCAGGCCGGTTCCAACAAAGGCAACCAAATGCCCAACACCCCGAAGAACGCCTTCAGCCTGTGGACCACGTACGACGTAACGCCGAAGCTGACCGTCGGCGGTGGCGCGTTCTACGTCGACCAGGTTTATGGCGATGCGGCCAACACCGTGTACGTGCCGTCCTACACTCGCTACGACGCCATGGCCAGCTACAAGCTGACCAAAAACGTCGACCTGCAGTTGAACGTGCAAAACCTCACGGACAAGACTTATTACGACAAGGCCTACGCCTCGCACTTCGCCAACCAGGCGGCTGGGCGCACGGCGCTGGTGTCCACCAGCTTCCACTTCTAACCACCGCTCCACATAGCAAAAAGCCCCACGCATCGGATGCGTGGGGCTTTTGCGTGTTAAACAGAATGTTTCTCGACAAGCCACGGCATAATGCGCGCCGTGCCCTACATACCCAGATAGACGAGGCGGTCAGACGTGTTGAAGAAAACCCTGTTCCAGTTGCACTGGTTTTTCGGCATTACTGCCGGACTGGTGCTGGCCTTGATGGGGATCACCGGGGCTGCGGTCTCGTTCCAGGATGAACTACTGCGGGCTCTCAACCCCCACGTACTGAGCGTAGAAAAACGCGAAGCCGGCGTACTGCCGCCTGCCGAACTGGTGCGCAAACTGGAAGCCACCGAAGGCAAGACCGTGTCCATGCTGTTCGTGGAAAGCGAAAGTGGCAACGCCGCGCGCGTGTTCTTTACCCCACCGCCGGGTGAGCGACGTGGCCAACTGCGCTACTTCGATCCCTACACCGGCGACTACATGGGCGACGCGGTTGGCCAGGACTTCTTCGGTTTTATCCTGCAACTGCACCGCTTCCTCGCCATGGGTGAAACCGGGCGAAATATCACGGGCGCCTGCACGCTGATCCTGGTGTTTTTCTGCCTGTCCGGCCTGTACCTGCGCTGGCCGCGCCAGGTGGCAAACTGGCGCGTGTGGCTGACCTTGGACTGGCGCAAAAAAGGCCGCAGTTTCAACTGGGACCTGCACTCGGTATTCGGCACCTGGTGCCTGCTGGCGTACTTGCTCGCGGCGCTCACCGGGTTGTCCTGGTCCTACGACTGGTACAGCCAGGGCCTGAACAAACTGCTGTCCGATGCGCCGCAAACCGAGCGGATGCGCAAGCGCGGCCCGCCGCCGGAAGGCCCAGCACCGGTAGCCAACTATGACGCGATGTGGAGCAGCATCTACAGCCAGGCCGGCCCGGGTTTGAATGCCTATAACATCCGCATGCCCGCCGTTGCAGGGCAACCGGCGACCGTCTACTACCTGCTGAAAGACTCGCCCCATGACCGTGCCCTCAACCAGATCAACCTGGACCCGGCTACCGGCGAGGTCAAATCCCATGACCAGTACGCCAGCAAAAGCTTCAAGGCGCAGTTGCTGACCAGCATCTATGCGCTGCACACCGGCAGTTACTTCGGCCTGGCCGGGCGAATCATCCTTACCGTCAGCTCATTGCTGATGCCGCTGTTCTTCATCACTGGCTGGTTGCTGTACCTGGACCGTCGCCGCAAAAAACGCCAGGTGCGCGACGCCCGCAACGGCCTAAGCGCCAACCACAGCGACGCTCCGGCCTGGCTGATCGGCTTTGCCAGCCAGAGCGGGTTTGCCGAGCAACTGGCCTGGCAGACCGCCGGACAATTGCAGGCAGCTGGCCTGCCAGTGAAAGTGCAGTCCTTGGGCAGTGTGAGCCAGGACGACCTGCGCCAATCAGAAAATGCGTTGTTCGTGGTCAGCACCTTCGGCGACGGCGAAGCCCCGGACAACGCCCGTGGTTTTGAACGCTCAGTGCTCGGCCAGGACCTGTCCCTCAAGGGCCTGAATTACTCGGTGCTGGCCCTGGGTGATCGTCAGTACGAACACTTCTGCGGCTTTGCCCGGCGCCTGCATTTCTGGCTGACCAACCAGGGCGGCAACCCGCTGTTCGCCCCGGTGGAAGTGGACAGCGGCGACACGGCCGCGCTGCTGCATTGGCAACAAGAGCTCGGACAGTTAACCGGTCAGGCACCGGCCGCTGCATGGCCGACGGCCCAGTACGAACACTGGACACTCACCCAACGCAGCCTGCTCAACCGCAACAGCACGGGTTCGGACGTTTACCTGCTCGGCCTCACCCCACCTTCGCCACAAAGCTGGCAAGCCGGCGATTTGGTAGAAGTGCTGCCCCGAAACTGCCCACGAGCTATTGAGCACTTCCTGAGCGGCCTTGGCCTGACCGGCACCGATGGCGTGTTGATCGACGGTTTAGCCACTCCACTCAGCCAAGCCCTGGCCACGCGCCAACTGCCGGGAAACCGTGCGCATCTGGTGGGCATGCATGCCCAGGCGCTGGTGAACGCATTGGCGCCCTTGGGCATGCGCGAATACTCCATCGCCTCGATTGCCAGCGACGGCGTGCTGGAGTTGATCGTGCGCCAGGAACGCCACCCCGACGGCAGCCTGGGCCTGGGTTCCGGCTGGCTCACCGAACACGCAGCCCTCGGCACGGGCATCAGCCTGCGCCTGCGGCGTAACAGTGGCTTCCACCTGCCGGACGTCCCAGTGCCGCTGATCCTGCTGGGCAATGGCACCGGCCTGGCGGGCTTGCGCAGCTTGCTCAAGGCGCGGATTGCCGATGGCCAGCAGCGCAACTGGCTGCTGTTCGGCGAACGCAATATCGCCCACGACTACCTGTGCCAGGACGAACTGCAAGGCTGGCTGGCCAGCGGTGATTTGGCGTTGCTGGACCTGGCATTCTCCCGCGATCAGGAAGAGAAGATTTACGTGCAGGACCGCCTGCGCGAATCGGCCGATGTGCTGCGCAAATGGCTGGCCGATGGCGCAGCGATTTACGTGTGCGGAAGTTTGCAGGGGATGGCGGCCGGGGTAGATCAGGCGCTGGTCGACATACTGGGAAGTGAAGCGGTGGAGCGCTTGATCGAACAAGGCCGCTACCGCCGGGATGTCTACTGATGTGATCCAATGTGGGAGGGGGCAAGCCTCCTCCCTCATTTAGAGTGCATTTCAAGTCAGACCGGTTGCAGTTTTTGCTGGAATACCGAGACCCCATCCAAGTCGCGCAAAGTCACAGTCAACTCCGCTGTCTGCCCATCAATCTGCACTTCGCCAAAAAACTGAAACCCGGCAAACGGCGAGGTGTTCTGCGCGGGTGGGGCCTTCTCGAACACCACCTCAGGGCCAAAGGTTTTATCCAAGGGGTTCGGGCCGAAGCTGCCCGCATTCAAAGGCCCGGCAACAAACTCCCAGAACGGCTCAAAATCCTGAAACGCCGCCCGATCCGGGTGATAGTGATGCGCCGCGCAGTAGTGCACATCCGCCGTCAGCCACACATGATTACGTACCTTCTGCGCGCGCAGAAATGCCAACAGTTCGGCGATTTCCAGCTCGCGCCCTTGCGCCGGGCCGGGGTCACCATTGGCAATCGCCTCCCAGCGCGGCACGCCGGGGCTGACTTCACCGTCGGGCACACCCAGGCCAATGGGCATGTCGGCGGCGATCACTTTCCATTGCGCTTTTGAAGCCTTGAGTTCGCGCTTGAGCCAGTCCAGCTGTTCGCGGCCGAGGAAGGGTTTTTCACCGCCCAGATTGTCATCGTTGCCGCCGCGATAGCTGCGCATATCCAGCACAAACACATCCAGCAGCGGCCCGTAGCTTAGCTTGCGATAAATCCGCCCGCCGCCATCGGCGCCCTGCAAACGCATCGGCGCATATTCCAACCAGGCCTGGCGCGCACGACCGACCAGGGTGTTGATGTCCTTGGTCTGGTAACGCTCATCGAGTTGCTTGCTGGGCGACCAGTTGTTCACAACCTCGTGGTCGTCCCACTGCCAGATCTGCGGCACTTCAGCATTGAAGCGGCGTACGTTTTCATCCAGCAGGTTGTAGCGGTAGTTGCCGCGGTATTCGTCGAGGGTTTCAGCAACTTTGCTCTTGGCCTCGGTGGTGATATTGCGCCAGATGCGTCCGCCTTCGGTGGGCAGTTGCGCCGGCACCGGGCCGTCGGCGTAGATGGTGTCGCCGCTGTGGATAAAGAAGTCCGGCAGGCGCAGGCGCATGGCTTCGTAGATGCGCATGCCGCCGATGTCCGGGTTGATGCCGAAGCCTTGGCCGACGGTGTCGCCACTCCACACAAACCGGATGTCGCGACGCTGTTGCGGCACGCTGCGCAGGTGGCCGAACCACGGCTCGCTGGCGACACCGGTTTGGGCATCTTCGAAGTGCACACGGTAGAAAATCGCCTGGTCGGCGGGCAGTCCGGTGAGTTCGACGCGGGCGGTGAAGTCGCTGCGGTTGTCGGCCAAAGGCGAGATGAATCGGCGTGGGTTGCTGAACACGCTGCGGGTGTCCCACTCCACCACCATCCTCGCCGGGCGGTCGCTGCGGCTCCAGATCAGGGCGCGGTCGCCCAGTAGGTCGCCGGACTGTACGCCGTCGGTGAGTTGCGGCCGGTCCTTCACCGAAGCAATCACCGCCGGCGCCAGACCCGGCAGCAAAAGGCCGGCGCCGACGACTTGCATCACACGGCGCCGGCCCAGATCGAAATGGCTCATGCAGGTGCCCTCTTGAGTATCAAAAGGGCCACTTAAGCACGCGCTTATGACACCGGTGCGACAGCCAGTTCCACCGTTTCAGGACGTTTGATCACGGCATAGACCAAACCGGTCAACAGGCTACCCGCGACAATCGCCAACAGGTAAAAGAGCGCGTGGTTGATCGCACCCGGGATCACCAGCACAAACAGCCCACCATGGGGCGCGGCGAGTTTGCAGCCGAAATACATCGACAAAGCGCCAGTCAACGCGCCACCGGCGATGCTGGCCGGGATCACCCGCAGCGGGTCTTTAGCCGCAAACGGGATCGCGCCTTCAGAGATAAAGCACAGGCCAAGGATCATCGCGGCCTTGCCGGCTTCGCGCTCGGTCTGGGCAAATTTACGACGCGCCAGGAACGTTGCGATGCCCATGCCAATCGGCGGCACCATACCGGCGGCCATGGTCGCGGCCATCGGCGCCCCACTGGACGCTGCCAGCAAACCCACCGAAAACGCATAGGCTGCCTTGTTGATCGGCCCGCCCAGATCCACGCACATCATGCCGCCCAGCAGGATGCCCAACAGCACCGCATTGGTGGTGCCCATGGTGCTGAGGAAATCCGTGAGACTGGTCAGCATGCGCGCCACAGGCGGGCCCACCAGATAGATCATCGCCAGGCCGGTAATCAGGCTCGCCAGCAACGGGATGATCAGGATCGGCTTGAGCGCCTCCATGCTTTGCGGTAATTGCACAGCACGGGTGATCAACTTGACGCAGTAACCCGCCAGGAAACCGGCAAGGATGCCGCCGATAAACCCCGCCCCCAACGTGCCGGCCAACAGGCCGCCGATCATACCCGGTGCGATACCCGGACGGTCGGCAATCGAGTACGCGATATAACCCGCCAACAGCGGCACCATCAGCGTAAAGGCACTGTTGCCGACGGTTTTCAACGCGGCCGCCAAAGTACCTTCCTGCTCGAACGCGTGAATGCCAAAGGCAAACGACAAAGCGATCAGCAAGCCGCCCGCCACCACCATCGGCAACATGAACGACACCCCGGTGAGCAGGTGTTTGTACACGCCGGTTTTTTCTTTCTTGGCCACGGCAGCGTTGCCCGCGTTTTCCACCGCGCCTTCGGCCAAGGCCTTGTTGAGGGTCGCTTCGGATTGCTTGAGCGCAATACCGGTGCCGCAGCGGTAGATCTTCTTGCCGGCGAAGCGCTCGGTGGCGACTTCAATGTCCGCCGCGAGCAACACCACGTCTGCGTTGGCGATAGCCTCCGGGCTCAGCGGCGTGCGTGCGCCGACCGAGCCTTGGGTCTCGACCTGCAAGTCATAGCCCAGGCGCTTGGCCGTCTGCTGCAAGGCTTCGGCGGCCATAAAGGTATGGGCCACGCCAGTGGGGCAAGCGGTAACCGCGACGATACGCGGTGCCTGCTTCGACGCCGCTGGCGCTTGGCTGGCGACATGCACCAGTGCTTCTTCGGCGCCCCGCCGCAATACCGCTTCAACATCGGCCAGCGCTTGGGCCGGCGTGCTCTGGAACACGCGCTTGCCAACAAAGCGCTGCATATCCACCGGGGTGCTGCTGACCAGCAACACCCACTCGGCAGCGTCGATGGTCGCCTGGGACAGCGCGCGTTCCGGGTGCTGCACATCCACCACTTCAACGCTGGTGCTCCAACCCTGGCGTTGCGCGGCAGCGTCCAACAAGCGGGCACACAGCACACTGGTGACCATGCCGTTCGGGCAGGCAGTAACAATGGCTAACTTCATCACAAACCCTCTTATTGTTCTGTCAGCGGGCGTACGAGGACGCCGCTTTCGAGGTGCGCCAACTGCGCGTCATCGCTGATGCCAAAACCGATCTGCGTCACCGCCATCGCAGCAATCGCAGTGGCGCGGCGCAGGGTGTGCTCGGGGGCTTCGCCGCGGAGCAGACCGTGGAGCATGCCGGCCAGCAGCGAGTCGCCGGCGCCTACGGTGCTGGCCACCGCGACCTTGGGCGGCGTCGCATGCAGTGTGGCGCCCGAGCTGTACCAGCTCACGCCTGCGGCGCCGTCGGAGACCACCACATGCTCCACACCTTGTTGATGCAGTTGGCTGATGGCATCCGCAGCGTTATCCAGAGCGTCGGCGAGTTCCTCAGTATTGGGTTTGACCAACCATGGGCCCGCCTGCAAACCGGCGCGCAACGCTTCGCCGCTGGTGTCCAGCGCGACTTTCAAACCGAGGTGTTTCAACTGCACCAACACCCCATGCAACCACTGCGGGGTGACGCCGCGAGGCAAGCTGCCGGCGACCACCACCGCGTCATGCCCGGGGGCAATTCGCGTGAGCTGATCGAGCAACGCCTGTTGCGCCTGCTCACTGACCAGCGGCCCTGGCGCGTTGATGTCGGTGACCCGGCCGTCCTGCTCGGCAATCTTGATATTGCTGCGGGTTTCGCCGGGGACGCGGATAAACGCGTCGGCAAAACCACGGCGTGCGATCAGGGCCTCAAAAGCCTGAGGATTGTCCTCCCCCAGAAAGCCACCCACGGTCACCTGATGCCCCAGATCTGCCAACACTTGCGCCACATTCACACCCTTGCCGGCGGCATGGGTGAGCACGGTGTCGCTGCGGTTGACTTCACCGGGTTCCAGGCGCGGCAGGCGCACCGTAAGGTCCAACGCCGGGTTCAGCGTCAGGCTTAGAATCCTTGCCATTTACACGGCCTCCACAAGGGCACGCACTTCAGCAGGAGAACCCACCGCCAGTGCTTTTTGCGCCAGGCCCTGGGCCTCGCTCAGACTGAATTCACGCACCCGCGCTTTCACTTCAGGAATGCTGCGGGCGGACACACTCAACTCATCCACACCCAAGCCGACCAGCACCGGTACCGCCAGCGGGTCTGCCGCCAGCTCGCCGCATACGCCGACCCATTTGCCATGGGCATGGGCCGCACGCACGGTGATATCGATCAGTTGCAGTACCGCGGGGTGCAGGCCATCGGCCTGGGCCGACAAGGTCGGGTGGCCACGGTCGATGGCCAGGGTGTACTGGGTCAAGTCGTTGGTGCCAACGCTGAAGAAGTCGACCTCTTTGGCCAGCACCGGCGCCAACAACGCAGCGGATGGCACTTCGATCATGATGCCCAGTTGCAGGTCGGCCACCGGGATTTCCAGGCGCAGGCGCTCGGTCATGTCCCGGGCTGCGCGCCATTCATCCACGCTGCCGACCATGGGAAACATGATGCGAAGGGGACGGTTATCCGCCGAGCGCAACAGCGCGCGCAATTGCGCCTCCATGATCTGCGGGCGTTGCAGCGTTAGGCGAATGCCACGCACACCAAGGAAGGGGTTTTCTTCCTCGGCAATCGGCCAGTAAGGCAACGGTTTATCGCCGCCCACATCAAGGGTGCGCACCACCAGCGGGCGCCCGTCGAGGCCGTCGAGAACGCGGCGGTATTCGGCTTCCTGGGTGGCTTCGTCCGGGGCTTGCGGGTGGGCCATGAAAATCAGTTCGGTGCGCAACAGGCCAATGCCTTCGGCGCCCTGCTCGACCGCTTTGGCAACACCTGCGCTCTCGCCAATATTGGCAAACACCTCCACGGCGTGGCCGTCACGGGTGACAGCTGGCTCGTGACGCTGGGCCGAGGCGGCTTGCAGGCGCTGTTCGCGGGTGTCGCGCTCGACGGTAGCGCGTTGCAGGGTGGCGGCGTCGGCGTCCACGTGCAGGCGACCGCGCTGGCCATCCAGCAACAGCGGCGTGCCGGAGGCCAGCAGCAACACGGCCGGACCGGCGCCGACCAGCGCAGGGATGCCAAGGGCACGGGCGACAATAGCGCTGTGGGCCGTAGCGCCACCACGGGCGGTGAGGATGCCGGCAACGCGAGCCGGGTCCAGACGGGCAACGTCTGAAGGGCCGACTTCGTCCATCACCAGGATGTAGGGCTCGGTAGGCTCTTGGGCGGTTTCGACACCGCACAGTTGGGCCAGCACCCGACGACCAATGTCACGCAGGTCGGCGGCGCGTTCAGCGAGAAGAGCATCCTGCAACGACTCCTGCTGCTTGGCGGCGGCTTCGATCACGCTCATCCAGGCGGCTTCGGCGCTTTCGCCTTGCTTGAGACGGGTGTCGACTTCATCGGTGAGTTCCGGGTCGTCGAGCATTTCCTGGTGGGTGATAAAAATCTCGCGAATCGCCTTGGATTGGCTGCGCTCGATCAGGCCATGGATATCGCGGCGTACCTCAGCGAGTGCATCTTGCAGGCGCTGGCGCTCAATGGCCGAGGACTCACCGCGCAGCGGGTAATCGAACACTTGCTGGATCTGCACATGCGCAGGGCCGATGGCAATGCCGGGCGCAGCGGCGATGGCCTGGACCTGGCTGCCGGCCAGCGGTGCGCTGAGCGTGGGTTCGGCCTCAACGATGGCAGGCTGGGCGCTCGCGGTCGGCAATGGCTCGACCTCTTCACCCAGGCCCTCTTCTACTGCCGCCAACAGCGCGGGCAGCGCATCACCAGCAATGGTCGGCTCGGCGACAAACTCCAGCACCTGGCCGCGACGGGCGCCCAGGCTGAGCAACTTGCTCAGGCTCTTCACCGACACGGCGCCCACGGGGCCATCGACGATGCGCACACGGATGTCGCCTTCAAAACTTTTTGCCAATTGCGCGAGGATCTTCGCCGGCCGCGCGTGCAGGCCATGGGCGTTGGCCAGTGTGATGCGGGCACTCGGCCAGTCCGGCTGCAGTTCACCGCCCAGCACTTCGAGTACCGCACGGCTGCTGGTGGCGCGACCCAATTCCTGGCCTCGGCCTTCGATCAACAGCGCGCACAGGCGTTCAAGCAACGCCTGATGGGCTTCGCCCAGGCTGGCCAGGCAGAACAGGCCATTGAGCGGCTGACCGAGATAGCGCATGGGTTTGTCGGGCGTGACGAACGCCAGACCAGGGCGCTTGACCGTCTGCTCGCTGTGCAACCACCACAAGCCATCGCCCAGGGGCAACGCATCGACCTGCTGCAACACAGCGGCGAAACCATTGCTCACACAATCGGCCTGGCGCAACAGGCGTGCGCCTCTCCAGACAAGCTCTTCGAAGTCATCGGCGGACACGCCCAGGCTGATCATCTGCGCGTCCAGCGCCAGCTCCTGCGGGGCGCCTTGCAGCAGTTTCAGCAACGCTTCAGCGCTGCCAGCACGGCGCAAGGCCTGGCCCAGATCGGTTTCACCGAGGGCGCGGGTGAGCAGTTGCAGCAGGCGTAGGTGTTCATCGGACTTGGCGGCAATGCCGATGGCCAGGTAGACAATCTGACCGTCGCCCCAGTCCACCCCTTCGGGGAACTGCAACAGGCGCACGCCGGTGGAAAACACTTGGTCGCGGGTTTCGGGAGTGCCGTGGGGGATGGCAATACCCTGGCCGAGAAAGGTCGAGCCTTGGGCTTCACGGGCTTGCAAGCCGCTGAGGTATCCCTCGGCGACCAGGCCATCAGCCACCAGTTTGTCAGCGAGCAGGTGCAAGGCAGCAGATTTATCCGCAGCCACTTGGCCCATGGATATCTGCTCTACAGTGAGCTCAAGCATGCCGTTCTCCTAGTTAGTGCAATGGGTGCACTAGGTATTGTTTTGAATAAAACAGTGTAGAGGCGTTCGGTAATAACTGACTGAGTAGTCAATTGGCAGTAGGCACTCAGTAGCGAACGTCGTAAAAATACGCTGGCTGAAACGTTTAATCTAGAATTTAAGGCAGATTACGCGTTAATTGTGCATCCTTGAAGGACCACTCGGCACTTGAGCTGGAACATGGGTCGTAGGCTGGAATCGGTTACGATTGGAAAAAATGTCGGGGCAAGCTCCAAAAAACAAGGAAATCCCGGTTTGAAACTCAGTGATATCGCGCGTCTAGCCGGTGTGTCCGTGACCACCGCCAGCTACGTCATCAATGGCAAGGCAGAACAGCAACGCATCAGCAACGCCACCGTTGAGCGAGTGCGTGCCGTGGTCGAAGCCCATGGCTTTACGCCCAACCCCCAAGCCGCCGGGCTGCGCAGTCGGCACACGCGCACCTTGGGCTTTATTCTGCCCGACCTGGAAAACCCCAGTTACGCACGAATCGCCAAGCTATTGGAACAAGGCGCCCGCGCGCGCGGCTATCAGTTGCTGATCGCCAGTTCCGACGATGAGGCGGACAGCGAGCGCCAACTGCTGCAACTGTTCCGCGCGCGGCGTTGCGATGCGTTGTTCGTGGCCAGTTGCCTGCCCGCCAGCGATAACAGCTACCGCGAGCTGCAAGCCAAAGGTTTACCGGTGATCGCTATCGACCGGGTGATGGAACCAGACCAGTTCTGCTCAGTGGTCAGCGACGACCGCCAGGCGTGCCAACAACTGACCAGCAGCCTGCTGCAACCACTGCCCAAACAGATCGTGCTGATCGGCGCACGGCCTGAGCTGAACATCAGCCAGGAGCGTGCCGATGGTTTTCGTGAAGCGCTGCAAGGCTTCACAGGCGAGGTGATCGTCGAACACGGCGAATCCTTCAGCCGTGATTGCGGCAGACAGTTGATGGAACAACTACTGCAACGACTGGGGCATTTGCCTGACGCACTGGTGACCACGTCCTACGTGCTCTTGCAGGGTGTGTTTGACGCGCTGCATGACTTCCCACTCAAGTCGCGCCCGCTGCGCTTGGGCACCTTTGGTGACACCCAGCTGCTGGATTTTCTGCCGCTGCCGGTCAACGCCATGGCCCAGCAACATCAACTGATTGCCGACGCTGCCTTGCGCCTGGCCTTAGCCGCGATTGAAGAAGAACAGTACCAACCGGGCGTGCATGCGATCGGCCGGACCTTCAAACAGCGGATCCACGAGGCCTGAGCGTGGAGCTGATCGACACCCATACCCACTTGGACTTCCCGGACTTCGACAACGATCGCCCGCAAGTTCTCGCCCGCAGCCGTACACTCGGGGTGCGACGCATGGTGGTGTTGGGGGTGTATCAGCAGAATTGGCAGCGGTTGTGGGATCTGGTGCAGACGGATGAAGGTTTGTTCGCGGCTTTCGGCTTGCACCCGGTGTACCTGGACGACCACCGTCCCGCCGACCTCACGGCATTGGGCGACTGGCTGAGCCGCCTGCACGGCCACCGGCAACTGTGTGCGGTGGGCGAAATTGGCCTGGACTACTTCCTTGAACACCTGGACCGCGAACGCCAGCAGAGCCTGTTCGAAGCCCAGCTCAAACTGGCCGTGGACTTCCAACTGCCGGCGCTGCTGCACGTACGCCGCAGCCACGCAGCCGTGATCGCCACCCTCAAGCGCATCCGCCTGCCACGAGGTGGCATCATCCACGCGTTCGCCGGAAGCCGGGAGGAAGCCCACGAGTACATCAAGCTGGGCTTCAAGCTCGGCCTCGGCGGTGCCGCCACGTGGCCCCAGGCTTTGCGCATGCACAAGGTGCTGGCGCAATTGCCGCTGGACGCGGTGGTACTGGAAACCGACGCCCCCGACATGGCACCGGCCATGTACGCTGGCCAGCGCAATAGCCCTGAGCATTTGCCCGAAATCTGCACCGCCCTGGCCGAACGCATGGGCACCAGCCCGCTATTGCTGGCCGAGGCGAGCACACGCAATGCGTGGGAGCTGTTCAAGTGGTAAGGCCGGGATCACCGCTTGCAGGTTAAGGGTCATTCGCTGCCGATGGCGGGCGTAGCGCAGCACCAGGAAATGCACCAACAGCACCAACAGTGACACGTTGAGCTGGCCGATCACGCTGATCAGCCCCACCCATTCAGTCACCAGTGCCACGATCAGCACCACGCTGGTCAATATCGCCATGCTCGGGCGTACCAGCGCCCAGTGGTCCAGCGCTTTGAAGTGGCGCAATTGCCGTGGGCAGTTCAGTTCCAACACATGCTGACAGTAGGGGCAGTCGAAGGGTTCTTCGATGGCGATGGCATTCAGTTGCCAGGGCTTGAGTTCAAACGTGATGTCGCAATGGGCGCAGTGCCCCTTGATGCCAGCGGCGGTGGTCATCGTCGTGCCTCCCCTTGAGCGGGATTGAGTGAAATAAATTCTCACTCATTCCCGCGAACAAAAAAGGCACCCAGAGAAATCCAGACGAGAACTACATCACCAGAAGACCAATCCTACTCCGCCCCCTTACACGCGAAAGGCCCCGATCAATTGCTTCAACTCGATCACCTGCAATGAGAGCTGCCGGCTTGCCGCCTCGGTCTGATGTGCGCCTTGGGCCGCATGTTCGCCGGCCCGATTGATTTCGACGATGTTCTGGTCGATATCGTGGGCGACGGCAGTCTGTTGTTCCACGGCGGCAGCGATTTGCTGGTTCTGGTCGACGATCATGCCGACGGCGCCGAGGATATTTTCCAGCGCCTGCTGGACCTTTTCCGATTGGCCGACGGTACCGCTGGCCATTTCATGGCTGGTGCCCATGGCCTTCACTGCCGCGCCGACACCGCTGTGCAGGCGGCTGATCATCTGTTCGATTTCTTCGGTGGAATGCTGAGTGCGCCGAGCCAGCGTGCGCACTTCATCGGCCACCACCGCAAAACCGCGTCCCTGCTCACCAGCCCGCGCGGCCTCAATCGCCGCGTTGAGCGCCAGCAGGTTAGTTTGCTCGGCGATGCTTTTAATGACTTCCAACACGCTGCTGATCGACTGGCTGTCAGTGGCCAGTTGGTTGATCACCCCCACTGACAAATCTATCTCCGAGGCCAGCCGCGCAATGCTGCTCTGCTGGGATTGCACCAGTCCACGGCCACTTACGGTTTCATCGTTGACGCTGTGAGCACTGCTGACCGCCGCGGCCGCACTGCGCGCCACTTCCTGGGCGGTGGCCGACATCTGGTTCATGGCCGTCGCCACTTGTTCGATTTGCGTGCGCTGGCCAGAGACCGCTTGATTGCTGCGGGCCGAAACCGTTTCCACTTGTCCGGCCTGCAGTTCGACCTGGCTGACGGTGTGACCGACGCGTTCGATCAAGTCATGGATTTTCGCCACCGTGCCGTTGAACACCTGGCCGAGATCGCCCAACTCGTCGCGGCTTTGGGCGACAAACGTGACGGTCATATCGCCGGCCGCCACCTTGTCCATCATCGCCCCCAGGCGTCGCAGGGTGGTGCGCGTCGAGGCGTAGAAGCCTGCGTACAGATAGAAGATCAGCAGAAATACCGCTGTCAGTGCCGAGACCAGTACCACCATGTGTGTACGGTTTTGCGCCAGGCGCTGATCCAGTTGCTGCCCGAGAAAACTCAGGGTGGCGTCATCAAGCTGATAGGTCTTGGCCATCAATTGGCTGACACTGTCGTAGAAAGCCTGCCAAGGAGCTTCGAGGGTTTCAGCCATGACCACCTGCTCTTCAAACAACTCGCTGCCTTGCTTGAGGCTGGCGTTGCTGGCCTTCGCCAAGCCATCAAGCGCAGCGTGAGCGGCTTTGCTGGAGCCCAGGGCGTCCTGCAATTTTAAGCCGTATTCGGCCTGGAGTTTTTCCAGCTGTTGCAGCAGTTCGTCAAAACGGGTGCTTGAGGAGGAATTGAGGAAGCCCTGTCCCAGAGAGTAAGCGCCCATCGCCCGCCCCTCTCCCAGGGTTTGAGTGACTTGGGGGGTGACACTGGTGATCAGTTCGCTGAGTTGGCGTAAATCGCTCTGCGGGTCACGGCTCAAGCCGGATTGGCTGGCAATGATCTGGCTGAGCATCTGCGCTTTATTCAGCAACTTGCCGATCAGCGCACTTTTGCTCAGCAACGAAGTTTCCTGTTGCTGGGCCTTGAAGGCGGCGATCAGTTCGTCGCGCTTGCCTTCAAACACAGTGATTTGCTCGGGCTCGGTGGCCATCGGGTTGAGGCCTTGCAAACGGGTGAGCACGCTCTGCTCCAAGGCGCTGATCTTGGCCTCAAGGTCACCGGCTTTACCGGACTGGCCGAGGGTTGCGTTGATCTGCACCTGGTTATTCAGGGTCTCCAGATCCCGGCGCAGGGCCAGGCTGCTGCCGAGCAGATCAAGGCTTTGCAGTTCGACACGGGTGCCCTGGAATTCGCGCCAGGAATCACGCACCAGGTAGTAGTTGGTCGCGAGCATCGGCAGCAGGAACAGCACGCTGATCAGGCTGAACTTCATGCCGAAGCTCAGGCGATTCATCAGCGCGATGGCGGGATAGAGCAAGCTCTTCACAGGTGAACTCCCTTTTCTTTTATTTTTATTGAGGCGCAGGGCGGCGGCAGAAAGCCACTATTTGGCGCTCTGTCTATATAGCTCAATTTGAAAGGGAGTTTTGTAACTTAAGGTTAACGACAGGAGCGAAGGACTCGCTCCTGTCGGAGGGTCAAGGCAGCACAGTCCAAATGGCGAAACCGGCATACCACAGCACTGCCGCGCGCAGCAGCAGCTCCCAAAGCCGATCCAGGCTATTGATGCCGTCTGCACCTACCACCGGCGGCGGGATTTCAGCAGCGACCAGGCCGACTTTTTCCACCAATTGCGCGGCGCTGATGTCCCAGTTCAGCAGCTCGTGAAGCATGACACGACTGACCGCGACGAAATTGCCCACCAAGGCAAAGCTGGCCGCCAGCAGGCGCACCGGTAACCAGTCAAACGCATGACGCAATTGCCCGGCGCGTTCGGCCACCAGTGGGTTCTGGCTGTGCTCACTGGCCAGGGCCAAAAGCCGATAGGCCAGCGCGGCGACCGGCCCCAATAGGAAGTACCAGAAAATCACTGCGAAAAAGCTCTGGTAAGCCTGCCACAACAAATGGCCCTGAACGCGTTCCAGCAGTTGCTCACCGCTGTCGGCACCCAGCTTCAGGTCGCGCTCGGCCACGTGCTCGGAAGCTTGCAGATCACCCCGGCGCCAAGCGTCGCGAAACGGCCCAAGCCCGGCCAACAGATCACCACGGCCCAAGCTGTAGATCACCACCAGCAGGTGCACCGGCAGCGCCAACAAGCCATAGGCCACTGGTTCCAGCACCAGCAGCAACAACGCCAGCAACGCCACCGGCAGCAACACCAACAGGACCAGAATCAGCCAAGGTTGCTTGCCCAGGCGCGGGCTCGACTCCAACTTGGCCAATTCACGCAACCAGCCGCCGTCACGCTGCAATCGCTGGCGCATGGCCGAGAACTTCTCGATCCACACCGCCAGCACCAATACCAGAAAACTCATCGTGCGTGTCCTCCATCCTGCAGAGCGCTGCGAAAGCGCGTCCAATCAAAAGCGGGGCCGGGATCGGTCTTGCGCCCCGGGGCGATATCGCTGTGACCGCATATGCGCTGCGGCGTAATACCGGAATAGGCCGCCAGCAACTGAAGGGTAAGGTCGATCAGCGACCTATATTGGGCGTCGGTGAAGGGCAAGTCATCCGTGCCCTCCAGCTCTATACCCAAGGAAAAGTCATTACAGGTTTCACGCCCTTCGTAGCATGAAACCCCGGCATGCCAGGCGCGGTCGATGCAGGACACAAACTGCGTCACCGCGCCGTCGCGCTCAATCAGAAAATGCGCAGACACCCGTAGCTCTGCAATCCCTTCAAAGTAGGGATGTTCCGTGACATCCAGGCGATTCTGGAAAAACTCCTGCACCTTGCCAGTGGCGAACTGCGCCGGTGGCAGGCTGATGTTATGCACCACCAACAGTGAGATTTCGCCTGTGGGGCGCTCGTTGAAGTTGGGCGAAGGGCAATGGCGAATGCCCTGGCACCAACCGCTGGCGGGGTCCAACTGCATACAGGATCCTTGAACGTGACTAAGTGTGACCAGTATGCCGCGTTCGACCCCGTGGTTGCGATCACTTGCCGCGATTGAGTTGACGCAGTTGTCCCACCACTGCCGCCAGTGCTCGCTCGAACAGCGGCCCATCATCCAGGATGTACAGCGCCCCACGCTTGAACGCCAGCGCCAGTTGGCCTGCACTTTTATCCAGGACTTTGAGCCCGGTGCGGCCAACAAAAACGTAGGTATTGGCCGGTGCCATGATCGCCATCAGCTTGCACCGCAGAGCGCTGGGCTGCCCTGGCTGGAACACGACCCAGTCACCGATCCGCAATTTGTAAACCTTGAGCAGGTCCGGATCATCCGCCGGGAGATCTTCAACTGAACCAGGCGGCGTTGTGCTGAGCACTAAAGGTTCGCGCACTTCGATCAACCCATCGACACCCTCGGTCGGCTGGACATGCAGGGCCTGCAAACGAACAAAAAAATCACGGGTGCTGAAGGGGTCGAAGGCTGCGCTGGTCAACCCGTCGCGCAGGGCCTTGAGCAAGCCCGGCAACTGCTCTACTAAATGGCCCCCGGCTTCGGTGTCTTGCGGCAGGCTCACACTCCAGATCAGCTCATCCATGGTGCGCAGCGCTGCTTGCCATTGCACCGACTGCTCGCCGTACTTGAGGCTGGCCAGCAACAGCACCTGGCTCCAGGCCTGTTGCAGAAACAGCACCACAGCTCGCGGTAAAACCTTGCCCAATAGCCGTCGATTGAGCACCTCGGCCACCCGTGCTCGCGCCGCGTCAGTGCGCACGCGCCCTTCTTCGGCGTCGCGAGTGTGCTGCTCAAGCAACTCGCAGCGCCGACGCTCATCAGCGGTAAACGCATTGAACTCAGTCAGCAACAGGGAAAAAATCGCCGGGTCTTCGACATACTCATTGAGCAAACGCTGAACCACCTGCTCGATGCGCAGATACAGACTGTCGCGCTGGTAGTCAGCGACCGGGCTCCAGCCCATGGCGGTCGTGGCAATTTCATTCAACAGGCGCCGCGCTGGGTGGCTGGCACGGCTGAAAAAACTCTTGTCCAGCACTGCCACTTTCAGCAGTGGGATCTGCAGTCGGCCGATCAAAGCCTTGAAGGCGTCCGGCACGGTGCGGTCGTTGAGGATAAATTCGAACAGCAAGGCGATCAGATTGATTACATCTTCGTCCGCATCCTCCACGACCCGCGACTTGCCACTTTTGACGCTGACACGGGTGAGCAATTGCTCAAGCTGGTTACGCAGGTCGAAATCATCTTCGACTTCCGGTTCCGGCACGTACTGCTGCAAATGGGACAACAGCCGCAACAGGTCGCGGGTCGCGATGGGCTGGGGTTCTGCGCTGGCCTCAAGCGTAGGCGACACGCTACCGCGCACGGGGGCCAACAGCGCCTGCAAAGCGGCGAAGGCTTGCTGGCCATTCTCGTCGACGGGTTGCTCCGCGCTAGGCAATGCTGCTTCACGCTGGTAATCACGAGTGGCGCGCTCGCCAGGGCGACGGGAGGGTACAGCCTTGAGTTCCGGCAATACGCCGGTGGCGCCCAGCAACTGGTTGGCTTCCCCGTAGAGTTGGTCGGCGTCACTGAGCACGTATTTTTCAAACAGTTTGAGCATGATCAGTTTGACGCGGATCTCCACACCCAAACTGCGCCCCGCGCGCAGGAAAAACTCGCACAGTAGCGCCGGGCCCAAAGGGTTTTCACGATCATCCAGGTTATTGCCCAGCAAGGCACTCAAGCGCGCGGTCAACTGCCCAAGCGCCAGGCCGTCTCGGTTGCGCACCCGGCCGACCATAGCCTCAAGTGCCACGGCTTTTTCCAATTCATCCTTGGATGAACTTGGCGCCGTGTCATAGGACATCACCGGCACCATCTGAAGCTCGCCCCTCCCCGCCTGACCCAGGCCGCCAAAGGCTTGGAATAGCCGCTCCATGAACACGCGCTCGAAATTCTTGCGCTTGAGGCGCAGGTCGCGCATGGCTTCAAAGAAAATATGGTGATCCACGTTGCTGCGGGCCTTGTCGGCCATCTCGAACAACGTGTCGTCGGCGTTATCGAACAATTCCTGCAGCCCCTGCTGCAACTGTTGCGCGGCTCTGTCGCGAACCTGCAGCAGTACCACCGGCAGGCGCGCGAGCGGCGATGGCGTGGCGTGTGCCCTGTTGATTGGCACCACCTTTCCGTCATTGTGCATCCTGGCCTCCTGAAACGGCGGTATTGAGTTGGGGAAAGATCGGGTACAGGCCCGTTGGGCACTGTGGAAACCGCTCATCACCAGGACGTCAAAGCTATGACGCCAATTGCAAGGCGCAGGATTATCTTGCAAATGAGGGCCGTTGCGCCAGCACCCTCTGACATTGCGTGGTAAATCAGCGGTGACTCTGGGTTCGAATGCACGCTACCCCTATAATCGGGACACTTTGTTTGTGGAGCCTGTTATGCCGAACCTCCGTCTTGCCGACCTCACCGCCGAAATCGAAGCCAACGTGCGCCGTGCACTGCTGGAAGACATCGGCAGCGGCGACATCACCGCGCAGTTGATCCCGACCGAACGGCTGGCCACCGCCACCATCATTACCCGCGATATCGCTGTGATTGCCGGTACGGCCTGGGTAGACGCAGTCTTCCGCCAACTGGACCCAAGGGTCGCCGTGCACTGGCAAGTGGCCGACGGCGAGCGCGTCAGCCCCAACCAAGCCCTGTTCCACCTCGAAGGCCCGGCGCGCTCGCTGCTCACCGGCGAACGCTCTGCCCTGAACTTCCTGCAGTTGCTGTCCGGGGTCGCCACACGCGCCCGGTTCCTCGCAGATTTTGTCGCCAGCACCCAGGTCAAGCTGCTGGATACCCGAAAAACCCTGCCCGGCCTGCGCCTGGCGCAGAAATACGCCGTGACCTGTGGTGGCTGCCACAACCACCGGATTGGCTTGTATGACGCGTTCCTGATTAAGGAAAACCACATCGCGGCCTGCGGTGGTATCGCCCAAGCCATTACCGCCGCGCACAAAATCGCGCCCGGCAAGCCGGTGGAAATCGAAGTGGAAAGCTTGGACGAACTACGCGAAGCACTGGCAGCGGGCGCCGACATCATCATGCTGGATGAATTGAGCCTGGAAGATATGCGTGAAGCCGTGCGCCTGAACGGCGGCAAGGCGAAGCTGGAAGCCAGTGGCGGGATCAATGAAAGCACCCTGCTGCCCATCGCTGAAACCGGAGTGGACTACATCTCCATCGGCGCGATGACCAAGGATGTTAAGGCGGTGGACTTGTCTATGCGACTGAGCATCTGAGGTCAATATTTGATGCTTGATTGTGGTGAGCGGGCTGCCCCGCACACCACACAAGTACGTCGGCGTCAGACGACCAGGTTATTCATCTCGCAATACTCTTCCCAATCCACACCCAGCACCTCGGCCGCCTCTTTGTGCAAGGCCAGCCGTGCGGCTTCGAACTCTTCCGGTGTCGAGGTGTACTTGAGGGTCAACTCCCAAGGCTGGAGGCCCTGGCTCTCGGCCTCGTCCTCGAATGCCCACTGGATCTGGTCGCGCTGATCATCGGCGCTCAGGTCCTTGATCTCTTCTTTGAGCTGCGGCGATTCCCCGATGTATTTTTCGAGGGCTGCTTGATGTCGAACTTCCTGGGTCATTTCAGTCGTGGTCATGTTGTTCTCTTAGATCGAGGAATGGGGATGCATCTGGGTCATCAAGGTTGCGCAGATACAAAAGAGCGGGCATGAATGCCGACTCGTCTGGCCTTCAGAACCATTCTGGGATCATCTGAAAACGTTGCCGTTTAAACACGGCATCTAAAACAGTAGCGCCTTTATGCCCGAGACAGGAATCGAACCTGCGACCTTCGCGTTACGAGTGCGCTGCTCTACCAACTGAGCTACACGGGCGGTGGGCTAAAGCTAGCACCGCATCGGGCGTCCGGCAACTTACACCCCTCAGCGAGCAATGACCCCCTGGGCCCAGAAACGTGGTTGCAGGTGATTTCCATGGTCACTCAGGTATTGCTGCTGGGCTTGCGCGATGTGAGGGACATCGCGCAGTGCAATCGCAATCAACAGACCAACGGCCAGCACACTCAGTACTTTCCAAGCCCACCCAACCAGCGGTAGCGCAACCGTTGCCGAGGCACCCCACACATGCAGCGCCATTAGCCAGCCGATTGTCAGTGCCAGCCAGACTTGGGAAATGGGCATCACGATCACGCCGTCGACCATGGACTGCACCAAGGCGCCGACCAACGCTGCAAACAGACATAAGCGCAACAGATCAACGCGCTCGGCAGACAGCGCCCTCTGACGCAGCACACCAAGCGTGGCCCATCCGGAACGCCACGCCAACACCGCCACGCAGAGTGTCGACGGCACACCCCATTCGCTGGCCCATTGCAAAACGGACTGATGCGGATGGGCGGCGATCTCGTTGGCAATATCAGCAAAATGCATCGGCCCGAACCCGAGCCATGGCCGCTCGACAAGCATATGCCATGCCTGCCACCAGATTGGACCACGCCCAGACAGCGAGGTGGTCAGGCGATCACCGGCGCCACTGGAAAGCACAATCCCCAAGTGGTCGGCCAGCACCGTAAATACCAGCCAGTACAACAACAGGCCGCCTGCGACAGCGGCCAACTGCCACCCCATCCAGCGTCGCCCCCAGGGCCCCAGCAGCGCCAGCAGTAAACCCGCCGCGCCCATCCCTAGCCATGTACCGCGCGTACCACCGCTTATCGCAATCAGCCACCAGACGCACAACAAAGCAAACGCCGCACCTCGCAGGGCGCGGGAGATATTGGGTATCAGCAGGGGAAGCACCAGTAACGGCAGTGTGAATGTCTGGAACTGACCGTAGAAGCGCTTGTTGGAAAAGCCGGACAGCAACAGGTCAGGATCCAGCGTAAGTGCACCACTGGTGAATGCGAGCGCACCGGCATACAGATATTGGATGGTTTTGATCAGGCACAGCAGCACCACAACCAGTATCAGCGCACGATCCATCGACTCACCGCCGTGGCGCCGGAGTAAGGCAAACGCTACCGCAATCGCAGCGCAACTGAAAAACAATGCCACTTCGGTGAAGGCCCAGAGCGGCTGATGGGCCAGTACCGAAGACACCATGCCCATCACCAGAACCAGCGCCAGGCCCCAGCCCGTAAACCTATCCACCAAGGGTTCAAGCCTGGTAACCGACAGCCCATACAGCACCGCACAGACCCCGATGGCAATCTGCACTACGCGCTGCAGATCGTGCCCACTGAACGGTGCGCAGATCCCAATCGTCAGCAAGCACACCACTGCTACCAGGAACACACCGCCTCGCTGCTGTACGGATAACGCCATCGGCCACCTCTACTTCCCTGTGGATGGTTTAGCGGTTATGCGCCGCAACCCTTGCCGGCATATTTCTCTTCAGCAGTTGTAGTGCATTTCCAGCCGGTGGCGCTGCGCGTCAGGCTGATGGTCTTGCCCAGCACAGGCGCTGGCGCATCAAGTATTTCGCAACTGATGGAGCCCACGCCAGTCGTGACGTCGCCTGCCACATCGATCTTGCAGTTGGCGGTTGGGGTCGTGCCGCCAATCAAGGCCACGGTAGGTACGGTGCCCTGATTGAAGGTGTCTTCGTAGCCGGCCTTCAAGGCAGTAATTTCAGCCAGGCCGGCAGTGAACTTGGCCTTGGCCTGGTGTGTGGTGTACATCGGGAGGCCGATGGTGGCCAAAATGCCGATGATTGCCACGACGATCAACAACTCGATCAAGGTAAAGCCTTTTTGACTCATCACATTCACTCTCCAGAATAGAACTCATGACAAGGCGCGTCCTGCACCCCGTTTTTTTCAGCGGCGCCAGTGTACTCACCCGTAAGCGGTCAATCGCGCACAAGACGCACATTCTGACATTTTATCCTGCGCCCTCGACACGCCCGAATCCGTCACCTGACTACGCTATAAATCTTCGAAGGTTTATATGCGGAACCGCGACATGAACAACGCTTCAACGATTTATGCTTGGGAAGGCATCAACCGAAAAGGGCGCAGGGTGTCCGGGCAAACCAAGGGGCACAACCCTGCCCTGGTCAAGGCACAACTACGCCAGCAAGGCATCAGCCCTGGCCGTGTGCGCAAGCACTCCCCGATGCTGCCAAGCCTTACTCATTCGGTTAAAGCCACTGACATCACGCTGCTCACTCGCCAACTGGCCACTCTGCTCAAAGCCGGAATACCCCTTCTGCAAGCCTTCGACATCATCAACGAAGGCTTCGACAACCGTGCGGTGCGTGAGCTGGTACAAGACCTGAAACAGCACATCGCAGCCGGCACCAGTCTGGCCGAGGCGTTGCGTAAACAACCGCGCTACTTCGATGAGCTGTACTGCAACCTGGTGGCCGCGGGCGAACAAGCGGGTGCGCTGGAGACCCTGCTGGACCGGGTAGCGATCCACCGCGAAAAGAGCGAGCAACTCAATGCCAGGATTAAAAAGGCCATGACCTACCCCGTTGCGGTCCTGGTGGTTGCCAGCCTGGTCACCGGCATACTGCTGGTTCACGTAGTCCCGCAGTTCCAGACCCTGTTCGCCGGGGTTGACGGTAAGCTGCCAACGCTTACCTTGCAGGTGATCGCCTTGTCGGCATTCGTGCAGCAAGCCTGGTGGATTCTGGTGTTGGGCATTGCCGCCGGAATCATGGGATTGCGTAAGGCTTATCGGAGCTCGCCGCGTTTTCGCTACTGGCTCGACGCCGGTTTGTTGAATGCGCCCTTGGCAGGCAAACTGCTGACAAAATCCGCAGTGGCCCGCTACGCCCGTACGTTGTCCACCACCTTTGCAGCCGGTGTTCCACTGGTACAGGCTTTGGACTCAGTCGCCGGCGCCGTGGGCAATGCTCCGTTCAAACAGGCAATCGAACATATGCGTCACGATGTATCCACTGGCATGCAGTTGAATCACTCCATGACCAACAGCGGCCTGTTTCCCAGTATGGCGATTCAGATGACAGCAATCGGCGAAGAATCGGGCATGCTGGAACAGATGCTGGAAAAAGTCGCCAACCACTATGAGAACGACGTGGACGACCAAGTCGACAGCCTCACCAGCCTGATGGAACCGCTGATCATGGTGGTTCTGGGGGGGATTGTCGCGACGCTGGTCATCGCCATGTACCTGCCGGTCTTCCAACTGGGGAGCGCATTTTGAATTTGCTGTTGAGTGAGCACCCATGGGCCTTTGTGGCGATAGCGTCGGTACTGGGGCTGATCGTCGGCAGTTTTCTCAATGTGCTCGTGTGGCGCCTGCCAAAAATGCTCGAACGGGAATGGCGTGCTCAGGCCCACGAAGTGCTCGGTTTACCTGCTGAGCCTGCCGGGCTGACCTATAACCTGATGCACCCCAACTCGTGCTGCCCGCACTGTGATCATCCGATCCGGCCGTGGGAAAACATCCCGGTGCTCAGTTACCTGATACTCCGAGGCCGCTGCGCCCACTGCCAGGCAACCATCAGCACACGCTACCCCTTCACCGAACTTGCGTGCGGGCTGATCTCGGCCTGGGTCGCCCTACATTTCGGCTTTGGCTGGCAAGCCGCAGCAGTGCTGATATTGAGTTGGGGGTTGCTGGCAATGAGCCTGATCGACGCGGACCACCAATTACTGCCAGATGTGCTGGTGCTGCCATTGCTGTGGCTGGGGTTGATCGTCAACAGCTTTGAATTACTGACAACTTTACCCGACGCCCTTTGGGGCACAGTGAGCGGCTACATGAGCTTATGGAGCGTGTTCTGGCTGTTCAAATTGGTCACCGGTAAGGACGGCATGGGCCACGGCGACTTCAAGTTACTGGCTCTGCTCGGCGCCTGGGGTGGTTGGCAGATTTTGCCGATGACACTGTTGATGTCGTCGCTGGTGGGAGTGGTTATCGGGCTGATCCTGATGCGCGTGCGCAAGACTCAGGCTTCGGCCCCGATGCCGTTTGGTCCGTATCTGGCAATTGCCGGCTGGATTGCATTGCTCTGGGGTGGTCAAATAACCGACTTCTATTTGCAGTCTGTCGGTTTCAGATGACCACTTCTGTTGCAACACCCTGGATTCTTGGCCTCACCGGCGGCATCGGCAGCGGTAAAAGCGCGGCGGCCCAGCACTTTATCGACCTGGGCGTGGACCTGGTCGACGCCGACCACGCCGCGCGCTGGGTGGTCGAGCCTGGCCGGCCGGCACTGGCACGCATCGCCGAGCACTTTGGTGCACACGTGCTGCAGCCCGACGGTCAACTGGACCGCGCCGCGTTGCGCAAGCTGATCTTTGAAGTACCTGAAGAGCGCCTATGGCTGGAAGGCTTGCTACACCCGCTGATCGGCGAGGAGATTCGCAGCCACCTGGCGCGCGCGCGCTCGCCTTACGCGATTCTGGTGTCGCCGTTGCTGATCGAGTCCGGCCAGTACAGCATGACCCAGCGCATCCTGGTGATCGACGTGCCGCAATCGGTGCAGATTCAGCGTACCCTGCAGCGCGACGGCATCAGCGAACAGCAAGTACAGGCGATTCTAGAGGCTCAGTCCAGCCGTGAAGACCGCCTGAACCATGCCGATGACGTACTGGTCAATGACCAGGACCTCGCCTGGCTGCACAGCGAGGTCGAGCGACTGCATCACTTTTACCTTACTTTGCGTGGAGGCCGATCATGAGCCAACCCTTGACCGTCGACTGCCCAACCTGCGGCGCCCCCGTGGAATGGAAAACCGACAATCTCAACCGGCCGTTTTGCTCGGACCGTTGCAAACTCATCGACCTGGGCGCCTGGGCCGCTGAAGAACACAAGATCCCCGTAGCCCCGGACGCAGAAGACGAGCTGTTTTCCGAAGATCTGCCGCCTCGCCATTAAGGCCGCATAAAGGCATATTCCTGCTGGTCGTCGAGGTTTTCTGCAAGGTATTGCAGCTCGTCGGCCAGGTCTTCAAAACTGCGCACGCCCTTGCTCTGCTGCACAACCGCACTGAGCATGGCCCGCAGGGTCAGGCCTGGGTCGAAACCGATTTCCTGCGCCGCATCCTGGCTTTTTCGCAACTCCTGCCGTGCCCACTCATACACACCCATGATCCGTGCTCCCCGCCTGCTTATCTAAAATTTGGCAGAGCATGGGCCTGCTCGCTCGCCCTGGGTTTGATCTGGATCAACGCTGCGAATCGTCATCCTTCCAAGGCGCAGAGAGGTAGCGGGTGCGGTTGAAGGTCTCCAGCCATTCGGGGCAAAACACCACCAGAGCGCTGATGACCATGCCGTTGATAAAGGCCTCTGGGAAGATGATCAGCCACAGATAGCCGACGAAATCTTCCAGCCATTCCGGCATGGCAAAACGGCCGTCAAACCATAGCAAACCCAACCCCAGTAACAGGCAGAGCAAGGCGGACAGCGCGGCAGCAAAAAAACCGGAGCAAAAGATATACACGAAAGGATTGCGCGGCTGCGCCCGCTCGACCACAAGCGCACAGCCTTCGGTGATCAGCACCGGCAGCACGACCAGCAGCAGGCCGTTGACGCCAAGGGCCGCCAGGTCCTGGCGCCCAAGCAGCATTAACCCGAACTGGGCGGCAAAACCACCGACGATGGCCAGGGGCCAATCCAGCAGCAGGGTTACGGCGGTCATACCAATAAAGTGGTAGGACACACCAGTGTCGAAATCCCGCCGCACCAGCCACAACATGAACAGTGCGAACACCGTACCGAACAGCAAATGCTGGCGCCGCCGGTCGGCAAACAACTCGACCCAGGGCGAGCGCAGGATCGCCCATAGCAGCACCGGCGCGTACAACAGCCAGCCGATGCCCAGGGTTGTGGGCGCCAGCACTGCGGCGCTGATCACGGCCTCACCTGCTCCAGGGCCTGGCGCAATTCGGCAGCAGTGCCGTATTCGTGCTGAGAAACCAACGCACCGTTTTCCAGCTGCAGCCACAGCACTTTATCCGCCGCTGCGGGATAACGCGGCGCGATACGCGCGTCACGGTCCAGCATGACCCGGTAGTTGTAGGATTGCATGGCGGGTACCGCGAACAGTTTGGCGATCAGTCGAGGCATGCGCTGGATATCGGCGACGAACACTGCATGCCGTGCTTCTAAGTAGCCTTTAGGTTGGCCTTGCAGCGCCGCATCTACCAGCTTCGCTGCGTCCATGCTGCGCGCCACCAGCAGAATCTGCGCATGGTTATCGAGGGTATAGGCTTGGTCGAATTGATCGAGCAAGGTCCAGGGAGTGAGGCGCTCGCCCACTTCAACAGCCTGCGCCCATACCGGTAAAAGACTTAGCAACAACACCACCAGAAACTTCACTGCACGCTCCTCATTTGGGGGAATTACGCTTGAAAGGCCAGTCTACACCCTGGCTTTTGCGGCAGGACTTCCTGCGGTCATCATTTGGACGCTAAGCTGCATGCATGGATGACTCAGATTATTTGCGCCTGCTCACCGTAGCAGCCGAACAAGCCAACGCGTTCCTGTCCAATGCCCGCAAATGGGAGCGTGAGCGTTGGGTCTGCCAGCGCCTGCTGCAAGGTTTGAACGTGCCTTACCGCGCCGAAGAGTTTCATGCCGCAGGTCAAGAACCACCGGATGTGCTGTTTCGCGATGCCAGTTTCGAGGTGTTTTTCGTACTTGATGAAGGGCGGCGACTGAACGACGAATGGCGAGACGAATTGCTGCGCCGGCGTAGCGCATTCTCCCTCAGCCAACTGGTGCGGCGCGAAGCCAAGCCTCGGCGAATCCCCGCTCATGAATTCCTGCTGCGCCTGGCGCCCACGTTGCGCAAGAAGGCCCACAACTACAAAGAGCGCGGGATGGACCTGGGCGAACTGGATCTTGTCGCGTTCACCAGCCTCAAGCGCGAAGTGCTCGACCTCAACAGCCACTTCCCACCCCCCACCGAATACTTGCGCCAAGGCTGGCGCTCGCTGTCTCTGGTGGGGCCAACGTTCGCGCGAGTGCTGTTCGCTCACCCGGACGCCCCGGATTTCTTGCGCAACAACCTGGGGCGCAGCATAGTGTTCGACGTGGGGATCAGCCTCTGATCCCACCCCGACTGTAACGTGGCGCCCTTTTGCAACGTCTACCTGACGAGGCCTTATATGACCAGTCGCCTGAACCCCGACGACCAAAAGCATGTCGAAGAGTATCTGCAACTCTCCCAAAACCGAGTCGAGCGCAAGCCTTTCCGGCCGTGGCTGCTCCTTGGTGTGGTGCTGGTGGTGGTGATCGGGCTCGGTCTGCTGAGCCGCCTTTTGAGTTACCTAACGCTATGAGCTGCCTGGCGCTCGCGAGGGTAACTGCTCCGATTTCTTTTAGCCTTGCGAGATATCCCTATGACCCATCGTATTATTATCGTCGGCGGCGGCGCCGGCGGTCTGGAGTTGGCTACCCGCCTGGGTAAGACTCTGGGCAAGCGTGGCACTGCCAGCATCACGCTGGTGGACACCAACCTGACCCATATCTGGAAGCCGCTGCTGCACGAAGTGGCCGCCGGGTCGCTGAACTCTTCGGAAGACGAACTCAACTACGTCGCCCAGGCCAAATGGAACCACTTCGAGTTCCAACTGGGGCGCATGAGCGGGCTTGACCGAGAGCAGAAGAAGATTCAGTTGGCCGCCACCCTCGACGAAGAGGGACGCGAACTGGTGCCTGCGCGCGTTCTGAGCTACGACAGCCTAGTGATTGCGGTAGGCAGCACCACTAACGACTTCGGCACCGAGGGCGCGGCGCAACACTGCCTGTTTCTCGACACCCGCAAACAGGCCGAACGTTTTCACCAGCAACTGCTCAACCACTACCTGCGCGCACATGCCGGACAGACTGATGTCGTCGAGCAGATCAGTGTCGCCATCGTCGGCGCCGGCGCCACCGGCGTCGAACTCGCCGCCGAGCTGCATAACGCTGCCCATGAGCTGGCTGCCTACGGCCTGGACCGAATCAAGCCGGAAAACATGCACATCACCCTGATCGAAGCCGGCCCACGCGTACTGCCCGCCCTACCGGAGCGTATTAGCGGGCCGGTGCATAAAACCCTGGAGAAGCTCGGCGTGACCGTGCTGACCAACTCGGCCGTCAGCGAAGTCACTGCCGATGCACTGATTACCAGCAGCGGCCAGGTGATTCCGGCCAGTCTTAAAGTGTGGGCTGCGGGGATTCGCGCGCCAGGGTTCCTCAAGGACATTGATGGCCTGGAAACCAACCGCATCAATCAGCTGCAAGTGCTGCCGACGCTGCAAACCACCCGCGACGAAAATATCTTTGCGTTCGGCGACTGCGCCGCGTGCCCGCAACCGGGCACCGACCGCAACGTACCGCCACGGGCCCAGGCTGCCCACCAGCAAGCATCGTTGCTGGCTAAGTCGCTGAAGCTACGCATCGAGGGCAAGGAGCTGCCGTCGTACAAGTACACCGACTATGGATCGCTGATCTCGCTGTCACGCTTTTCAGCGGTGGGTAACTTGATGGGCAATCTGACAGGCAGTGTGATGCTCGAAGGCTGGCTGGCGCGGATGTTCTACGTGTCGCTGTACCGGATGCACCAGATGGCGCTCTATGGCTTCTTCCGCACGGCGATGCTGATGCTGGGCAGCAGGATTGGGCGTGGTACTGAGCCGCGACTCAAACTTCACTAACAACATAAAATAATGTTGGAGGGGGCCTGCTCCCGATCGCGGTGGGTCAGCTATGTCTTCATTGGCTGACAGACTGCTGTCGGGATCAGGCCCCCTCTCACGTTTGATGCGCAGTGTTTTGAGGTTTTGCGTGCGCAAAAAAAATCCCCGTATCTTTCGATACGAGGATTTTTAATATGGTCGGGGTAGGGGGATTCGAACTCCCGACATCCTGCTCCCAAAGCAGGCGCGCTACCGGACTGCGCTATACCCCGGTAAAAAAAAGGCGACCTCTCAGTCGCCTTCTTCGATCAGCGCTTTTGGCCTCTGATCTTAAGATTCGATTCCAGCGCTAACTGGTCTCAAAAATGGTGGGTCGTGTGGGATTCGAACCTACGACCAATTGGTTAAAAGCCAACTGCTCTACCAACTGAGCTAACGACCCAAAAATGGTCGGGGTAGGGGGATTCGAACTCCCGACATCCTGCTCCCAAAGCAGGCGCGCTACCGGACTGCGCTATACCCCGGTTTGAAATTGGCTCCGTGACCAGGACTCGAACCTGGGACCCAATGATTAACAGTCATTTGCTCTACCGACTGAGCTATCACGGAACTACATATTTCAAAGTACAACTTTTACTGCTTGAAACTCTCCTCTTCGACCCTGTCCGTATCGCTACGTTAGCGTCTCTGAGGCGCGCTATTCTACAATCTTAAAAACCCCTGTCAACCCTTTAAATTGCTTTTAAGACAATGATTTGCGCTTCTTTCTGATTTCTTCTTGGGGAGAAGAAACCCGTGGGCTGACGTTGCTGCGGGGCGCACTTTACAAGCCTTTTCCTTACAGTTCAACGCCCTAACGAAAAAAAAGGTCCCGCGATGCGGGACCTTCTCTCATAACGCTGCAATCCAGGCTTAATGGAAGACGATTTCGTCGTTCTCCACAGTCGCCTCTACGCTGGTGCCTGGCATAAAGCTGCCTGACAGGATCAACTGCGCCAGCGGGTTTTCGATCCAGCGCTGGATCGCACGTTTCAAAGGCCGTGCACCATACACCGGGTCGTAACCGACTGCGATCAGCTTGTCTAACGCCTCGCGGCTCAGCTCCAGCGACAGCTCGCGCTCTGCCAGACGACCGCGCAAGCGGCCCAACTGGATCTCGGTGATGCCCGCGATCTGATCACGCGCCAATGGCTCGAAGATCACCACTTCGTCGACCCGGTTGATGAATTCCGGGCGGAAGTGTGTGGTCAGCGCATCCATTACCGCAGCGCGCTGGGCCTCACGATCACCTACCAACTCCTGGATCTGGGAGGAGCCCAGGTTGGAGGTCATCACGATCACCGTGTTGCGGAAGTCAACGGTACGCCCGTGACTGTCCGTCAACCGACCATCTTCCAGCACTTGCAGCAGGATGTTGAATACATCCGGATGCGCCTTCTCGACCTCATCCAGCAGGATCACCGAGTAAGGCTTACGCCGCACGGCTTCGGTCAGGTAACCGCCCTCCTCGTAGCCCACATAGCCTGGTGGAGCACCGATCAGGCGAGCCACCGAGTGTTTTTCCATGAACTCGGACATATCGATCCGCACCATGGCCTCTTCAGTATCAAAGAGAAACTCAGCCAGCGCCTTGCATAGCTCGGTCTTACCCACGCCGGTCGGGCCGAGAAACATGAACGAGCCGCTCGGGCGGTTCGGGTCGGACAAGCCGGCCCGCGAACGCCGTACCGCGTTGGACACCGCTACGACCGCCTCTTCCTGGCCGATCACGCGCTGGTGCAATAGGTGCTCCATCTTCAGCAGCTTGTCGCGCTCGCCTTCGAGCATTTTCGACACAGGAATGCCGGTCCACTTCGAGACGACTTCGGCGATTTCTTCCTCGGTCACCTTGCTGCGCAGCAACTGATTCTCGCTCTTGCCGTGCTGGTCGACCATTTGCAAGCTGCGCTCCAGGTCCGGGATGACACCGTACTGCAATTCGGCCATGCGGTTCAGGTCGCCCTTACGGCGTGCAGCCTCCAGTTCCTGACGGGACTGTTCGATCTTTTGCTGGATCTGCGCAGAGCCCTGCACTTCGGCTTTTTCCGAGGTCCAGATCTCTTCCAAGTCCGAATACTCGCGCTCAAGCCGCAAAATTTCTTCCTGGAGTTTTTCCAGGCGTTTCTTCGCAGCGTCGTCTTCTTCTTTCTTTAAAGCCTGGGATTCGACTTTCAGTTGAATCAGGCGCCGATCCAGGCGGTCGAGCACTTCCGGCTTGGAGTCGATTTCCATACGAATGCGGCTGGCCGCTTCGTCGATCAAATCGATGGCCTTGTCCGGCAACTGACGATCGGTGATATAGCGATGGCTCAATTTGGCCGCAGCAATGATCGCACCGTCAGTGATCGCCACCTTGTGGTGGACCTCATAGCGTTCTTTCAAACCGCGCAGGATGGCGATGGTGTCCTCTTCGCTCGGTTCTTCCACCAGCACTTTCTGGAAGCGACGCTCAAGGGCTGCATCCTTCTCTATATATTGACGGTACTCGTTGAGCGTCGTTGCACCTACGCAGTGCAACTCGCCGCGCGCCAAAGCTGGCTTGAGCATGTTGCCAGCATCCATCGAGCCCTCGCCTTTACCGGCGCCGACCATGGTGTGCAGTTCGTCGATAAACAGAATGATCTGCCCTTCCTGCTTCGACAGTTCATTAAGCAGAGATTTCAGGCGCTCTTCAAACTCGCCGCGGAACTTAGCACCGGCGATCAACGACCCCATGTCCAAGGACAGCAGGCGTTTGCCTTTAAGGCCGTCCGGCACTTCACCATTGATGATGCGCTGGGCCAAACCCTCGGCAATCGCGGTTTTACCCACACCAGGCTCACCGATCAGCACAGGGTTATTCTTGGTGCGACGCTGCAGGACTTGGATGGTGCGACGAATCTCGTCGTCGCGGCCGATGACAGGATCAAGCTTGCCTTCTTCGGCGCGCTTGGTCAGATCGACGGTGTACTTGTCCAGGGCCTGGCGCGACTCCTCGTGGTTAGGATCATTCACCGCGTCGCCACCACGCAGGTTGTTGATGGCATTTTCCAGGGCTTTCTTGCTCACGCCCTGGCCCAGCAACAACTTGCCGAGCTTGCTGTTCTCGTCCATGGCGGCGAGCAGCACCAGTTCGCTGGAGATGAACTGGTCGCCCTTTTGCTGGGCCAGGCGGTCGGCCTGGTTAAGCAGGCGCGCCAGATCCTGCGACATGTTCACGTCGCCGGTTGGATTTTGGATTTTTGGCAGCTGGTCGAGCTCTTTGCTCAACTCCTTACGCAGGCTGCTGACATCAAAGCCCACCTGCATCAGCAAGGGCTTGATAGAACCACCTTGCTGTTCCAGAAGAGCCTGCATCAAGTGTGCAGGCTCAATGGCCGGGTGGTCGAGACCCACCGCCAACGACTGGGAGTCCGATAACGCCAACTGTAATTTGCTGGTTAAACGATCAATACGCATTAGTCACCTTCCTTTTGAGCAGGCCGGAGCTATAAAACATTCCTGAATGAAGAAACCTGCCAGATACCCTTATAGATGGGGTGGATTCTGGAAGATTCAAGCTACGGACAGTTGACGTAAGTCAGGAGAGTCTAGCGTTCTAGCCAGATAAGGGAGGCAAATCGACCGGTGCGCGGACTGCGCCGGTAAGAAAAGAAGCGCGGATCGGTCACGGTGCACAAACCACCACCGTAAACAGCCGAGACACCCCGTGCGGCAAGGCGCAGGCGAGCCAGTTGATAGATGTCGGCCATGAACTTGCCGGGATTACGGCTCGGCACAAAGGCTTGGGCAGTGGTCGGCATTTGCTGCATGAAGGCTTCACGCACCTCAGGACCGACTTCAAAGGATTGAGGACCGATTGCCGGGCCCAACCAGACCAGTACGTCGGCAGGAGCGGCATCCAGACTTTCGAAAGCCGCTTCCAACACGCCAGCCGCCAACCCGCGCCAACCGGCATGGGCCGTTGCGACACGAGTCCCTGCGCGGTTGCAGAATAACGCGGGCAGGCAATCGGCAGTCATCGAGGTACAAGCGATGCCTGGGTTGCTGGTCCAACAGCCATCGGCTTCAGCCGTGCGGCCAGGATCAGCCTCAACCACGGTCACCCCGTGAACTTGGCGCAGCCAGGCCGGCTGAATATCAAAAGCGTCGCTAAGACGACGGCGATTTTCAAGAACGGCCTCCAGGCTGTCCTCTACATGATCGCCCAAGTTGAGGCTGTCGAACGGCGCCAGGCTGACGCCGCCCGCACGGGTGGTAACGCAGGCCTTTACCCGAGCCGGCGCGGGCCAGTCAGGTATCAGCCAGTCACTCATCCAACAAACGCCTCACGGTCCTGCTTGAGCAGTGACAGCAACCAGACAAAATCGTCCGGCAGTGGCGATTCCCAGCTCATGCGCTTACCACTCGTCGGATGATCCAGTTCCAGGAAGCGTGCATGCAGTGCCTGGCGCGGGAACGTCTTGAGCGATTCAACCATTGTCTGACTGGCCGCAGGCGGAATGCGGAAGCGACCACCGTAGGCAGGATCGCCGACCAGCGGGAAGTTGATATGGGCCATGTGCACGCGAATCTGGTGAGTACGACCGGTTTCCAGCTTGACCCGAACGTGGGTGTGGGAACGGAAACGCTCCAATACACGGTAGTGGCTTACGGCCTGCTTGCCGCCCTCCATTACCGCCATGCGCTGGCGCTGCTGGCCGTGGCGACCGATAGGGGCGTTGATCTTGCCACCCGCAACGACCACGCCAATCACGATGCACTCATAGATCCGGCTGACGCTACGGCTCTGCAACTGCGTAACCAGTTGCGTCTGCGCCTGAATGGTCTTGGCAACCACCATCAGGCCGGTAGTGTCCTTGTCCAGACGGTGCACGATACCGCAACGCGGCACGTTGATGATGTCCGGGATATGGTGCAACAGGGCATTGAGCAAGGTGCCATCAGCGTGCCCGGCCGCCGGGTGAACCACCAGGCCTGCGGGTTTGTTGATGACCAGGATGTCGTCGTCTTCATAGACGATATCCAGCTCAATGTCTTGGGCGACCCATTCTCCCTGGGCTTCCTGCTCGGCAGTCAGCTCAAGAATCGCACCGCCATGAACTATGTCTCGCGGGCGGATAACCGCTCCATCCACAGTCAGGCGGCCGTCTTTGATCCAGGCGGAAAGGCGCGAGCGCGAGTGCTCAGCGAATAATTGTGCGGCGACTTGATCGAGGCGTTGGCCGCCCAATTCGGACGGCACCTCTGCGCGAAGTTCAATTTTATCGGACATGCTCAGACTAGGCGTGGCACAGCCTTTGGTTTCGGCTGCGCGCTTGTGGTTAAATACGGCGTCTTTTGCCCCGAGGCTTTCAACGGGGCGCTCATCATAACAGGACGGCCCCGCCCAAGACAGCGGCCGTCATAGGGACGCAAGCCGCCATGCAAGTGAAACACCTGCTGCTGATCGCCATCCTCGCCATGACTGCTGCTTGCTCGTCAACAAAGGAAGTCGTCGACGAAAACCTGAGCGAAGTCGAGCTGTACCAACTGGCACAGAAAGACTTGGACAATAATAGCTACACCAGCGCCACAGCGAAGCTGAAGGCACTGGAGTCGCGTTATCCGTTCGGGCGCTATGCCGACCAGGCTCAGCTTGAGCTGATCTATGCCAACTACAAGAACGCCGAACCGGAAGCCGCCAAGTCCGCCGCCGAGCGTTTCATCCGTTTGCACCCGCAACACCCGAACGTGGACTACGCCTACTACCTCAAGGGCCTGACCTCGTTCGACCAGGATGTTGGCCTGCTGGCGCGCTTCCTGCCGCTGGACATGACCAAGCGTGACCCAGGTGCTGCCCGCGACTCCTACAATGAGTTCGCCCAGCTGACCAGCCGCTACCCGAACAGCCGCTACGCCCCGGACGCCAAGCAGCGCATGATCTACCTGCGCAACCTGCTGGCGTCTTACGAGATCCACGTAGCTCACTACTACCTGACCCGTCAAGCGTATGTCGCTGCTGCCAACCGTGGCCGCTACGTAGTAGAAAACTTCCAGGAGACCCCTTCCGTGGGTGACGGCCTGGCAGTGATGACCGAGGCCTACCAACGTCTGCACTTGGACGAACTGGCCAACACCAGCCTGGAAACCCTGAAGCTCAACTACCCGGATCACCCGAGCCTGAAAGACGGCCAGTTCGTGCCTCAGGTTGCAGAAGCGGACAACCGTTCGTGGCTGAGCAAATACACCCTGGGCCTGATCGAGTCGCGCCCACCGTTGCCGCCGGGCGAAACCCGCGCCAATCAGGACGTGATCAAGCAGTACCAGGACGCCAAGGAAGCCATTCCTTCGGAGCTCAAGCCGCACGACGAGAACGGCGACGTGATCGAAGAAGAAGAGCCAGAGGCCCTGGGCAACAATCAGGACCGCTCCTGGTTCAGCTACATGACCTTCGGTGTGTTCGACTGATCTGTCGACGCAACGCAAAAAGGAGCCCCTCGGGGCTCCTTTTTTATTGGGCAGTATTATTGCGCTGTGCGCTTGCCACGTCCTTGGCTAAACTGGCGCATTCCTTATCGAGAAACCGCCCATCATGCTTCGTCTTCTGTTCTGGATTGCCGTTATTGCTGCAGCGGTATGGTTCTGGCGCAAATTCAAAAGCCCGGCCACCAAGCAGCGACGCACAAGCGAGCCAAGCGCTGCGTTGATGGTGCGCTGCGCCCACTGCGGCGTGCACCTGCCACAGGATCGCGCTCTAAGCTCGCGCCAGGAGTGGTATTGCACCCAGGCGCATCTGGAGCAGGGACCGAAGTCTATCCAGCGCTGACCCGACCTTCAGGCGCGTAAGGTGCGGGGTCGATAATCGGCGTATGCCCCAGCAGCAAGTCTGCAAACAACTGACAGGACGCCGGCGCCAGAACCAGGCCGTTGCGGTAGTGCCCGCAGTTGAGCCACAGCCCTTTGAAGCCGGGCACCTGGCCAATATAGGGAATGCCTTCCGGTGAACCGGGGCGCAAACCGGCCCAATGCCCAACCACCTCGGCATCCGCCAGAGCGGGAATCAGTTCCACAGCCGAGGCCTTGAGACTTTCCAGCGCAGTTTCGGTGGGTGTCTTGTCGAAGCCCTCATGTTCCAGGGTACTTCCGATGAGAATGTGTCCGTCGCGCCGGGGGATGGCGTAACGCCCCTTGGCCAGGACCATGCTCGACAGGAAGTCCGAGGCGCACTTGTACAAAATCATCTGCCCCTTGACCGGCTCCACCGGAAGCGCCAAGCCCAGCGTGCCAAGCAACTCACCGCTCCACGCTCCTGCCGCCAACACTACATGCGCCCCCACAATCGGCCCCTCTGCCGTATTTACGCCCACCACATTGTCGCCTTCCAGAACAAATCCGGTGACTTCGCACTGTTCGTGAACGATTACGCCAGGCATCGCCAATAACGCGGCTTTAAGGGATTTAACCAAGCGAGGGTTTCGCACATTGGCCACATTCGCCATATAGATTGCTTGGCAATACCCGCCGCCCAGCACCGGCACCGCATCATGGGCGGCCGAAACATCCACTTTGGTCAGGGGCCGACCTTCACGGATCGCCCATGCCAGCGCTTCAGCCTCGTCGTCCAAGTCCAACCAGTACAAGCCGGTAACATGAACCTCCGGATCCACGCCGGTGGCGGCAAACAGGCGCTCACCCAGTTGTGGATAAAAATCCTGGGACCAATGGGCCAAAGCAGTGACCGCCGGGCTGTAGCGCCACGGATACAGCGGCGAAACAATGCCACCGCCCGCCCATGAAGACTCCTGCCCAACGCCGGCGCGCTCCAACAGGACGACCGCCTGCCCCTGGCTCGCCAGGTTGTACGCCGTCAGCAGGCCAATGACTCCGCCTCCGACAATCACCACTTGCTGTTGCTTAGCCATCATTTGATCCAGCCGATAAAATAGGAACAGGCGCGCCCGGCGCCCAATCATCCAGCCACCTCATCATTGCCCCCAGCATGTCTGGCGCGACATTTCAGGAGCAGCACCCGGATTGGCCCGTAGACCGGTGCTGCTGAGGCTGAAGCCACCGCAAGGGTCACCAGCCATCAACGAATCGGCGCCCGGCGTAGCGACCAGGTAGAAATCCTGAGGGTTCAACGCAGCGGTGATTCTATAGCGATCATTGCCCGTGCTGACGCCGCTTGCGTCAATAAAAGTGCCGTTCCTCGTATAAAAGCGCTCCAGTAGCTGAGCTTGCTCAGTCAGCAGCGCGACAATTTCCGCGCGATAGACTTTTTTCACATGGCCGGTGTACCCGGGGTAAGCTATCCCGGCCAGAAACGCGATAATCGCCACAGCGATCAGTAACTCGATCAGGGTAAATCCCTGGCTGTCCATGCCCATTCCATTGCTCCTTATTGAAGTTGTCGCCAAGACACTCGCCTAAAACGCGAGCCACTGGCTTCGTCCACTCGCGCGTACACGGTCTCCAATACCGTGCGTGACTGACCACTCATCCCAATCGCCGTCACCCGGTACAACGTTGCTGGGGTTTGCGGTGGCAAATTCGCCAGTCCTACGCTCGGACCAAGGGATTGAATACCGTAGAGCCCCCCTTTGATGGCAACCCAGTTAACTGATGAAACAGGACTGGTACCGGCCGCGACCACCGACAACGCCTCATCCGGAGGCCCACAGGCAACAATCGAATGGCACTGCGGCAAATCCGCACCCTTTCGCCTCACAACTTCCTCCCCCAGCCTTAAGCCACTTTCTGCTGCTTGAAACGATTGGTTGCGATGCCACAGGCTGCCGGCAATTTTTTGCTGGGTGACTGCCCCCTGCATGGACGACAACCCGATCAACGCCAACAACAGCAGAAACACCAGGCTTATCAGCAGGACTATCCCTCTTTGTCGCAAAGAAATTCCTCCAGCACTCTTCATGGCTGCCCTACCCCACACGGTTTCGCAGAGCCACCACCACGCTGTAGGTTTGATCTCTCACCTTCCCAGTGGGGTCCTGCAGCGTCATGCGGATGCGCACGCTGCGGATCAATGCCTCATCGGATGGCATGGCGTCGTAGCCCACAACTCGCGGTGATGACGCCCTGGCAGCCACGCCGAAACTGATATCGAAATCCCGTACGTTATCCACCAGCACCGCCTTGGCCGGCGCTGCGAGCGTGCTGACCTTTAACTGGCTGGTCTCGAAGGTGTAAGTCAGCTGTCGAATCGCAAAACGAATCTGTCCAGGATCAGGGGCAGGTGGATTCCCTGCATAGGCTTGAGCGTTAGTCGTGCAGTCGGACAGCACCGTCCAGTCTGGCCTGCCAACCCCTCGGCCGACATCAGTGGTGACCAGCGTTAGCGACTTTGAGCTACCCCCGGCAGTCCAGCGCATGGGCTGTTCAAAGGCTGGCGGCGCGTTATCAATAACTTCCGTGGCCAAACAGCCAAACATCCCAGCCTGACGAATGTCCTGAATCATCTTGCCCAGCGCAAACCGCGCGTCATCCTGCAACAACATGGAAGCCTGCTGGCTGGCGTAGGTAACTCGGGAGCTGATCACCACTTGGCTCCCTCCAATCACCAGTACCAAACCGACGGCCAGTGCCAGCAACAATTCCACCAGGCTGAAACCGCTAACCAGAGGCCTCATTGCATTACCCCAGGTTCATTGTCGATGCGACTGGTCAGGGACAAGGTTTCCCGCGCGCCAGGCGTGTTCTCACTTCGGCTGCCATCCCAACTGATACTGACAGTCACTTCATTTGTGCTGACCGCCACTGAACCTTTGGCACCCTCCCCGGCAAAGGCGCGAATATTGGATTCGAAATCATGGAGGTCCAAATCACGCACGCTGACGTTCCCAGTACTGGGGGCCTGCACTCCGTGGCGCAATGAGTAGTCCGCGCCGGAATTGGCGCGGACTCGGTCGAGCATATCGTAGGCAATAAAACTGGCCTGACTGGTCATCCTCGAACTTTCGGTGTACTTGAGGGCATTTAGTTGAAGCACCACTGCGCCTAACAGGCCCACGGTGAGAATCAGCATCGCCACCAGTACCTCGATCAACGTCATGCCGGTCTGGCATCGCGCAAAAGCGTGGGGAAAACAGGTGTTAAGGCAGGAAAACATTACCGTCGTCATCCGTGTCGAAGGCCGAAGAAAGCAGGAAATCCCGCTGTGCGATCCAAGACTAGCGTCGGTTTTTCGCCCGTGCTGCCCACGGCACAAAGGGAAATACTTTGGACCTATAGGCCATCATTCGCCTCCCAGAAACGGACGCTATACCTATGCCTAGACCTGTTTCCTAAACACGCCCACGGAGAGAAAGCCGATGGAACAGCGAGGTTTTACCCTGATCGAACTGCTGCTCGGACTCCTTGTGAGCGGCACTCTGCTGCATCTGGCAGCACCTAATTTCATGGGCCTGCTGGAGTCACAGCTGCGACAAAGCGCGGCACAATCACTTACCAGCGGGCTTCGCTTCGCACGCACTGAAGCCATCGCGCGTAACCGTGCGGTGGTCATCCACGCACTGGACGAGGACTGGAGCAAGGGTTGGCGGGTGATATTGGATGTGAGCGGACACGGGCATCAGGACGACGACAACCCCGTGCTCTTGGAGCGCCAAGACAGCGGGCGCGTGCCGATAGTCGGGAATGGGCCGGTCAAAAGCCAGGTGCGCTTCAGCAGTTCAGGCGAGCCGGTGTTTTCAGGGGGAGGTTTTCGTGCTGGCACTGTGCACGTATGCGCCAGGGACTCGGCGCAAAGCCTGCACCAGTTGGTGCTGGCGCCTAGTGGGCGTATCAGCCTGCGTAGCGATAAAGCCGAACAGGCGTTGTGCCGAAGTTAATCCGGCACCCTGACGTTCAAAGCAATGAGCGAACGCGCAGCTCCTTGGGCATGGAGAAAGTGATGTTCTCTTCACGTCCTACCAGCTCATCAGCGCCGGTAGCGCCCCAGGCGTGCAGTTGCTGGATAACACCGCGCACCAGCACTTCAGGGGCAGAAGCACCCGCAGTGATGCCAATACGCTCGACGCCATCGAACCAACTGCGTTGCATGTCTTCGGCACCGTCGATCAGGTACGCCGGTGTCGCCATCCGCTCAGCCAGCTCACGCAGGCGGTTGGAATTGGAGCTGTTAGGACTGCCAACCACCAGAACCACATCGCACTCGTCAGCCAATTGTTTGACCGCGTCCTGGCGGTTTTGGGTGGCGTAGCAGATGTCATCCTTGCGCGGGCCGCCAATGGCCGGGAAGCGGCTGCGTAGCGCGTCGATCACACGGCTGGTGTCGTCCATGGATAAGGTTGTCTGAGTCACGAAGGCCAAACGATCAGGGTTGTGTACCTGAAGGCTGGCGACGTCATTCTCGTCCTCCACCAAGTAGATGGCGCCGCCGTTGCTGGCGTCGTATTGGCCCATGGTGCCTTCGACTTCCGGGTGACCGGCATGACCGATCAGAATGCATTCCCGACCATCACGGCTGTAGCGCGCGACTTCGATGTGCACCTTAGTAACCAGCGGGCAAGTCGCGTCGAACACTTTCAGGCCCCGGCCCGCCGCTTCGGTACGCACGGCCTGGGAAACACCATGAGCACTGAAGATGACGATCACGTCGTCCGGCACCTGCTCCAGTTCTTCGACAAAGATGGCGCCACGTGCGCGCAGGTCTTCGACCACAAACTTGTTGTGGACGACTTCATGACGCACGTAGATCGGCGGACCGAAAACTTCCAGGGCACGATTGACGATTTCGATCGCACGGTCCACGCCGGCGCAGAAGCCACGGGGGTTGGCGAGTTTGATTTGCATGCTGTGCCTCGTGTCTTGCAGCTACTATGGGTCAGTATTGAAGCTACTCAACTGACAATGAAGATCAAAGGTGTGAGGGGGCTTGCCCCCGATAGTGATGGGTCAGTAAAAAACTTTGACTGATACCCCGCTATCGGGGGCAAGCCCCCTCACACAAGTCCGATCCACACATTTAGTGTGTTTCGTCAGTTAGAGCGCTTTAACGTCGATGATTTCAACGTCAAACGTCAAGGTTTTACCGGCCAGCGGGTGGTTGAAGTCGATGGTCACTTGCGCGTCATCGAACGCTTTCACCACGCCAGGCAGCTCAGTATTCGCGGCGTCGTTAAAGATCACCAGCAGGCCTTCCGACAGGTCCATGTCCTGGAACTGCGAACGCGGGATGATCTGCACGTTTTGCGGGTTAGGCTGACCAAAAGCGTTTTCCGGCAGGATCTGCAGGGTGCGCTTGTCGCCAGCCTTGAAACCGAATAGAGCCGCTTCGAAACCCGGCAGCAGATTGCCGTCGCCGACCTTGAAGGTCGCCGGGGCCTTGTCGAACGTGCTGTCGACCGTGTCGCCATTCTCCAGGCGCAATGCGAAATGCAAAGTGACTTCCGTGTTCTGGCCGATGCGTTGCTCAGCCAATACCTGATCAGTCATTGACGGTCTCTCCGGTTTTCTTACTTTTGAACATATCCAGCGCCAGCATGATTGCACCAACGGTGATGGCGCTGTCGGCAAAGTTGAACGCAGGGAAATAATGACGGTTCTGCCAATGCACCAGGATAAAGTCGATCACATGGCCCAGGGCAATGCGGTCGTACAGGTTACCCAGCGCGCCGCCCAGAACCAAGGCCAAGGCGACGGCCAGCCAGGTGTCATCGCGGCCCAGGCGCTTGAGCCAGACCACGAGCACCGCACTGACCACCACTGCGATCAGCGCGAACAACCAGCGCTGCCAGCCGCCACCGTCAGCCAGGAAGCTGAAAGCGGCGCCGGTGTTGTAGGCGAGGGTCCAGCTGAAGTAATCCGGGATCACCACGATTTGCTGGAACATTTCCAGGGAGCCTTCGAAATGAGCCTTGCTGACCTGGTCGATGACCAAGACCAGCAAACTCAGTACGAGCCAGCCCAGACGTCCGAAACGACTGGTATTAGGCATAATGGCGAACCTCGCCTTCACCCGAGATGTTGTCGACGCAACGACCACAGATTTCTGGATGCTCAGGGTTCACGCCGACGTCTTCACGGCAATGCCAGCAACGAGCGCACTTGGCAAAGGCCGACTTGACCACTTTGAGCTTGAGGCCCGGCACTTCGGTGGCCACGGCGTCCGCTGGGGCCTGGGCGAATGGCGCCAAGCTTGCAGTCGAGGTGATCAGTACAAACCGCAGTTCGTTGCTCAGCTTGGTCAAGTCGGCGGTCAGGCCTTCCTCGGCAAACAGGGTGACTTCGGCCTGCAGGTTGCCGCCGACGGCCTTGGCCGCACGCTGCACTTCCAGCTCCTTGTTCACTGCAACTTTGACGGCCATCACGCCTTCCCAGTACTCGCGACCCAGTTCGAAATCGGCCGGCAGTTCGGTCAGGCCTTCGTACCAGGTGTTGAGCATCACGGACTCGTTACGCTCACCCGGCAGGTATTCCCACAGCTCGTCGGCGGTGAAGGCCAGGATCGGTGCGATCCAGCGCACCAGCGCTTCGGAGATGTGATACAGCGCGGTCTGCGCCGAGCGGCGTGCCTTGCTGTTGGCGCCGGTGGTGTACTGGCGGTCCTTGATGATGTCGAGGTAGAAACCACCCAACTCCTGCACGCAGAAGTTGTGGATCTTCGAATACACGTTCCAGAAGCGGTATTCGCCGTAGTGCTCCTGCAACTCGCGCTGCAACAACAGGGTACGGTCCACGGCCCAACGGTCCAGGGCGAGCATGTCCTCGGCCGGCAGGATATCGGTGGCCGGGTTGAAGCCGGTCAGGTTCGACAGCAGGAAGCGCGCGGTATTACGGATACGACGGTAGGCATCGGCGCTGCGGGCCAGGATCTGGTCCGATACGGCGATCTCGCCCGAGTAGTCAGTAGACGCAACCCACAGACGCATGATGTCGGCGCCCAGGGTGTCGTTGATCTTTTTCGGTTCGATCACGTTTTTCAGCGACTTGGACATCTTGCGGCCCGTCTCGTCGACGGTGAAACCGTGTGTCAGCAGCTCGCGATACGGGGCGTGATCGTCGATCGCGCAACCGGTCAGCAATGACGAGTGGAACCAGCCACGGTGTTGGTCCGAGCCTTCCAGGTACAGGTCGGCACGCGGACCGGTCTCGTGGCCCATCGGGTGCGAACCGCGTAGCACGTGCCAGTGGGTGGTGCCCGAGTCGAACCATACGTCGAGGGTGTCGCTGATTTTGTCGTACTGCGGCGCTTCTTCGCCCAGCAGTTCGGCGGCGTCCAGCTTGAACCAGGCTTCGATGCCTTCCTGTTCAACACGCTGGGCCACCACTTCCATCAGTTCGACGGTACGCGGATGCAACTCACCGCTTTCCTTGTTCAAGAAGAACGGGATCGGCACACCCCAGTTGCGTTGACGGGAGATGCACCAGTCCGGACGGTTGGCGATCATCGAATGCAGGCGCGCCTGGCCCCACGCCGGGACGAACGTGGTGTCTTCGATGGCCTTGAGCGAGCGCACACGCAAGGTGTCGCCGCTGGTCGGCTCTTTGTCCATGCCGATAAACCATTGCGCGGTGGCGCGGTAGATCAGCGGGGTCTTATGACGCCAGCAGTGCATGTAGCTGTGCTTGATGGTGTCGGTTTGCATCAGCGCACCGACTTCACGCAGCTTATCGATGATCGGCTGATCGGCCTTGAAGATGAACTGGCCGCCGAAGAACTCCAGCGAAGGCACGTAAACACCGTTGCTTTGCACCGGGTTGATGATCTCATCGTTGACCATGCCGTACTTCTTGCAGATCACGAAGTCGTCCACGCCATACGCGGGCGAGCAGTGAACCACACCGGTACCCGAACCCAATTCGACGTAGTCAGCCAGGTACACCGGCGACAGACGGTCATAGAACGGGTGACGGAAGTTGATCAGCTCCAGCGCGGAACCGGTGGTGGTGGCGATCACCGAACCTTGCAGTTCGTAGCGAGCCAGGCACGCTTCGACCATTTCCTCGGCGAGTACCAGCAGGCGATCACCGACGTCCACCAGGGCATAGGTGAATTCCGGGTGCACGTTCAGCGCCTGGTTGGCGGGAATGGTCCACGGGGTGGTGGTCCAGATCACGATGGCAGCCGGTTTGCTCAGGCTAGCCAGGCCAAACGCCTGGGCCAGCTTGGCGTCGTCAGCAATCGGGAAGGCTACGTCGATGGTCGAGGACTTCTTGTCTTCGTATTCGACTTCCGCTTCAGCCAGGGCCGAGCCGCAATCGAAGCACCAGTTCACGGGTTTGAGGCCCTTGAACACGAAACCGCCCTTGACGATTTCGGCCAAGGCACGGATTTCACCGGCCTCGTTCTTGAAGTTCATGGTTTTGTACGGGTTGTCCCACTCGCCCAGCACACCCAGGCGAATGAACTCGGATTTCTGCCCTTCGATCTGCTCGGCGGCGTAGGCACGGCACAGTTCGCGGGTTTTATCGGCACCCAGGTTCTTACCGTAGGTCACTTCGACCTTGTGTTCGATGGGCAGACCGTGGCAGTCCCAACCCGGCACATACGGCGCGTCGAAGCCCGACAGGGTTTTCGAGCGCAGGATCATGTCCTTGAGAATTTTGTTCAGCGCATGACCGATATGAATCGTGCCGTTGGCGTAAGGAGGGCCATCGTGCAGGACGAATTTCGGACGATCCTTGCCAATCTCGCGCAACTTTCCGTACAGGCCAATACTGTCCCAGCGCTGCAGGATCTGCGGTTCGCGCTGTGGCAGGCCGGCCTTCATTGGGAAGGCGGTGTCCGGAAGGTTTAGCGTGGCTTTATAGTCGGTCATTTAAGGCTCTTCGGTTAGCGATGGGCGCTAGGTGCGGCTAGTGCACGGGCGGCGGCGACATCCGCATTGATCGCCGTTTTCAACGCCTCAAGGGAGGCGAAACGCTGCTCTTCACGCAGCTTCTGGTGGAAAACCACCGTCAAACGCCGGTCGTATAAATCACCGGCAAAATCCAAAAGGTGAACCTCCAGGTGGGCCTTGCCATCACCTGCAACCGTGGGCCTGACGCCTATGTTGGCGACTCCCGGCCACGACTGGCCGTCAATATCGACGCTAACCAGGTAAACCCCTGTCAGCGGCACACGACGGCGCTTGAGTTGCACGTTGGCGGTTGGCGTGCCCAATTGGCGCGCCAGCTTCTGGCCGTGCAGCACCCGCCCGGCAATGCGGAACGGGCGACCGAGCAAACGCTCAGCCAAGGCGAAGTCGGCAGCCGCCAGCGCATTACGCACTTGGGTACTGCTCACGCGCAGGCCATCTAATTCGACGGTTTGCGCGGCTTCGACGGTAAAGCCCTGGATGACGCCGGCGTGCTGCAGGAATTCAAAATCCCCAACCCGGTCGCAACCAAAACGGAAGTCGTCGCCGACCTCCAGATGTTGTACGCCCAGGCCATCCACGAGGATGCGGTCAACGAACTCGGCAGCGCTGAGGCTTTGCAAGCGCTGATTGAAAGCCAGGCAGAGGACGCGGTCCACACCTTCTTCAGCTAGCAGTTGCAGCTTGTCCCGCAAGCGAGCCAAGCGGGCTGGCGCCGTTTCCGGAGTGAAATATTCCCGCGGCTGTGGCTCAAAAATCACCACGCAGCTGGGCACGCCCAACTCGACCGCACGCTCGCGCAGCCGGGCCAGGATAGCCTGGTGACCACGGTGAACACCGTCAAAGTTGCCAATAGTGGCGACGCAGCCCCGATGCTGGGGGCGCAGGTTGTGGAGACCTCGAACCAGCTGCATAACGCGCTTCTTGCTCATAAAGTGGTCGATTATAACCACACCCAGCCCCGGACGACAGGCAACAGCGCAGGGCAAGGTGGATGGAATCGATAAAACACCTGTTTTATCGCAGCAAACTCTCTAGCTCAGCGACTTGCGATTGAAATCGCGCAGGCGGAAACCCTGCAGCAGCAACATCCCGAAGTACACCACCACACCGGCGACCACCAGCGCACCCAGGCGCATGAAGCGATCTAACATGTGGCCTTGGTCCCACGCTGGCATAAAGTGCATCAGCCCAAGCAGAACCGCCGACATCATTGCCACCGCCACCAGCAACTTCAGTGCAAACATGCCCCAGCCCGGCTGCGGCTGGAACATCTGCTGTTTGCGCAGCTGATAAAACAGCAGTCCAGCGTTGATGCAGGCGCCCGCACTGATGGCCAGGGCCAGGCCGGCGTGAGCCAACGGGCCGATAAACACAAGGTTGAGCAGTTGCGTGACGATCAGCGTGAAAATCGCGATTTTGACCGGGGTGCGGATGTTCTGCTGGGCGTAGAAGCCAGGCGCCAGCACTTTGATCACGATGATGCCGAGCAGGCCAACGGAGTAAGCAACCAGCGCGTGCTGCGTCATCAAGGCGTCATGGGCGTCGAACTGCCCGTATTGGAACAGTGAGACCGTTAGCGGCTCGGCCAGGATCCCCAGCGCAAGGGCGCACGGCAACACCAGGACGAAACACAGGCGCAGGCCCCAATCGAGGATGCGCGAGTACTCCTGACGGTCCTTGCTTGCGTAGGTACGCGCCAGGGTCGGTAGCAGAATTGTACCCAAGGCCACGCCGAGCACGCCGGAAGGCAACTCCATCAGACGATCGGCGTAATACATCCACGACACCGAGCCCGATACCAGCAGCGAGGCAAAGGCCGTGTTGATAATCAGGGAAATCTGACTGACCGACACGCCGAGAATCGCCGGCAGCATATTGCGCATCACGCGCCAGACGCCGGTGTCTTTCAGATTCAGACGAGGCAGCACGAGCATGCCGATCTTTTTCAGGTGCGGCAGTTGGTAGAGCAATTGCGCCAGACCACCGGCCAGCACCGCCCAACCCAAGGCCATGACCGGCGGATCGAAGTACGGCGTGAGAAACAGCGCGAAAATAATCATGCTGACGTTTAGCAACGTTGGCACGAACGCCGGCACCGAAAACCGGTTCCAGGTATTGAGGATCGCCCCGGCCAGGGATGACAGGGAAATCAGCAATATATAAGGAAAGGTCACTCTCAGCAGATCAGTGGTCAGCGCGAACTTTTCCGGCGTATTGGCAAAACCGGGGGCCGTCGCCCAGATCACCCAGGGAGCGGCGAGCATTCCGATGAGGGTCACCAGCATTAAAACCAGGGTCAGCAGGCCCGAAACGTAGGCAATAAAGGTACGAGTAGCTTCCTCGCCCTGCTGAGTCTTGTATTCAGCCAGAATCGGCACGAACGCTTGGGAAAATGCGCCTTCAGCGAAGATCCTGCGCAGCAGATTGGGCAACTTAAAGGCAATAAAGAAGGCATCCGTGGCCATGCTGGCGCCAAAAATGCGCGCCAGCAGGGTGTCACGCACGAACCCCAAAACCCTGGAGATCATTGTGATAGAGCTGACGGCAGCCAACGATTTGAGCAGATTCATTGAAAGAGTTTGCGCCTATAGATAAAGAGCAGGCGAACAAAGCGCCCACTTATGCGATACTGCGCGCCTGCAACAGCACAGAGCCAAAGCTCGCGAGTTTACAGGTCAAGCGCCGGAAATAAATCACCCGCCTCTTCAGATCGACCACTCAGCAGTTCGCATCAGCCGCCCTTGACAACACATCAAGTCATCGGCATGATTCGCGGCCTATTTTGTTTGCTATTTCCTAAAAAGTCTTTCGAGGAGCTCGACGGTGGCCAACACACCTTCCGCCAAAAAACGTGCAAAACAGGCTGAGAAGCGTCGCAGCCACAACGCCAGCCTGCGTTCCATGGTTCGTACCTACATCAAGAATGTAGTTAAAGCCATCGACACCAAAGACGCTGAAAAAGCTCAAGCAGCTTACGTTCTGGCTGTGCCAGTTATCGACCGTATGGCCGATAAAGGCATCATCCACAAGAACAAGGCCGCTCGCCATAAGAGCCGCCTGAATGGCCACATCAAGGCTCTGAGCGTTGCTGCTGCAGCCTAAGTGGTAACAACTGCTACGTAACCTTGGTTGCGAAACAGTTAGGAAATGCCCCGTACCGAAAGGTCCGGGGCATTTTTGTTTGTGCCTGAAAACACATGCGAGAGCGAGCTTGCCCCTTGCCACAGAAGGAGCTGTGATGATTTCAGGCACAAAAAAACGCCCCGAACAAGTCGGGGCGTTTTTGCTATCAGCTGATTAACGCATCAATCAGTGCTGATGACCGCCTTCACCGTGAACGTGGCCGTGAGCAACTTCTTCCTGGGAAGCGTCGCGGATGGCAACGATCTTTACTTGGAAGTTCAGGCGCTGACCAGCCAGAGGGTGGTTGCCGTCGACGGTTACGTCGTCGCCGTCCAGATCACGGATGGTCACGATCTGCATTTGGCCGTCCGGCGCGGAAGCGTGGAACTGCATGCCCACTTCCAGCTCGTCAACGCCTTCGAACATGCTGCGGCTCAAAGTGCTGACCAGTTCAGCAGAGTATTCGCCGTAGGCATCTTCAGGTTCTACGGCTACGGTCAGTTCATCACCAACTGCCTTGCCTTCCAGGGCCTTTTCCAGGCCTGGGATGATATTACCTGCGCCTTGCAGGTAGACCAGCGGCGCGCCGCCGGCGGAGCTGTCGATGACCTCACCAGCGTCGTTGGTCAGGGTATAGTCGATGGAGACAGCCTTGTTAGCGGCGATCGTCATGGGGCGAGACCTTTTGCATAAGAATGAAGAACGGACAAGTCTAAACAAGGATTTGCCCGAAAGCGAACGGAACCCGGACGGACGGGACCAATCAACGGTCATGATCATCGGTTTTCATTCGGACGAAGAAGGGCATTGGGTGGCCGAGCTTTCATGCGGCCATACCCAGCACCTGCGCCACCAGCCGCCGTGGCAATCCCGCGCGTGGGTACTCGACCCCGCACAGCGCCTGGAAAAAATAGGCCAGCCCTTTGCCTGCGGCTGGTGTGCGCAAGCACCGAATAACGATAACCTTGACGCCTGATTCCCGGTAGGCACTCAGCCATAGAGCGCCACCGAAGCCATGCACCTCCAGAGAATTCGCATGCAGACTTTTTTTATCGCGCCCACCGATTTTGGTGTGGGTCTGACCTCCATCAGCCTAGGGCTGGTGCGCACCCTTGAACGGGCCGGGCTGAAAGTCGGCTTCTTCAAGCCGATTGCCCAACCGCATCCTGGCGACACCGGCCCAGAACGCTCCACCGAACTGGTGGCACGCACCCACGGCCTGAAGCCTCCACAACCCCTGGGCCTCGCCCATGTAGAGCGGATGCTCGGCGACGGCCAGTTGGATGAACTGCTAGAAGAAATTATCACGCTGTATCAGCAGGCCGCGGTGGGCAAGGATGTGCTGATCGTCGAAGGCATGGTGCCGACCCGCAATGCCAGCTACGCGGCGCGGGTCAACCTGCACTTGGCCAAGAGCCTGGATGCTGAAGTGATTCTTGTCTCCGCTCCGGAAAACGAAGTGCTTACCGAACTCTCAGGCCGCGTGGAATTGCAGGCCCAGTTGTTCGGCGGCCCGAAAGACCCGAAGGTACTCGGCGTAATCCTCAACAAAGTACGCACCGACGAAAGCATGGAAGCTTTCTCGGCGCGCCTGAAAGAACATTCGCCGCTGTTGCGCAGCGGTGACTTCCGCCTGCTGGGCTGCATCCCGTACCAGCCGGAACTCAACGCGCCGCGCACCCGCGACGTAGCCGACCTGATGGGCGCGCAGATCCTCAACGCCGGCGACTACGAAACTCGGCGCATGACCAAGATCATCATTTGCGCCCGCACCATGCGCAACACCGTAGAGCTGCTCAAGCCCGGCGTGCTGGTGGTGACCCCCGGCGACCGTGACGACATCATCCTCGCCGTCAGCCTGGCCGCGATCAACGGCGTACCCCTGGCCGGCCTGCTGCTGACCAGCGATACTCTGCCCGACCCGCGCATCATGGATCTGTGCCGCGGCGCCTTCCAGGCTGGGCTGCCGGTTTTGTCGGTGAGTACCGGTTCCTACGAGACCGCCAACCTGCTCAACAACCTCAACAAGGAAATCCCCATTGATGACCGCGAGCGCGCGGAGATCATCACCGATTTCGTCGCCAGCCACCTCGACGCGCGCTGGCTGCACCAGCGCTGCGGCACGCCGCGGGAGATGCGTCTATCGCCGGCGGTGTTCCGCTACCAGTTGATCCAACGCGCCCAGGCTGCCAACAAACGCATTGTGCTGCCCGAAGGCAGCGAGCCGCTGACCGTGCAAGCCGCCGCTATCTGCCAGGCAAGGGGCATCGCGCGCTGCGTGCTGCTGGCCAAGCCGGCAGACGTGGAAGCCGTCGCCCGCGCCCAAGGCATCGAATTGCCTGAAGGCCTTGAGATTCTCGACCCGGACCTGATCCGCCAACGCTACGTCGAACCGATGGTCGCGCTGCGCAAAAGTAAGAGCCTCAACGCGCCAATGGCCGAGCAACAATTGGAAGACACCGTGGTGATCGCCACGATGATGCTCGCGCTGGACGAAGTGGACGGCCTGGTCTCTGGCGTTATCCACTCCACCGCGAACACCATCCGCCCTGCCCTACAGCTGATCAAAACGGCGCCGGGCTGCACCCTGGTGTCGTCCGTGTTCTTCATGCTGTTCCCCGAGCAGGTGCTGGTCTACGGCGACTGCGTGATGAACCCGCACCCAAGCGCTGCGGAACTGGCGGAAATCGCCCTGCAAAGCGCCGATTCGGCGGCGGCATTCGGCATTACCCCACGTGTGGCGATGATCAGTTATTCCAGCGGTGATTCAGCCAGTGGAGAAGAAGTGGAAAAAGTCCGCGAGGCCACCCTGCTCGCCCACGAACAGCAAAGCTCGCTGCTGATCGACGGCCCGCTGCAATACGACGCCGCCGCCAACGAAAACGTAGCGCGGCAATTGGCGCCCAACAGCCAGGTCGCCGGCAAAGCCACGGTGTTCGTCTTCCCCGATCTGAACACGGGTAACACCACCCACAAAGCCGTGCAACGCAGCGCCGACTGCGTAAGCCTTGGCCCAATGCTGCAGGGCCTGCGCAAACCGGTCAACGACCTGCCCCGTGGCGCCCAGGTCGACGACATCGTGTACACCATCGCACTGACTGCGATCCAAGCCGCCAACCGACCAATGGATATCTAAATGCTGGATTTTCTACCTGCCGCCGTGCGCGGGGTCATCGCTTCGCTGTTGCTGGCACTGAACACGATACTGCTGTGTTCGTTCCTATTCATCGTCGCGCTGTTCAAGGCGCTACCGTTTGCCAAACGCTTCAGCGAATGGCTGATGAACCACACCCACGAAGCCTGGGTAACTAACAACAAGGGCTGGATGAACCTGGTACAGCGAACGCGTTGGCATCTCAAAGGCCTTGAAGGGCTGGACTATCAGCACTCGTACCTAGTGACCAGCAACCACCAGAGCTGGGTCGACATCATGGTGTTGCAATACGTGCTCAATCGACGGATTCGCCCGCTGAAGTTCTTCCTCAAGCAGGAATTGATCTGGGTGCCGGTGATTGGTCTGGCGTGGTGGGCGTTGGGCTTTCCGTTCATGAAGCGCTACACCAAGGCCTACTTGGAGAAACACCCGGAGAAGAAAGGCAAAGACCTGGAAACCACCCGCAAGACCTGTGCGAAGTTTCGCGCAAACCCGGTAGGGATTTTCAACTTTGCCGAAGGCACTCGGTTTACGCCGGGCAAACATGCCCAGCAGAAGTCGCCGTTTCGCTACTTGCTCAAACCCAAGGCGGGCGGAATCGCGTTTGTGTTGGATGCCATGGGGGAACAGCTGAAATCACTGGTCAACGTGACCATTCACTACCCTGGCGGACGCCCTGGGTATTGGGACTTGCTCTGCGGCAAGGTGCAGGACGTGGTGGTGCAGTTTGAAGAGGTGCAGATTCCAGCCGAGTTCGTCGGCAGGAATTATGAGCAGGATGCGGAGTATCGGCTGGCGTTCCAGGGGTGGATTAACCAGCTGTGGGAAACCAAGGATGCGTTGCTGGAGCAGCTTCACACCGAATTCCCAAGCAAGCGATGATCAACCTGCGGGAGGGGGCTTGCCCCCGATGAGGGAGTATCAGTTGATGCATCCGTAGCGGACCCACCGCTATCGGGAGCAAGCGCCCTCCCACATTTGACCTCGCCCGATCTTGAAGATGTGAAAAAGCCCGCCACCGATCACTCGGTGGCGGGCTTTTTTGTGGCCGCGAAGTTTAGATCGCGCCGCGCTGACGCAACAGCTCCAGCACTTGCTTGACGCTCTCTTCCAACGACAGAGCCTGGGTGTCGAGTACCAGATCGGCATTCAACGGCACGTCGTACGGGAAGGACTCGCCAGGGATGTTATCCCCACCGGCAGCGTACAAACCTTGCGGATCACGCTCGGCGCACACCAACGGCGACGCTTGCACGTAGACGGTCAGCAAGCGGTCGCTGCCAATCAGCGCCTTGGCCTGTTCACGGCCTTCGGCATCCGGGGCAACGAACGCCGCCAGGGTCAGCAGGCCGGCCTCGTTGAACTGACGCGCCACGTGAGCAGCACGACGCCAGTTCTCGGTACGCCCGGCACGATCCTGAGGCAAGCCTTTGTTCAGGTCGTGGCGTAGATTCTGACCATCCAGTACGAACACTGCACGGCCCATGTCGAACAGCTTGCGCTCAACCGCGTAGGCCAAGGTGCTTTTGCCAGCGCCCGAGAGGCCGCTGAACAGAACGGTGGCCGGTTGCTGGCCAAAGCGCTGGGCACGTTCTTCAGTGGCCACATGAGCCAACTTGCCGTGCTGCGCCGCGCTGCCGTGGGTAACAGGCGGTGCGATGATCATGCCCGCGGCGACGGTGCCGTTGGTCAAACGGTCGATGACAATAAACGCGCCCGTGGTGCGATTGCTGTCGTAACCGTCCAACGCGATGGCGGCGTCGAGGCTGACCTTGACCCGGCCAATCTCATTCAGTTGCAACGAACTCGCCGGGCCTTCGGCCAGGGTGTTCACGTCCACGCGGTGCACGATGCTGGTGATGGAACCCGGCACATAGCTGGTGGCGCGCTTGATGTCGTATTTCTTGCCCGGCAGCATCGGTTCTTCGGCCATCCACACCAGCATGGCGTCGAAGGCGTCAGTCACTTGCGGCACGTTGTCGGCATGCACCAACAGGTCGCCACGGGAGATGTCGATCTCGTCTTCCATGGTCAGGGTCACGGCCTGACCTGGGCCGGCGTGCTCCAGTTCACCGTCGAAGGTGACAATGGATTTGACGCGGCTGCTCTTGCCCGATGGCAGAACAACGATTTCGTCGCCCTTATGCACGATGCCGCTGGCAAGGGTGCCGGCGAAACCGCGGAAGTTAAGGTTTGGACGGTTAACGTACTGCACCGGGAAACGCAGGTCGGTGTAGTTGCGGTCGTTGGCGATCTCGACGGTTTCGAGGATTTCCATCAGCGACTGGCCGGTGTACCAAGGCGAACGCTCGCTCTTGTTCACCACGTTGTCACCCTTGAGCGCCGACATCGGCACGAATGCCAGGGTGCTCGGCTTGAACGCGATACCGTCGGCGAACTTCAGGTAATCAGCCTTGATCGACTCGAATACGCTTTGGTCAAAGCCATTGATGTCCATCTTGTTGATGGCAACGACGATGTGCTTGATGCCCAGCAACGACGCGATGAAGCTGTGGCGACGGGTCTGGGTCTGCACACCGTAGCGGGCATCGATCAGGATGATCGCCAGGTCACAGGTGGAGGCACCGGTAGCCATGTTGCGGGTGTACTGCTCATGGCCAGGAGTGTCGGCGATGATGAATTTGCGCTTTGCGGTGGAGAAGTAGCGGTAGGCAACATCGATGGTGATGCCCTGCTCACGCTCGGCCTGCAGGCCGTCGACCAGCAACGCCAGGTCGATGTCATCACCGGTGGTGCCGGACTTCTTCGAATCGCGGGTAATGGCTTCCAGGTGATCTTCGTAGATCATCTTGGAGTCGTGCAGCAGGCGCCCGATCAGGGTGCTTTTGCCGTCGTCGACGTTGCCGCAGGTCAGGAAGCGCAACATCTCTTTGCGCTCGTGCTGGCCCAGGTAGGCGAGGATGTCCTCGCTGATCAAATCAGATTGATGCGACATGACAGCCCCTTAGAAATAGCCTTGACGTTTTTTATCTTCCATCGAGCCTGCACCATCGTGGTCGATGACACGGCCCTGGCGCTCGGAAGTTCGCGTCAGGAGCATTTCCTGAATGATGTCCGTCAGCGTCTCGGCTTCGGACTCCACCGCGCCCGTCAACGGGTAGCAGCCAAGGGTACGGAAACGTACTTTCTTTTTGACGATACGGGCTTTGTCTTCGTCGGACAGGTGCTCGAGGATGCGGTCGTCGTCGATCATGATCAACGTGCCGTTCTTCTCGATGACATCGCGTTCGGCGGCAAAGTACAGCGGCACGATCGGGATGCCTTCAAGGTAGATGTACTGCCAGATGTCCAGCTCGGTCCAGTTGGACAGCGGGAACACACGGATCGACTCACCCTTGTTGACGTTGCCGTTGTAGACATTCCACAGCTCGGGGCGCTGGTTCTTCGGGTCCCAGCGGTGCTTGCTGTCGCGGAACGAGTACACGCGCTCTTTGGCACGGGATTTCTCTTCATCGCGACGGGCACCGCCGAAGGCAGCGTCGAAACCATGCTTGTCCAATGCCTGCTTAAGGCCTTCGGTCTTCATGATGTCGGTGTGTTTGGCGCTGCCGTGGGTGAATGGGTTGATGCCCTGCGCAACACCATCGGGGTTGACGTGGGTGATCAGGTCCAGGCCCAGTTCTTCGACCATCTTGTCGCGGAACGCGTACATCTCCTGGAATTTCCAGCGGGTATCGACGTGCATCACCGGGAACGGCAGTTTGCCCGGGAAGAAGGCCTTGCGTGCCAGATGCAACATCACGGCGGAGTCTTTACCGATCGAGTAGAGCATCACCGGGTTGTCGAACTCGGCGGCGACCTCGCGGATGATGTGGATGCTTTCCGCCTCCAGCTGTTTCAGATGCGTCAGTTTGTCGACCATGGCTACTCACGGAAAAACGATCTTATGGACGGCCAGCGGGCCGTGTTCGAGCGAGGCATGCTAGCACAGCACCTTCTTCTATTCAGGGAGCCAGCTAGATCGAAACGATATAAGAATATGCCCCCAGGTTTGGCGCTCAAATCGGGTTGGGACAATCGATAAACAGATGTTCCAGGGCGAAACGTCGCGCTAAATAATCTCCCAAAGCCTGCACACCGTAGCGCTCGGTTGCGTGGTGCCCGGCGGCGATGAAGCTGATGTCGTTTTCCCGCGCACTGTGGAAGGTTTGCTCGGAAGCTTCACCGCTGAGGAACAGATCGACGCCGGCGGCAATCCCATGGTCGATGTAGCCTTGGCCACCGCCGGTGCACCAGCCGACGCGGCGGATCATCTCGCTGCCTTCGATCAGCAGCGGTTCGCGGCCCATGACGTCCTGTACGCGGCGGGCGAAGTCACGGGGCGACAAAGGTTCGGCGAGGGAGCCGACGAGGCCGACGATCTTGGGGTTGCTTGGGTCCAGCGGGCCCTCGACGGTGATGTCCAACTGCTTGGCAAGCTGCACGTTGTTGCCGACGTCGGGGTGCAGGTCCAACGGCAGGTGGTAGGCCAGCAGACTGATGTCGTGCTTGAGCAGGGTTTTCAGTCGCCGTTGCTTCATGCCGGTGATGCAGGGGTTTTCGCCTTTCCAGAAATAACCGTGGTGCACCAGGATCAAATCGGCCTGGGCTTCGACGGCTGCGTCCAGCAGGGCTTGGCTGGCGGTCACGCCGCTGACGATGCGCATCACCTGCGGGCGACCTTCGACTTGCAGCCCGTTGGGGCAGTAGTCGGGGATTTTTGCACTGCCGAGGTAGCGGTCTGCTTCCTCAACGAGGGTGGTAAGGGGGACGGCCATAAAAGACTCCTAAATATCCCGTTCCGAGGCGCTCGCAGCCTCGTATAATGCGCGACATTATGGGCGCTCTCCCGCCCCCTGCAACCTGTCAGGACTTACTTGATGCTCAAGGCACTGCGTTTTTTTGGATGGCCATTGTTGGCTGGCGTGCTGATCGCGATGCTGATTATTCAGCGTTTCCCCCAATGGGTGGGCTTACCGAGCCTTGATGTGAACCTGCAACAGGCACCGCAAACCAGCGCGGTGGTACAAGGCCCGGTGACATACGCGGACGCAGTGGTCATTGCCGCGCCGGCAGTGGTCAACCTGTACACCACCAAGGTCATCAACAAACCAGCGCATCCGCTGTTTGAAGACCCACAGTTCCGCCGCTATTTCGGCGACAACGGGCCCAAGCAACGGCGCATGGAATCCAGCCTGGGTTCCGGGGTGATCATGAGCCCCGAGGGCTACATCCTCACCAACAACCACGTGACCACCGGCGCCGACCAGATTGTGGTGGCCCTGCGTGATGGTCGCGAGACCCTGGCTCGTGTGGTGGGCAGCGACCCGGAAACGGATCTGGCGGTATTGAAGATCGATTTGAAAAGCCTGCCGTCCATCACTCTCGGCCGCTCCGATGGACTGCGGGTGGGTGATGTGGCACTGGCCATCGGCAACCCGTTCGGGGTGGGACAGACGGTGACCATGGGCATCATCAGCGCCACCGGACGCAACCAGCTGGGGCTTAACAGCTACGAAGATTTCATCCAGACCGACGCGGCGATCAACCCTGGCAACTCCGGCGGCGCGCTGGTGGATGCCAATGGCAACTTGACCGGTATCAACACGGCGATTTTCTCCAAGTCGGGCGGTTCCCAGGGCATCGGTTTTGCGATCCCGGTGAAGCTGGCGATGGAAGTGATGAAGTCGATCATCGAGCACGGCCAAGTGATTCGCGGCTGGCTGGGGATCGAAGTGCAGCCGCTGACCAAGGAACTGGCCGAGTCGTTTGGCCTGACCGGGCGCCCAGGCATTGTGGTCGCCGGGATCTTCCGCGACGGTCCGGCACAAAAAGCCGGGCTGCAATTGGGTGACGTGATCCTGAGCATCAACGGCGAACCGGCGGGTGATGGTCGCAAATCGATGAACCAGGTGGCACGGATCAAGCCGACCGATAAGGTGACGATCCTGGTGATGCGCAACGGCAAAGAGATCAAGTTGTCGGCGGAAATCGGACTGCGCCCGCCGCCGGCTCCGGTTAAAGAAGAGGAATAAGCCGCTTCGCTCAGGTGCCCGTTCGCGGGCACCTACAAGCCAACATTTCATAGCGATTCATTCTCATTGGTCATGTTATATTGTTTCAATATCGCTATTGGAACGCTCTATCATGCCGTCTCGAAGAACTGCCCCCTTGGCTGGCCTGGCCTTGGGCTTGCTGCTTGATCCCGCTTTTGCCGAAGAAACCACCGTCGAACTCGATACCATCAGCGTCACCACCGACGCCTATGAATCCGCAACCGGCCCAGTGAAGGGCTACCGCGCCACGCGTTCAGCCAGTGCGACTAAAACCGACACGGCCCTGCGCGATATCCCACAATCCATCAGCGTTATTCCGGCCACGGTGCTCAAGGACCTGGGCAGCACCAACGTGGAACGCGCCCTGGAATTCGCGGGCGGCGTATCCAAGCAAAATAACTTTGGCGGCCTGACACTCTACGAATACAGCGTGCGCGGCTTCACGACCTCAGAGTTCTATCAAGACGGTTTCAGCGCCAACCGTGGTTACCCGAGCACACCGGACGCGGCCACTATCGAACGCATCGAAGTGCTCAAAGGCCCCGCGGCCAGTTTGTACGGGCGTGGCGACCCAGGGGGCACCGTGAATATCGTGACCAAAAAACCTCAGCCAGAAGCCTTCACTACCCTGCAAACCAGTGCCGGTAGTTGGGACCGTTATCGCACCGCTCTCGACGTCAACACGCCGCTGGACAACGAAGGCCACGTGCTGTCGCGGGTCAACCTGGCAGTGGAAGACAACCACAGCTTCCGCGATCACGTGCAGAGCAAGCGCGTGTTCGTCGCGCCCTCGTTCAGTTGGCAATTGGACCCAGACACCAGCCTGCTCGTCGAAAGTGAATTCGTGCGCCACAGCTCAACCTTCGACCGTGGCATCGTCGACGCCCCCGGCCTGTCACGCGAAACCTTCCTCGGCGAACCCAACGACGGTGACATCGACAACCACAACAATCGCATCCAGGCGACCCTCGAACATCACCTAAACGACGCCTGGAAACTGCGCCTGGCCAGCCACTACAAACAAGGTAGCCTGTGGGGCGACGCCTCGGAAAACCGCGCTCTCAATGCAGATGGCCATACCCTAAACCGCCGCTACCGCGAACGCTCCATGGGCTGGCACGACAGCATCACCCAGTTGGAACTGCGCGGCCTGTTCGACGTCGGCAGCTGGCAGCATGAACTGTTGATCGGCACTGAATACGAGGACTACCGCAAGAAGGAACGCGTGACGGCCATCGCCGGCAGCCCCGGTAGCTCGTACGCCATCGACATCTACAACCCGGTCTACGGCCAAACCAAACCCAATGGCATACGCTCCGGCACCGACTTTTTCGAGCACACCAAAAGCCACGCGCTTAACCTGCAAGACCAGATCGTCTTTACCGATCGCCTGCGCGGCATGGTTGGCGCACGCTTCGAGCATTTCCAGCAAAACGTCGACGACTTCACTCGAAACGTCCCACCGAGCCGGCAAACTCACGACGCTCTTACCCAGCGCGCCGGCCTGCTTTATCAACTCACCCCCGAAGTCGGCGTGTTCGCCAACGCCTCCACTTCGTTCAAACCCAACAGCGGCCTGGACGCGACAGGTAACACCTTCAAGCCCGAAGATGGGGTGGGTTATGAAGTTGGGATCAAGAGCGAGCTGTTCGACGACCGCCTCAGCGCTACCCTCGCGGCGTTCCATATCGAAAAGGAAAACGTACTGGCCCTGGACCCGGCCACCAACACCAACCGTGCAATGGGCAAGGCGCGCAGCCAGGGCTTTGATCTGCAACTGACCGGGCAACTGACCGACACAGTGCGAGTGATCGGCGCCTTCGCCTACATTGACGCCGAGGTGACCAAGGGCGACAAGGCCATTCCGGCGGGCAGCCGCATTCTCGGCGTGGCCAGGCGCAGCGGCAGTCTGTTGGGGGTGTATGAATTCCAGGACGGCGCCTTGCGCGGCTCAGACGTGGGCGCGGCGTTCACCTATGTGGGAGACCGCTCGGGTGAAGCCGGCAGCAGTTTTGAACTGCCGGCCTACCACACCGTGGATTTGCTGGCGCACTACAAGGCCACTGAGAACGTGACTGTGGGCCTGAATCTGAACAATCTGTTTGACGAGAAGTACTACGAGCGGTCCTACAGCAACTACTGGATCAGCCCCGGCGAACCGCGCAATCTCACCGTCAGCTTGAGCCTAAGCCTATAGGGACAACGGCGCTCTTTCGCACAAAGTATTGAGCGCCGCCGCCCACTGCGGATCATCATTCAAGCACGGCACCAACACCAACTCCTCGCCCCCCGCCTCACGGAATTGCTCCAACCCGCGATCGCCAATTTCTTCCAGGGTCTCGATGCAATCGGCCACAAACGCCGGGCACATCACCAGCAGCTTTTTCACGCCTTGTTGGGCCAGCGCCTCCAGGCGAGCTTCAGTGTAGGGCTCGATCCACTTCGCACGGCCCAGACGCGATTGAAACGCCACCGACCATTTGCCATCCGGCAAACCCAGGCGGGCGGCTACATCGCGGGCAACACTGAAACATTGTGCGCGATAGCATTTGGCAAGCACTTCAGGCGAGGCTTTCTTGCAGCAGTCGGCATCCTTGAAACAATGCTGGCCAGTCGGGTCGAGCTTAGTCAGATGGCGCTCGGGCAAACCGTGGAAGCTCAGCAGCAAGTGATCGTAATCCTGCTCGACATAACGCCGTGCGCTCGCCGCCAGGGCATCAAGGTATTCCGGCTGGTCGTAGAACGGCTGCAGAATCGAGAGTCGCACATTCAGTTTCTTGCTTCGCACCACGCGCCGGGCTTCTTCGATCACCGTGGTCACGGTGCTGTCGGCGAACTGCGGGTACAACGGCGCCAGGGTGATCTTCTGAATACCCTGGGTGGCGAGGCGCGTCAGTGTCGTTTCCAGGGACGGCTCGCCATAACGCATGGCCAGTTCCACCGGGCCTTGTGTCCACTGCGCCGTCATCTGCTGTTGCAGGCGACGACTGAGCACAACCAGCGGCGAACCTTCATCCCACCAGATCGACGCATAGGCATGGGCCGACTGCTCGGGGCGCTTGATCAGGATCAGCGACACCAGCAATCGACGTACCGGCCACGGCAAGTCGATCACATAAGGGTCCATCAAAAACTGGTTAAGGTAGCTGCGCACATCCGCCACCGAAGTGGACGCCGGTGAACCCAGGTTGACCAGTAACAACGCGTGATCCGTCATGCAACATCCTATTTCTAGAGGCGGCTGGACAAGTCATCCAAAGCCGTATGCAACTCAGTGAACTGGAAAGTGAAACCGGCGGCCATCAAGCGTTCGGGAATCGCCTTCTGCCCGCCCAGCAACAGCCCCGACAACTCACCCAAGCCTACCTTCAGTGCAAAGGCCGGCATCGGCATGAACGCCGGGCGGTGCAGTACCTGGCCCAGGGTCTTGGCGAACTCGCGGTTACGCACTGGGTGTGGGGCGCAGGCATTATAAGGACCGCTGGCGTCATCCTTGTGCAGAAGAAAATCAATCAGGGCGATTTGATCCTTGATATGCACCCATGGCATCCACTGCCGACCATTACCGATAGGCCCGCCCAGCGCCAGTTTGAACGGCAGCAGCAGCCGCGACAAAAAGCCGCCCTCGGCCGCCAACACCAAACCGGTGCGCACCAGAACCACGCGCATGCCCAAGGCTTCGGCACGCTGGGCGGTTTCCTCCCAGGCGATACAGAGCTGGCTGGGAAAATCGTCCTGTACCGGACCACTGGCCTCGGTCAGTTCGCGCTCACCACCGTCGCCGTACCAGCCCACCGCCGAGCCGGAAATCAACACCGCCGGCTTTTGCGCAAGACCTTCCAGCCACGCCAACAGGGTTTCGGTAAGACCGATGCGACTGCTCCACAACAGCGCCTTGCGTTTGTGGGTCCAGGGACGATCGGCGATGGCGCCGCCGGCGAGGTTGACCACAGCGTCCACGACGCCGATCACCTCTTCCAGGCGCGCAACGCCCAGCACCTCGGCGCCACACAAGGCGGCAACCTCTTCGGGATGACGGCTCCACACGGTCAGGCGATGGCCTTGACCGAGCCAGTGTTGGCAGAGTTGGCGGCCGATCAAGCCGGTACCGCCGGTCAGCAAAATGTGCATGGGATCTTCCTCATGTAACGTTCGCCGCCGATCACTGGTCTATTTTATAAGCAGGGATCAATTTGTAATCGTGCGTGACTGTTGTTTAAGCCTCAGCTTTAACCATAGGCCACGCCACACGTTCAGGTACGCCAAAACTTATACCAAAAAACAATATTGTACAGCTATTGGTGTCGGCGTAGTCTGTACCCAACGGTAGAACGAGGCCCTCCATGACTGTCCCCATCGCGATCATCGGTACCGGCATCGCCGGTCTCTCCGCCGCCCGAGCGTTACGAGACGCCGGGCACGCTGTGCAACTCTTCGATAAAAGCCGCGGCAGTGGTGGCCGCATGTCCAGCAAGCGCAGTGATGCCGGTGCGCTGGACATGGGCGCCCAATACTTCACCGCCCGCGACCGACGCTTCGTCAATGAAGTGCAACGCTGGCAAAGCAACGGCTGGGCCGAGCAGTGGAAACCGCAGTTGTACAACTTCAAATCCGGCCAGCTCACCCCTTCCCCCGACGAGCAGATCCGCTGGGTAGGCTCACCGCGCATGAGCGCCATCACCCGTGCCCTGCTCGATGACTTGCCGGTGGAGTTCGGTTGCCGCATTACCGAGGTGTTCCAAGGGACTCAACACTGGAACCTGCTCGACGCTGACGGTGGCAATCATGGACCATTCAGCCACGTGATCATCGCCACGCCAGCGCCACAAGCCACCGCCCTGCTCGCTGCTGCGCCGAAGCTGGCCAGCGCCGCCGCAGGGGTAAAAATGGACCCCACCTGGGCGATCGCCCTGGCCTTCGACACACCCCTTGATACGCCAATGGAAGGCTGCTTCGTGCAGGACAGCCCCCTCGACTGGCTGGCGCGTAACCGCAGCAAACCTGGACGCGACACCACCCTCGACACCTGGGTACTGCACGCCACCAGCGCCTGGAGCAAAGCCCACTTGGACCTGTCCAAGGAAGCCGTGATCGAACACCTGCACGGCGCCTTCGCCGAGTTACTGCACAGCGCCATGCCTGCGCCGTCGTTCAGCCTGGCGCACCGCTGGCTCTATGCGCGGCCGTCCAGCAGCCATGAATTCGGTGTGCTGGCCGATGCCGACCTGGGTCTGTACGTGTGTGGCGACTGGTGCCTGTCCGGTCGAGTGGAAGGCGCCTGGCTCAGTGGCCAGGAAGCCGCGCGACGCCTGATCGAGCACCTGCAATGAACCGCATCAACCCCGCTAAGCTGCTGCTGTCAAAGTGGACAGCAGCCCATCCCCGTAATAAGGAAAAACACTTTTTGGTCACCGAGCTGTTTCGGGATGAAGAAGGCACGGTGCTGGAAATCGAGCTGCAAGCCATCATGACCAAACGCGGCGAACGCCTTCCGTGGCAGACCTTGCAGAATGCCGAGGCATGGAAAATGGGCTGGAAATAGTCTCCCCCGCAAAAAAACCTGTACAAATAATTTGACTTGTACAGCTTCAGACCTATGATGAGATTAGTTGTACAGAAATCAACGCTTGTACAAGAATCTTGCAGAGGTTTGGCCATGTCCAGCAGCGCAAAACCGAAGATCGCTATAAGCGCCTGCCTACTAGGCGAGAACGTGCGCTTCAATGGCGGCCATAAACAATCCCTGCTCTGCAGCCAAACCCTCGCCGACTACTTCGACTTTGTGCCCCTGTGCCCCGAAGTTGCGATCGGCCTGGGCATCCCCCGCGAACCGATCCGCCTGGTTGGCGACCCTGCCCATCCGCAGGCCGTGGGCACTGTGCGCCGCGAACTCAACGTGACCCAGCCCCTTAACGAATACGGCCAGCAAATGGCTGAAGAACATACCGATCTGTGCGGCTACATCTTCATGCAGAAGTCGCCGTCCTGTGGACTGGAGCGAGTCAAGGTGTACCGCGAAAACGGCACACCGGTCGACGGTGGCGGACGCGGCATCTATGCCCAGGCATTTTGCGCGCGCCACCCCAACCTACCGGTCGAAGAAGACGGCCGACTGAACGACCCGGTGCTGCGGGAAAACTTCCTGACCCGCGTTTTCGTCTACGCCAGTTGGCAAAAGCTACTGGCCGAAGGGCTGACCCGTCACCGCCTGCTGGCCTTTCACTCGCGCTACAAATACCTGCTGATGGCCCACAGTCCCGCCCATTACAAAAGCCTGGGTCACCTGCTGGGCAGCATGGGCAAAGGCACCGACCTTAATGAACTCGCCGAGTCTTACTTCAGCGATTTGATGACCGGCCTGACCAAATGCGCCACTCGCGGCACCCACACCAATGTGCTGCAACACATCAGCGGCTACCTCAAGCAAGTGATCAGCGCCGATGACAAGCAGGAAATGCAAACCGTCATCGGCCAATACCGCCACGGCATCGTGCCGCTGGTGGTGCCGCTGACGCTGCTCAAGCATCACTTTCGCCAACACCCGGACCGCTACATCGCGCAGCAGGCGTACCTGCAACCGCACCCGGAAAATCTCAGCCTGCGTAATGCGATCTAGACCATGAAAGCTGCCCTGCAAGACGAACCCGGCGAAGACATCGCTCAAGCCCTGGAAGACGGCTGGTTGCCGATCCGCGAAGTGGCGCGCCAGACCGGCGTCAACGCTGTGACCCTGCGCGCCTGGGAGCGTCGCTATGGCCTGATCGTGCCCCAGCGCACACCCAAGGGTCATCGGCTGTTCAGCGCCGACCATGTACAACGCATCCACGCCATCCTCACCTGGCTCAATCGCGGCGTGCCGGTCAGCCAGGTGAAGCACCTGATCGACTCTGCCCAGGCCAACACCGACACGGCGCAGAATGAATGGCACACCCTGCGCCAGACCTTGATACAGGCCATCAGCGAACTGACCGAACGCCGGGTCGACGATGCCTTCAACCAGGCCATGGCGCTGTACCCGCCACGCACCCTGTGTGAGCAACTGCTACTGCCGCTGATCAAGGAGCTGGAGCAGCGTTGGCAGGGCCAGTTCGGCGCGCAGATGGAGCGGGTATTTTTCCTGTCCTGGCTGCGCAGCAAGTTCGGTGCGCGCATCTACCACAACAATCGCCAGTTGCACGGTGCGCCGCTGCTGCTGATTAACCAGTCCGACCTGCCCCTGGAGCCGCATTTGTGGCTCAGCGCCTGGCTGGCCAGCAGCGCCGACTGCCCCGTGGAAGTGTTTGACTGGCCGCTGCCCGCCGGCGAGCTGGCCCTTGCAGTCGAGCACCTGCAACCGCGCGCGGTCTTGCTGTATTCGAGCAAAGCCCTGCACCTGCCGGGCCTGACCAAGCTGCTCACGGGCGTCAGTCGCCCGACGCTGCTCGTCGGACCAACGGTCTGCATCCATCAGGCGGAGTTAGCCGTATTAACCCATGACACTCCTGAATTATTCGTGGCCGAAGATGTGTTGTCGGCCCACCAGCTACTGATACAGCGTGGACTTATTTAAATGCACTTGATCTGGCTGCGCACCGACCTGCGCCTACACGACAACACCGCCTTGGCCGCTGCGACCCAGCGAGGCCCGGTTGCCGCCGTGTACCTGATCACGCCTGAGCAATGGCTGGCCCACGATGATGCTCCGTGCAAGGTCGACTTCTGGCTGCGCAACCTGCAGCACTTGAGCAAAGACTTAGGCGAGCTGAACATTCCCCTGCTGATCCGCACAGCTGCCACCTGGGACCAGGCGCCCAGCGTGCTCAGCGAACTGTGCCGGGACCTGTCGGCGCAATCGCTGCACGTCAACGAGGAGTACGGCATTCATGAAAGCCGTCGTGACGCCGCCGTGGCCCAGGCGCTGGAAGCCGAGGGCGTGACCTTCCACAGTTACCTTGATCAATTGTTCTTCCAACCGGGCAGTGTGCTGACCAAGACCGGCACCTACTTCCAGGTCTTCAGTCAGTTCCGCAAGGTCTGCTACACACGTCTGCACAGCGCGCTTCCACAGGTAGTGCCCACGCCAAAGGCCCAGGCCAAACTCGACCTTAAAAGCGATCCGGTGCCGACCACCGTCGCAGGCTTCGAGCCGCCCAGCGACACCCTGCGTGCCCTCTGGCCCGCCGGTGAGGACGAAGCCCGGCGGCGCCTCGATGCATTCGCCGACCAGCAGATCAGCTACTACAAAGACGAACGCGACTTCCCCGCCAAGCCCGGTACCAGCCAGCTGTCGGCCTACCTCGCTGCCGGCGTGGTTTCGCCGCGCCAGTGCCTGCATGCAGCCTTGCAGAGCAACCAAGGCGAATTCGAAAGTGGCGACATCGGCGCCATCACCTGGATCAACGAACTGCTCTGGCGTGAGTTCTATAAGCACATTCTGGTGGGCTACCCACGGGTGTCCCGTCACCGTGCGTTCCGCCCCGAGACCGAGGACGTGGCCTGGCGTGATGCACCCAAGGATCTGGCAGCCTGGCAAGAAGCTCGCACTGGCCTGCCGATCATCGACGCCGCCATGCGTCAATTGCTGGAAACCGGCTGGATGCACAACCGCCTGCGCATGGTAGTGGCAATGTTCCTGACCAAAAACCTGCTGATCGACTGGCGTGAAGGCGAGCGTTTCTTCATGCGTCACCTGATCGACGGCGACTTGGCCGCCAATAACGGTGGCTGGCAGTGGAGCTCGTCCACCGGTACCGACTCGGCGCCCTACTTCCGGATTTTCAGCCCGCTGAGCCAGTCAGAAAAATTCGACAGCGAAGGCGTATTCATCAAGCACTGGCTGCCGGAATTGGCCGCACTGAATAAAAAGGAAGTGCATAACCCCGAAGCCGCCGGTGGTCTGTTTGGCGTGGCAGATTATCCGCGCTCGATTGTCGACTTGAAGAAGTCCCGCGAGCGCGCCCTGGCCGCTTTCCGCAGCCTGCCTTCACGTCAATCGGTCGTCGAACATGAGTGACTTCCTGCAACGCTTCGCCCAAACCTTCGCCACGCTGGACAAGCACAACCTGCACCTGCTCGACAGCCTGTACAGCAAGGACATTGCCTTTACCGACCCGCTGCACGAGGTCCATGGGCTGACCGCGTTGCACAGTTATTTCGCCGAGTTGTACAGCAACGTCAGCCAACTGCGCTTCGACTTCCACGGTTTCGACCAAGTGGCCGAAGGCGAAGGCTACCTGCGCTGGAAAATGAGTTTTTGCCACCCACGCCTGGCCAACGGCCAAGTCATCCGGGTGGAAGGATGCTCGCACCTGATGTGGCGGGACAAGGTTTACCGCCACCGCGATTACTTCGATGCCGGCGCCATGCTCTACGAGCACCTGCCCGTGCTGGGCAGAGTCGTCAGTTGGCTCAAAAGGAGAGTGGGATGAACGCAGTGTCGCCACGTCGTTATTGGCTGACCGGTGCCAGCAGTGGGATAGGCGCCGCCTTGGCCGTGGAGCTGCTTAACAGCGGCGCCCATGTCGCCTTGAGTTCTCGCACCCAGGCACCGCTGGATGCGCTGGCTCTACGCTACCCCGGCCAAGTGTTGGTGGTGGCCGGTGACCTGACCAACAGCCAGACCGTGCGCGAAATTGGCGAGCACATCGGTGACGTCTGGGGCTCGCTCGACACCGTGATCCTTAACGCCGGCACCTGTGAATATGTCGACGCCAAGCAGTTTGATTCATCGATCATCGAGCATGTGGTGCGCACCAACCTGCTGGCCAGCAGTTATTGCATCGAAGCGGCCCTGCCGTTGTTGCGTGTTGGGCGTGCACCGCATCTGGTGGGCGTTGCCAGCGCCGTGACCTACCTGCCGATGCCCCGCGCAGAAGCCTATGGCGCGTCCAAGGCCGGCCTGCGTTATCTGTTCGAGTCCCTGCGCATCAGCCTGTCGCCGGAAAATATCGATGTCACCGTGATCAGCCCGGGCTTCGTCGATACACCACTGACCGAGCGCAATGACTTCCCGATGCCCCTGAGCTGGCCGGCCGACAAGGCTGCTCGGCATATATTCTCCAAGCTGGACAAACGCCCGCTGGAAATCGCCTTCCCGGCCTTGTTTATCGCCACCCTGTGGCCGCTGTCGAAACTGCCTAATCGCGCGCAATTGATCATCGGCAAACGCATGCTGCGCAGCCCGCCACCGAAAAAGGACGACCTGTGAAGATCGCCATTATCGGCAGCGGCATTGCTGGCCTGACCAGCGCCTACCTGCTTAGCCGCAGTCACGAAGTCACCGTGTTCGAAGCGGGCGACCGGATCGGCGGGCATACCCATACGGTTAACGTCAGCGTCGACGGCAAAAGCTACGCAGTGGATACCGGCTTCATCGTGTTCAATGACTGGACCTACCCCAACTTCATCCGCTTGCTGGGGCAGATCGGTGTCTCGTTCAAACCCACCGAAATGAGCTTTTCGGTGTGTGACGAAAAAACCCGGTTCGAATACAACGGCAATAACCTCAATAGCCTGTTCGCCCAACGCCGCAATATCCTGTCGCCGGGCTTCTGGGGCATGTTGCGCGACATCCTGCGGTTCAACCGCCAGGCACCGCTGGACCTGCAGGAGCAACGCATCAGTGCCGAGATGACCTTGGGCGATTACCTCACGGCCGGCGGCTACGGCGAGCGCTTTGTGCGGCACTACATCGTGCCGATGGGTGCGGCGATCTGGTCGATGTCCCTGGCGGACATGCTGGGTTTTCCGCTGCAATTCTTTGTGCGCTTCTTCAAGAACCACGGCTTGCTGTCGGTGAACAACCGGCCGCAGTGGTGTGTGATCGAAGGTGGATCCAGCAGCTATATCGAACCGCTGACCCGCGGCTTTCGCGAGCAGATCCGCCTCAACAGCCCTGTGCATAACGTCGAGCGCACCGAGCAAGGCGTAGTTATCCACAGTCCTGCCGGCAGCGAGGCATTTGATCGGGTGGTGTTCGCCTGTCATAGCGACCAGGCGCTGGCATTGCTCGCCGACCCAAGCCAGGCCGAACAAGAGATTCTCGGTGCCCTGCCCTACGCCGATAACGACGTGGTTTTGCACACCGACACGCGCCTGCTGCCCGACCGCCAACTGGCCTGGGCCAGTTGGAATTACCGGCTGAGCGGTAACAACCAGACTCAGGCCGCCGTCACCTATGACATGAACATCCTGCAAGGCATCGACAGCGCTACCACCTTTTGCGTCAGCCTCAACCAGACGCCGATGATCAACCCGCTGAAGATCCTCGCGCGCTTCACCTACGCGCATCCGCAATACAGCCTGGCGGCGGTGGCCGCGCAAAACCGCTGGGAAGAACTGGCCGGCGTGCGCAACACGTTTTATTGCGGCGCCTACTGGGCCAATGGTTTCCACGAAGACGGCGTGGTCAGCGCGCTACGCGTGGCCCAGGCCTTTGGGGAAACCCTGTGAACAGCGCCCTGTACAGCGGCTGGATTGCCCATCGACGGTTTGCGCCCAAGGCCCATGCCTTTCGCTACCGCATCGGCCTGCTGTACCTGGATTTGAGCGAACAAGACGAAATCCTAGGACTGTCACCGTTGGCCGGACCAAGTCGCCTGGCGCCCTTCGGCTTTCGTCAGCAGGACTATCTGCGTGAATTCACGCGTCACGGCATGAGCTTGAGCGATGCCGTGCGCCAGGAAGTCGGCAAGGCTCTGGGGCATACGCCTCAGGGCGTTATCTGCCTACTGACCCAGGCCCGCAGTTGGGGCCTGGCTTTTAATCCCGTGAGTTTCTTCTACTGTTTCGAGGCCGATGGGCAACTGGCCGCGATCTTGTGTGAAGTGACCAACACCCCGTGGCGCGAGCGCTACCACTACGTACTGCCGGCCCAAGCCCTGGGCGCTGATGAGCACCAGCATTTCGCGGTGGCCAAGGCCTTCCATGTGTCGCCGTTCCTGCCTCGCGACCTGGAATACCGCATGAGCTTCAGCCCGCCCGCAGACAGGCTCGGCGTGCACATGGCCGACTGGCAGGGCGAGCTGAAAGTCTTCGACGCCACCTTGAGCCTGCAAAAGGAAGCGCTGACCCGCGCCAGCCTGCATCGCTACTTGTGGCGATTTCCGTGGATGACCGCCAAGACTTGCCTGGCCATTTACTGGCAGGCGATACGCCTGTTTCTTAAACGCACACCGATTTTTTCCCACCGGGCCGCCGATGGCGCCTCTCGTACAGCAGTCGGGTATACCAAGGATCGCCGCCATGAAATCCCCTAGCTTATCGGTCAAGACCAGCCGCCTGAACGTCAACGGCGTGACCAGTGCGCTGCTGCGCAAGGGCGTACTGCGCCAACTCAGCCAATTGCGCCATGGCCAATTGGTGGTGATCGAGGACGGCGAACGGCAGGTGTTCGGCGCACGGGAAGCGCACTTGCTGGGGGAAATCCAAATCCTCGACCCTGCGGTGTGGGGCCTGGTGGCGGCCAACGGTTCCATCGGCGCCGGCGAGGCGTTTATTCACGGCTATTGGAGCAGTCCGGACCTGACCGCGGTGGTACGTGTGATGGTCAGCAACCTGGACGTGCTCGACGCCATGGAAGGTGGCCTGGCGCGGCTGGCACGCCCGTTCACCCAAGGTCTGCACTGGCTCAACCGCAATACGCGCAAGGGCTCGCAGAAAAACATCGCCGCGCACTACGACCTTGGCAACGACCTGTTCGAAGAATTCCTCGACCCGACCATGATGTATTCGGCGGCGCAATTTCTGAGCGACGACGACACCCTGGAACAGGCGCAACTGAACAAGCTTGAACGCATCTGCCAGAAACTCGCGCTCAAACCCACCGACCACCTGCTGGAAATCGGCACCGGCTGGGGCAGCATGGCGCTATACGCGGCGCAACACTATGGCTGCAAGGTCACCACCACGACCTTGTCCAAGGAGCAATTCGCCTACACCGAAAAACGCATCGAAACCCTCGGTTTGCAAGGCCAGGTCACGCTGCTGCTGAGCGACTATCGCGACCTCACCGGCCAATACGACAAGCTGGTGTCCATCGAGATGATCGAAGCCGTGGGCCATCGCTTTCTGCCCACCTATTTCAAGCAGTGCGCGCATTTGCTCAAGAGCGATGGGCTGATGCTGCTGCAGGCCATCACGATCCGCGAGCAACGGTTTGAGCAGGCCAAGAACAGCGTGGACTTTATCCAGCGCTACATTTTCCCCGGCGGCGCCCTGCCCAGTGTGCAGAACATGCTGCAGATCGTCAGCCGCGACACCGATATGAACCTGCTGCACATGGAAGACTTTGGCCTGCACTACGCGCGAACCTTGCGCCTGTGGCATGAGAACTTTCGCCGCGCCCACGGCCGTCTGACGGAGCTGGGCTACGACGAATACTTTTTGCGGTTGTGGGAGTTTTACCTCTGCTACTGCGAAGGTGGCTTTATGGAGCGCACCATCGGCACCGCGCAATTGCTGCTGGCCAAACCGGCAGCCATCAACCCGCCGTTGCTCGGGCGCTTCAATGCTTAAAACCCTGGCCAATGCCGCGCTGTTCCAGTGCGGCTGGTTTGCCTGTGTGCTGGGCGGCGACAGCCTATGGCTGCTGGTTGGCCTGGCGGTGCTGGCCGTTCACCTGCTGTGGATAAGTGCGTGGGTCGAGGACGGTGTACTGATCATCAGCGTGATGCTGGTGGGCACCGCAGTGGACACGCTGTTGCGCGCCGTAGGGGTTTTCCAGTTCAGCGAGCCGGGGCCATTGATTCCGTTCTGGTTGATGCTGCTATGGGCATTGCTGGCGACCACCCTGCGCCATTGCCTGGCCTGGAGTGCGCGGCCCTGGTGGCGTGCCGCACTGCTGGGCGCGATGGGCGGGCCGTTGTCCTACTACGCGGGGAGCCAATTGACCGATGTTCAATTTGGCTATGGCTTGGGCCCTACAATGGCCGGCCTTGCCGTGCTTTGGGCGGTGCTTTTTGTCGGGCTGCACCGGCTGGCACGCTGACGTCCGTCAGAGCATTCATACGTAAATGACCGGCTTGCCTTACACTGCTCTTCTATGACCAACATCCCCCACACCCAAATCACTGAGCCCACCGTCACCTGCTCGACGTGCGCGGCCTGCTGCTGCCAGCTGGAAGTCATGTTGATCACCGATACCGGCGTGCCGGAGCGCTATATCGACACCGACGACTGGGGCGGCGAAGTGATGCTGCGCCTGGACGACGGCTGGTGCGCGGCGCTGGATCGGGACACGATGATGTGCACGATTTATGAGCGTCGGCCGCTGATTTGTCGGGAATTCGAGATGGGCGCACCGGAGTGCCTGACCGAACGCGAAGGAATCGCCACGGCGTACCGCTGATCTCAGGCCAGTGACGACCTCAATGTGGAAGGGGGCTTGACCCCGATGGTGGTGGATCAGTTGGAAAATTCCGCGACTGACACTCCGCCATCGGGGCAAGCCCCCTCCCACAAGGTTTTGAATTACAGCGGCATGGTGTAGTGCAGTGAGTAGCTTTCTACACCGTCGTTATTGCTGCTGATCCCGGCATTAGAGTAGTGCGTGGCGCGAATGCCCACTTCATGCCCACCGGTGAAGCGCAGGCCGAAACCCAAGCGGTCTTCGAACTGGAAAGCCTGGCCGATGTTGTTGTCCTCCAGCTTGGTACGGGAGAACACCGCCACGCCAATCCCGGCTTCGATGTAGGGCTTGACCGACTGACCGGCAAATTCATACACAAAGACAGGCGAGAACGACAGGCTGCTGGCGCCTGCACGGTCATCACCTTCCCAATAGGTATAGGCGCCGCTCCAATAGCCGGTCAGGCGACCGACATCACTTTGCATCCAACTCTTGTCCCAATCCGACGTCAGCCCCAATCGATAGGTGAGCGTCGAATCACTGGTGGCCCCCAGGCCAAACTCAAGCCCGGCGGCCTGCGCCGAAAAAGAGTGTCCCACCACAGCGGCCGCAATCGCAGCCAAACAGAACAAGCGCTTCATAAGAAACATCCTTTCCGAACGAAGTTATATGGTTTTGTACAAGCAATCTGGCTATAGAAGCCTACGCAGTGCCAGAAGTTCAGCGTCTAATGGCGATATTTCACGAAATTTTCACGCGCCAAAGCTTCGCACAACTCCGGAATATTTCCACAGTGTCGGTAGGATATTTCTTAGGTGATACACATCACCGCTGGTCCAGAACTGCGCAGGCTCAGGATCACCGTGGGCAAGCAGGTCGCGTTCGCCCAGTAAACGCTTGAGCTGGCGAGCCACGGCGGCGCCGGTGTCGATGAGGATGATGCTGGGGGGCAGCATCTGCGCCAGGAGCGGCTTGAGGAAGGGATAGTGGGTGCAACCGAGGATGAGGGTGTCGCAACCGGCGCTTAGCAGCGGCTCGATGTAGCCCTGCAACAACTGACGCAGGGCCGGGCTGTGCAGATCACCGGTTTCAATCAGCTCCACCAGGCCCGGGCACGGCTGGGTGATCACCTGCACATCGGTGGCGAAACGGTCGAGCAACGCGGCGAACTTGGCACTTTGCAGAGTACCGGTGGTGGCCAGCACACCGACCACGCCACTGCGCGTGGCGGCAGCCGCAGGTTTGACGGCGGGTTCCATGCCCACCAGCGGCCAATCGGGATAGTCCTGGCGCAAGTCGGCTACGGCGGCGACGGTCGCGGTATTGCAAGCGATCACGAACGCCTTGGCGCCCCGTTCGCGGAAAAACTCAGCGACCCGCCGTGAACGCTCACGAATAAATTCGGGGGTTTTCTCGCCATAGGGGATATGCCCGCAATCGGCCACGTACAGCAGCGATTCGTGGGGCAACAGTTGCTGAATTTCATCCAGCACCGACAAGCCGCCGACCCCGGAATCGAACACACCGATCGGCGCGTCCTTAATCATGTTGCGTCCCACAGACACTGCATCCGGGATCACGCTTGACCCGCAATTCACGAAAGCGCGTGGTCAAGGCATCAATCAATAACAAGCGGCCCACCAGCGGTTCACCAAAACCGGCAAGCAGCTTCAAGGCTTCCAAGGCTTGCAGGCTACCGACCAGCCCCACCAACGGCCCGACCACCCCCGCTTCGCTGCACGTAAGCTCGGTGTCGCTGCCATGCCCGTATAAACAGTGGTAACACGGGCTTTCGGCGCGACGCGGGTCGAAGACAGACAATTGGCCTTCAAGCCGAATTGCCGCGCCGCTGATCAACGGCTTGGCTGCGACGACGCAGGCGGCGTTGACCGCTTCGCGTGTGGAGAAGTTGTCGCTGCAATCGAGCACCACGTCTACCGCCGCCACTGCGGCCGCCAGGGAGTCGGCGTCCAGCGCGGTGCGATGGGCAACCAACGTGATTTCAGGGTTGATGGCGGTCAGGCGGCGCAGCGCCGATTCGACCTTGGTCTGCCCAACGCTGTCGGTGTCATGGATGATCTGGCGTTGCAGGTTGGTCAGGTCGACGGTGTCGAAGTCGGCCAAATGCAGCTCGCCCACGCCCGCAGCGGCCAGATACAGCGCCACCGGCGCGCCCAGGCCACCGAGCCCGACGATCAGAGCTCGGCTGTTTTTCAGGCGTAATTGGCCCTCGATGTCGACATGTTGCAACAGAATCTGTCGGCTATAGCGCAACAGCTCCTGATCAGTCAGCACGGGCGACGTCCCAGGGTGATGCGTTCGTGACCACCGAGGTCGAGACGGCTATGCACTTCGTCAAAACCCTGGCTCAGCAACAGATCACGTACGGCCAAAGCCTGATCGTAACCGTGTTCGAGCAGCAGCCAGCCACCCGCATTCAGGTGGGCCGGCGCCTCGTTGATGATCAACCGCAAGTCGTCCAGACCATCATGGCCCGCCACCAGCGCACTGGCCGGTTCGAAACGTACATCGCCTGCGACCAGATGCGGGTCGTTGTCAGCGATATAAGGCGGATTACTGATGATCAGATCGTAACTGCGACCTTGCAGTGAGCTGAACCAATGACTGCTCAGCACTGTGGCGTTATTCAGGTGAAGACGCTGGCGGTTGCGTTCGGCCAGGGCCACGGCTTCAAGCACACGGTCGACGGCAGTGACTTGCCAGGCCGGGCGCTCACTGGCCAGGGCCAGGGCGATGGCGCCGCTGCCGGTGCCGAGGTCGAGAACCTTGGCTGGCGTGGCCGGCAGTAATTCCAGGGCCGCCTCCACCAGCAGTTCGGTTTCCGGACGCGGGATCAGCGTGTGAGGCGCGACCTCTAGGTCCAGCTTCCAGAAGCCTTGCTGGCCGAGAATATAAGCGACCGGCTCACCCCCGCGGCGGCGCTGGAGATAGCCGGCAAAGGTCAGAGCGTCTTCGCTGCTGACGATTTTTTCCGGCCAGGTGTGCAGGTAGCTGCGGGATTTGCCCAGGGCAGCCGCCAGCAACAATTCCACATCCAGGCGCGCAGTGGGCGAGTCTGGCAAATCAGCGGCACGCAGCAGGCTGGCGATGATGGTCATTTATTCACCTATCGCGGCCAGTTGATCGGCCTGGTATTCGGCGAGCAAGGGCTCGATCACCGCATCGACGCCACCGGCAAGAATCTCGTCGAGGGAGTACAGGGTGAGGTTGACCCGGTGGTCGGTGACCCGGCCCTGGGCAAAGTTGTAGGTGCGAATGCGCTCTGAACGGTCGCCCGACCCCACCAGCAACTTGCGCTCACTGGCAATCGCATTGGCGGCGGCGCTGGTTTGCTGGTCGTTGAGTTTGGCCGACAACCAGGACATGGCCCGTGCACGGTTCTTGTGCTGGGAACGCTCTTCCTGGCATTCCACCACGATGCCCGACGGCAAGTGGGTGATGCGGATCGCCGAGTCGGTCTTGTTGACGTGCTGCCCCCCGGCACCCGACGAGCGGTAAGTGTCCACGCGCAAGTCCGCGGGGTTGATCTCGATGGCTTCCTGCTCGTCAGGCTCAGGCAGTACGGCCACGGTGCACGCGGAGGTGTGGATACGGCCTTGGGATTCGGTCGCTGGTACACGTTGTACGCGGTGCGCGCCGGATTCGAACTTCAGCTTGCCGTAGACATTCTCGCCTTCAACCCGCGCGATGACTTCTTTATAGCCGCCGTGCTCGCCCTCGTTCTCGGACAGGATCTCCACACGCCAGCCACGTCGCTCGGCATAGCGCGAATACATACGGAAGAGGTCGCCAGAGAAAATCGCCGCCTCGTCACCACCGGTGCCGGCGCGGATTTCGAGGAACACGTTGCGTCCGTCGTTGGGATCCTTGGGCAGCAGCATGCGTTGCAGGTCGCCTTCCAGCGCGATCAGCTTGTCCTTGGCTTCGCGGACTTCTTCGACGGCCATTTCGCGCATGTCCGGGTCGCTGTCCTTGAGCAGCGCCTGGGCGCCTTCAAGGTCGGCTTGGGTCTTCAGCCATTGTCCGTAGGTGCTTACGATCGGCTCAACTTCCGCGTATTCCTTGGAATAGGTACGAAATTTGGTCTGATCGGAGATGACTTCGCCATCGCCGAGCAAGGCGGTCAGTTCTTCGAAACGGTCCTGGAGCACGTCCAGTTTATTGAGCAGTGACGCTTTCATTGCGATTTTTTATCCGAAGAGCTATCTGACGCGCCCTCACCGAGGGCAAAGAGTTCCTGGGCCATGGCCAGCGCATCGAGGCGGCCTTCGGCAGTCAATTTTTTAAGCTGCACGCTGGGGGCGTGGAGTAACTTGTTGGTCAACCCACGGGCCAGTTGCATCAGCACCTCTTCAGCGCTACCGCCGTTGGCCAGCAAACGCTGGGCCTTGAGCAGTTCCTCGTCGCGCAGGCGTTCGCCCTGCTGACGATACGCCTTGAGCACATCCACCGCCGCCAGTTCACGCAGACGCACCATAAAATCTTCGGCACCGGTGCTGACCATCTCCTCGGCAGCCTGGGCAGCCCCTTGGCGACTCTTGAGATTTTCGGCGACCACTTCGTGCAGATCGTCGACGCTATAGAGGTAAACGTCGTCCAACTCGCCGACTTCGGGCTCGATATCCCGGGGAACGGCGATATCCACCATGAAAATCGGTTTATGCTTGCGCAGCTTCAGCGCACTTTCCACCGCGCCTTTGCCCAGAATCGGCAATTGGCTGGCAGTGGAGCTGATGACGATATCGCTGCGCACCAGTTCAGCCGGAATATCCGCCAGCAGCACGGCGTGGGCACCGAATTGTTCGGCGAGGATGCTGGCCCGCTCCAGGGTGCGGTTGGCGACCACGATGCGCTTTACACCCAGGTCATGCAGATGACGGGCGACCAGGGTGATGGTCTCGCCGGCGCCAATCAGCAAGGCCTGGCTGCGCTGCAAGTCGCTGAAAATCTGTTTGGCCAGGCTGACGGCGGCAAATGCCACGGACACCGGGTTTTCGCCGATGGCTGTATCAGTGCGCACTTGCTTGGCGGAATTGAACGTGGCCTGAAACAGCCGACCCAGCAACGGACCAACGGTACCGGCCTCACGCGCCACGGCGTAGGCGGACTTCATCTGGCCCAAAATCTGCGGCTCGCCCAATACGAGCGAATCGAGACCCGCGGCCACACGCATCATGTGACGAACTGCCGCATCCTCTTCGTGCACATAAGCGCATGCGCGCAGGTCGTCGAGGCTTAAATGGTGGTAATCGGCCAGCCAGCGCAGGACGACATCCGCTGAAAGATGTTCCTGCTCTATATAAAGCTCGCTGCGATTGCAGGTCGAAAGGATCGCAGCTTCGCGGCTGTCGGTGAGCCGGCAGAGCTGCTGCAAGGCCTCAACCAACTGCTCTGGCGTAAACGCCACGCGCTCGCGCACGTCTACGGAGGCAGTCTTGTGGTTAATACCGAGTGCGAGGAAGGCCATTCAATATCGCTGATGATGTCGGGAAGCCGACAATTGTCCTACTTCGAAAGATTCAGAACAACCACCGTCGTCTATTGTCCTAATGCCTTGTGTCTATAAAGGCATCAACTGAGACTCGGTTATGTTTGGCCGAAGGCTTGTGTCATGATGATCCGACCGCAGGTTAGTCGTCCTCTTCCTATATGAATAGATCCTCCGCGTTGCTCCTTGCTTTTGTCTTCCTCAGCGGCTGCCAGGCCTTGGCCCCCGTGTCGTCGGACGGTACGCCGCCGGTAGAAGACAGCACCCCCGCCCCTGAAAAGCCCAAGGTTTATTCCTCGTTCAGTGAAGAAACGGTGTTCAGCCTGCTGAGTGCGGAACTGGCTGGCCAGCGCAATCGCTTCGATATTGCGCTGGATAACTATGTGACCCAGGCCATCAACACCCAGGACCCAGGCATCTCCGAACGCGCATTTCGCATCGCCGAGTATCTGGGAGCCGATCAGGCTGCGCTGGATACCTCGCTGATCTGGGCAAAAAACGCACCGGACGATCTGGAGGCGCAACGTGCCGCAGCCATTCAACTGGCGCGGGCCGGGCGCTATGACGACTCCATGGTCTATATGGAGAAAGTCCTGCAAGGCAAGGGTGATACCCATTTCGACTTCCTCGCGCTGTCGGCTGCCGACACCGACCAGGACACGCGCAATGGCCTGATGAAGAGTTTCGACCGCCTGCTTCAAAAGCATCCCAAGAACAGCCAACTGATTTTCGGCAAGGCCCTGTTGCTGCAACAGGACGACGAGCCTGACGCCGCGCTGAAGCTGCTGGAACAGAACCCGCCGGACGATGGCGAGATTGCGCCGATCCTGCTGCGTGCACGCCTGCTGCAAAATCTCAATCGCGGCAAGGAAGCCATTCCGCTGCTGGAAAAAAGCATCAAGAAGTACCCGGACGACAAACGCCTGCGATTGACCTATGCGCGCATGCTGGTTGAGCAGGACCGTATGGAGGACGCCAAAGTGCAGTTCGCCAATCTGGTCCAGCAATACCCGGACGACGATGAGCTGCGTTACTCACTGGCGCTGGTATGCCTGGAGGCCAAGGCCTGGGATGAGGCCAAGGGCTATCTGGAAGAACTGATCGAGCGTGAAAGCCATGTGGACTCCGCACACTTGAACCTGGGCCGTATCGCGGAAGAACGCAACGACCCACAAGCTGCCCTGCTCGAATACGCTCAGGTTGGCCCCGGCAACGACTACCTGCCCGCCCAGTTGCGCCAGGCCGACATCCTGATGAGTAACGGGCGCACTGATGAGGCGGAAAAACGCCTGACCGCGGCCCGCGATGCCGAGCCGGACTACGCGATCCAGCTGTACCTGATCCAGGCCGAGACCTTGTCGGCCAACAATCAGGGCGAGCGCGCCTGGAAACTGCTGCAACAAGCCTTGTTGCAATTCCCCGACGATTTGAACCTGCTGTACACCCGTGCCATGCAGGCGGAAAAACGCAATGACCTGGCGCAGATGGAAAAAGACCTGCGCCTGATCATCAAGCGCGACCCCGACAACGCCATGGCTCTCAACGCCCTGGGCTACACCTTGTCTGACCGCACCACGCGCTACGACGAAGCCAAGGTGCTGATCGAACAAGCGCACCAACTCAACCCGGAAGACCCGGCCGTACTCGACAGCCTAGGCTGGGTGAATTACCGCCTGGGCAACCTGGATGAGGCCGAACGCTTACTGCGCCAAGCGCTGGAGCGCTTCCCCGATCAGGAAGTCGCGGCGCACCTGGGTGAAGTGCTGTGGGCCAACGGCAAGCAGCGCGAAGCACGTCAAATCTGGGAAAAATTCCTCAAGGAACAACCCGAAAGCCCCATCCTGCGCGGCACCATCAAGCGCCTGACCGGATCCGAGACCCTTTAAGCTTATGTTCTTGCGCCACGTTGTAGTGTTCAGTCTTATTGCCCTGCTCGCCGGTTGCGCGGGCGTAGGCACCCGTGAATCCGTTGAAGGCCAGGGCAACCCGGCGCAATGGAAACAGCATAAGGATCAGCTCAGCAGCATCGATGGCTGGCAGATCGAAGGCAAAGTCGGCGTTCGCGCCCCCAAGGACTCGGGCAGCGGCACCTTGTTCTGGCTGCAACGCCAGGACTACTACGACATTCGTTTGTCGGGCCCGCTGGGCCGTGGTGCCGCTCGCCTGACGGGTCGCCCGGGTCAGGTCAGCCTCGAAGTGGCCAACCAAGGTCGCTATGAAGCGACTTCGCCGGAAGCGCTGCTTGAAGAACAGATTGGCTGGAAGCTGCCCGTGTCACACCTTGTGTGGTGGGTGCGTGGCTTGCCCGCGCCCGATAGCAAGAGTCGACTGAGCCTTAATGGCGACAGCCGCCTCGCCTCGCTGGAGCAGGATGGCTGGCAGGTCGAATACCTCAGCTATACCGAACAGGGCGGTTACTGGCTGCCGGAGCGTATCAAGCTGCATGGCACTGACCTTGACGTCACGCTGGTGATCAAGGACTGGCAACCGCGCAAGCTGGGGCAATAACGTGACTGTAGAAAAACTGACCCTGCCCTCCCCCGCAAAACTCAATCTGATGCTGCACATTCTCGGTCGTCGTGAAGACGGCTATCACGAGTTGCAGACGCTTTTCCAATTTCTCGACTACGGCGATGAACTCACCTTCGCCGTACGCGACGACGGCGTGATTCAACTGCACACAGAATTCGAAGGCGTGCCCCACGACAGCAACCTCATCGTGAGGGCAGCAAAAAAACTTCAGGAACAATCCGGTTGTTCGTTGGGCATCGATATCTGGATCGATAAAATTTTGCCCATGGGCGGCGGAATCGGTGGTGGCAGCTCAAATGCCGCGACGACATTGCTGGGCTTGAATCACTTATGGCAACTGGGTTGGGACCATGATCGCTTAGCAGCGCTGGGCCTTACGCTGGGCGCCGACGTCCCGGTTTTCGTGCACGGACACGCCGCTTTTGCTGAGGGTGTAGGGGAGAAACTCACCCCGGAATACCCCGAAGAGCCGTGGTATGTCGTGCTTGTGCCGCAAGTATCTGTAAGTACAGCAGAAATTTTTTCAGATCCGTTGTTGACACGTAACTCTTCTCCCATTAAAGTGCGCCCCGTTCCCAAGGGAAACAGTCGAAATGACTGCTTACCGGTTGTAGCAAGGCGTTATCCAGAGGTACGTAACGCTTTGAATTTGTTAGGTAAATTTACCGAAGCAAAATTAACCGGAACTGGAAGTTGTGTGTTTGGGGGCTTCCCAAACAAAGCTGAAGCTGATAAAGTCTCGGCCCTTCTTACAGAGACCCTTACAGGGTTTGTAGCAAAGGGAAGCAACGTTTCGATGTTGCATCGCAAGCTGCAAAGTCTGCTCTAAAAGGAACCGAGTACTGGGTACTCGTTGCAACAGATACAGGGGCGTCGCCAAGCGGTAAGGCAGCAGGTTTTGATCCTGCCATGCGTTGGTTCGAATCCAGCCGCCCCTGCCATTTTCTAATACTCATCCAGGTTACCCTCAGCCTCTAGGTACTGCGCGTGTCCAAGATGATGGTCTTTACGGGGAACGCCAACCCCGATCTGGCTCGACGTGTCGTACGTCAGCTGCATATCCCTCTCGGTGACATCTCTGTCGGTAAATTTTCCGACGGCGAAATTACAGCCGAGATCAATGAAAACGTCCGCGGTAAAGACGTATTCATTATTCAGCCGACCTGCGCTCCGACCAACGATAACCTGATGGAACTCGTCGTGATGGCTGATGCCTTCCGCCGCTCCTCAGCGACTCGAATCACAGCTGTAATCCCTTATTTTGGTTATGCCCGTCAGGATCGCCGTCCGCGTTCCGCACGTGTGGCTATCAGTGCGAAAGTCGTTGCTGACATGCTCACCGTGGTAGGTATCGATCGTGTTCTTACGGTTGACCTGCACGCTGACCAAATCCAGGGGTTCTTCGATATTCCGGTAGATAACATCTACGGCTCGCCAGTACTGGTGGACGATATCGAAGACCAGCGCTTTGAAAACCTGATGATCGTGTCCCCGGACATTGGTGGCGTCGTGCGTGCACGGGCTGTTGCCAAATCCCTGGGCGTTGATCTCGGGATCATCGACAAACGCCGCGAGAAAGCCAATCACTCTGAAGTGATGCATATCATCGGTGATGTCGAAGGGCGTACCTGTATTCTGGTTGATGACATGGTCGACACCGCCGGCACCCTGTGCCACGCGGCGAAAGCCTTGAAAGAGCACGGTGCTGCAAAAGTGTTCGCCTACTGCACACACCCTGTGCTGTCGGGCCGCGCGATCGAGAACATCGAGAACTCTGTGCTGGACGAACTGGTGGTGACTAACACCATCCCGTTGTCCGCTGCTGCACAAGCCTGTGCGCGTATCCGTCAACTGGATATCGCACCGGTAGTTGCCGAAGCGGTTCGCCGCATCAGCAATGAAGAATCGATCAGCGCGATGTTCCGCTAAGGGTCAAACCTTCGGATCACCTCACTGACGAAAAGCGCCCCGCCCCAGCATTCTGCTGGGGCGGGGCTTTTTTGCCCATATCGCCTTTAGCGCTGGTCGCAAACGCTGGGGCGAATGTGGTTATTTTGGAGATACAACATGAACGATTTTACTCTGAATGCTGAAGTGCGTTCCGACCTGGGGAAAGGTGCGAGCCGCCGCCTGCGTCGTCTCGCAAGCCTGGTTCCAGCTGTAGTTTACGGTGGCGAAAAAGCCCCTGAATCCATCAGCATGCTGGCTAAAGAAGTTGCCAAACTGCTCGAAAACGATGCTGCCTACAGCCACGTTATCGAACTGAACGTTGGCGGCAAAAAGCAAAACGTCATCATCAAAGCTCTGCAACGTCACCCATCCAAGGGTCACGTCCTGCACGCTGACTTCGTACGTGTCGTAGCCGGCCAGAAACTGACCGCTATCGTACCTGTGCACTTTGTTGGTGAAGAAGCTCCGGTCAAGAAAGGTGGCGTTGTTTCCCACACCACTACCGAGCTGGAAGTAAGCTGCCTGCCGAAAGATCTGCCTGAGTTCATCGAAGTCGACCTGTCGGCTGCTGAAATCGGCACCATCATTCACCTGTCCGACCTCAAGGCCCCTAAAGGCGTTGAGTTCGTTGCACTGGCTCACAACGACGACAAGGCTGTTGCCAACGTCCACGCGCCACGTGTTGTAGCAGAAGATGAAGCAGGCGAAACCGCTGCAGAGTAATGCTCTGCGGCATCGGAGCTTGAGGAAACATCGCGGACCGAAACGTAGCGAGAAAGCGGGCGATAACGCGAAGTTTATCTCTGGATAAGTGAGCTCCTGTCGTCCACTTTCGCCGCACTCCGGTCAGGCGATGTTATCCACAACTCCAAAGGAAGGGCCCCTGTCGTGACTGCCATTAAACTGATCGTTGGCCTGGGAAATCCAGGCGCCGAATACGAACAGACCCGGCATAACGCGGGGGCCCTTTTTGTTGAGCGTATCGCCCATGCCCAAGGTGTAAACCTGGGGGCCGATCGCAAATATTTTGGCCTGACCGGGCGCTTTTCGCACCAGGGTCAGGATGTTCGTCTGCTGATTCCCACCACCTACATGAACCGCAGCGGCCAAGCTGTTGCGGCGCTTGCGGGCTTCTTTCGAATCAAACCCGAAGAAATCCTGGTGGCCCATGACGAACTGGATCTGCCACCCGGCGTAGCCAAGCTCAAGCTTGGCGGCGGGCACGGCGGGCACAACGGCCTGCGCGACATCATCGCGCAGTTGGGTAATCAGAATAATTTTTACCGTCTGCGGCTCGGCATTGGCCACCCAGGCGTTGCAAGTATGGTTTCAAATTTCGTCCTGGGTCGTGCGCCACGCGCCGAACAGGAAAAACTCGATGCCAGCATCGACTTTGCCCTCGGCGTGCTGCCGGATATCTTCGCCGGTGAATGGAACCGCGCGATGAAAAACCTGCACAGCCAGAAGGCCTGACTTTTTTCCGAGGGGAAACACCATGGGATTCAATTGCGGCATCGTCGGCCTGCCCAACGTCGGCAAATCCACCTTGTTCAACGCTTTGACCAAGTCCGGTATTGCGGCGGAGAACTTCCCCTTCTGCACCATCGAGCCTAACAGCGGTATCGTGCCGATGCCGGATACACGCCTGGACGCTCTGGCAGCGATCGTCAATCCGAAGCGTGTACTGCCGACCACCATGGAGTTCGTCGACATCGCAGGCCTGGTAGCCGGCGCATCGAAAGGTGAAGGCCTGGGCAACAAGTTCCTGGCCAACATCCGCGAAACCGATGCCATCGCCCACGTGGTCCGCTGCTTTGAAGACGAGAACGTGATTCACGTCTCCAATAGCGTCGACCCGAAACGCGACATCGAGATCATTGACTTGGAATTGATCTTCGCTGACCTCGACAGCTGCGAGAAGCAACTGCAGAAAGTCGCGCGCAACGCCAAGGGAGGCGACAAAGACGCCGTGGTCCAGAAAGGCCTGTTGGAACAGTTGATCGCGCACTTCACCGAGGGCAAGCCGGCACGCAGCCTGATGAAAAGCATGGGCGCTGACGAGAAGGCCGTGATCAAGGGCTTCCACCTGCTGACCACCAAGCCAGTGATGTACATCGCCAACGTGGCTGAAGACGGTTTCGAGAACAACCCGTTGCTCGACGTGGTCAAGGCCATCGCCGACGAAGAAGGCGCCATCGTGGTGCCGGTTTGCAACAAGATCGAAGCGGAAATCGCCGAGCTTGATGACGGCGAAGAAAAAGACATGTTCCTCGAGGCCCTGGGCCTGGAAGAACCAGGTCTGAACCGCGTGATCCGCGCCGGCTACGAAATGCTCAACCTGCAGACTTACTTCACCGCTGGTGTCGAAGAAGTCCGCGCTTGGACCGTCAAGGTCGGCGCCACCGCGCCACAAGCTGCTGGCGTGATCCACACCGACTTTGAAAAAGGCTTTATCCGCGCAGAAGTGATCGCCTACAACGACTTCATCCAATTTAAAGGTGAAGCCGGTGCCAAGGAAGCCGGTAAGTGGCGCTTGGAAGGTAAGGAATATATCGTCAAGGATGGCGACGTGATGCACTTCCGCTTTAACGTGTAAGCGGCCGCCGCAAATAAAAAAGCCGATGCAATGCATCGGCTTTTTTGTGGGCTATGATTAAAACTCAGACAAAGAAAACACCCACACTCAATTATCAGATTCCCCCTACTCACTTCCCAGGTTTATAGATACAACAACACTCAAACAACTAAATAGCTATAACCAACGATGTTTTCCTACACCATTGCAGTACATACCCGCTTTAAGCGCACATCATAATCCTTATACGCTTCACTTTAGCGATCGGCGTCTGGATAACGCCGTTAAACAGTGAAACACTCGCAACAATGGAGCGCCCAGTTAATGCCGGCCCACTCTAATGGGGAAAATGAATCGACCATCTTACTCAATGATGGCCCGGATATTGAAAACACACTTAACAGTACGGCATCCCTCAACATTGACATTTTACTACTGGGGGAAACCGGTACTGGCAAAGATACATTGGCACAACGGGTTCATCGCTTATCGGGACGACGGGGTAATTTTGTTGCCGTGAACTGCGCAGCTATTCCTGAAAGCCTCGCAGAAAGCCAATTGTTCGGAGTCAACAGCGGTGCTTATACCGGGGCAATGCAATCACGGGCCGGATTTGTCGAAGCCGCCCATCTAGGTACCCTGTACCTCGACGAAATCGACAGCATGCCATTGTGCTTGCAAGCCAAACTGCTACGGGTGCTGGAGTCGCGTGGGGTGGAGCGCTTGGGCTCAACCCGTTTTATACCGGTGGACATGCGCGTCATCGCGTCCGCACAGCATTCGCTTTATCAGATGGTCGAGCACGGCACTTTCAGGCGTGACCTGTACTTTCGCCTGAATGTCGTCAACATCCAGCTCCCGCCGCTGCGCGATAGGCGAGAACGCATCATCCCGCTGTTTCTGGAAATGATCCAACAAGAAGCTGCCCAGTTCAAATGCAATGCCCCGCCACCGCCTGGTGGGCTGTTGCAACAGCTGCTGTGCCACCCCTGGCTAGGCAATGTTCGTGAACTACGCTCGACGGCCAAAAGATTCGTGCTGGGCCTGCCACCGCTTTCGACGTCGTCGAGCCAGTTGCAGGATAACCAAATGAACCTTAAGGCACGCCTGCAGCACATTGAAAGGGCATTGATTAAAGAGTCCTTGTGCCGCCATCTCTACTGCGTGGATACCGTGGCGATTGAGTTGGGTATTGCGAAGCGCACGCTGTACTACAGGATGAAACAATTGGACATCTCATTGGCTTGAGGACACAGAGCTCATTAAAGGCTCAGTAAGGGGGCCATGCTTCTACCCTCAGCACTCCAATCATCCAGAAATATCTAGCCATAGACATATCAGGAACGCTTTAGCGTTGCGAGCCACATATTCAAAGCCTGGTTCAAGTTACAAAAAGTTCCAGACATCAGGGCTTGGTTCACGACACGTGAATCAACGTTCAAAATATCCAAATCGGAGTCTTATTATGAATGGTATATCCGGTAGCAGTTCATACGGTGGATACGCATACGGCAACAGCATGATGTCCAGTGAACTCGATGGAGTACAGAGTGGCAGTGGTTCCCGTTCCGCTTCTGAACGCGCAGAGGAAGTCGCCGAGCTTACGTTCCAAGAAAGTTTGAAATCAAAGATGATTTCGGGCTTGTACGCCGCGGCTAAAGAAATTCGCTCGTAACATGATTACCTCCCTGGCTCATTAGCCGGGGAGGTTGTCATATGAGTCGATGTAATAAATGCGGCATCAGCCATTATCAAGAACCTGCTTCAGACACCTCACCGCAGGCCCTATATGCAGATAGAAGCATTTGACTTTTCAACGCCAAACAAACTTCACAGCAACACGGGCGCCACACGGGAACCTTCAGCTTCTAGTACGGATGTTGGTTTCTTCACCTCAATGCTCGAAGGTCCGATATCAAAAACGCCTGCCTTCGCCAACCATACTGTATTGGCCATGCTGACAGAGCCATCAAAACATATCGTAGATGCCAAAGATCGCCTTGCACGCGCGTTGAAATCATCAAGTAAAGGGATGGACGCTGACAAGTTCAGAGAGTATCCGCAGGAACTTTCTAATGTAGCGCTAACGACCCAGCTTTTAGTAAAGAGCCTTGGCAAGACAAGCCAATGCATCGACAAAATCTGTAACCTGCAATAGTGAACATGACTAAATACCTGCCTGCCGCCCTACTTCTGACTTTTGCATTCATGCTAAACGGTTGCAGCGACCGCGTTGAACTTCATCGACAGCTTTCTGAGCAAGAAGCCAATGAAGTGGTAGCGGAATTGGCAGACAAACATATTCGCGCCCAAAAAATCCCGTCCAAAGACGGTGTCGTCGTGGCGGTTAACACCGCCGATATCGGGCGTGCCGTACGTACATTGGAAGCCGCAGGATTACCTAGAGTGGCACGAACCACGCTGGGCGATACCTTTCGCAAGGAAGGGGTTATTTCCACTCCACTGGAAGAACGAGCACGCTATATCTACGCCTTATCCCAGGAGCTTGAAGCCACCTTATCCAACATTGACGGGGTAATTATTGCCCGGGTGCACGTGGTATTGCCCGAACGCATCGCACCGGGAGAACCAGTCCAGCCCGCTTCAGCGTCAGTATTCATTAAGCATGACCCACGGCTGGATCCCGATAATATTCGCGCGCGCGTTCGCAGGATGGTGGCGAGCAGCATTCCAGGCATGACCACTGCAGTGGATAACCTGCAAAAACTCAGCGTGATCTTTGTACCTGCCACCACCTACCAAGAGCAGCAGCGGCTGGTGTATTTCGGCCCTTTCCTGGTGCCAAGCGATGATCTTGGGTTTTGGCGAGGCAGTGTTATCGCGGTACTGCTTGGCGTGGCGTCCTCCTTGGTTGCCGGGCTATTCCTGTTCAGCCGCCGCCAGCATCCTCAGCAAGAGCCGCGCATAGCCCACGAACAGGATGGCACCTCTCATGACACCTGAGCTGGATCACTCCATGAGTGAACATCTGGCGTGGGCTCAATGGTGGGCGTTCCCTTGGAGGCACGCCCACGAGGACTGGAGGGGCGACAAGTACCCCGCAATTAAAGTGCTTTATCGCAACAGGCGGTCCGCGCCGGACGACCTCACTGGCATTGTTGCGTGCTTGCCTCCTGCCCCTCACCCGACGGTACTTCGCTTGGCCCTTGCTTCAACTGAACAACTCAACCTGGCGCTGACACTGGTTCACGACACGTTCAATCCTGAAGCGGCGACGCCGTTGAGCGAGAGCCAGCACCTGTGGTGCATGCGTTTATCCAAGGCGCTGCCCCCTACCATGCTGTCGCGCGATGCTGATCCATTGCAATTGCTCTCCAGCTGGGTAGAGCCCGATACCTGGCGGCGCCTTCGACTGAGATTCCCCCGTAACCGCGTACAGGCGGTTGAGAAAAGTACCGTCTCACTCGAAAACGCAAGCAGTCGACTGAACACGCTATGGCAAGCCGTAGTCTGGCGCGTGACGACATTGGCAAACGCCCCCCTGTCACCTGACCCGAACGCGTAAGGAAAACAGCGATGTTATGCCGACACACCATTGAGTTGCTCAAGGATGCTTCGGAATTGCCACGTTGCCTGATCCCCCGGGAAGAGCTTGCAAACTGGGCACACGCTAACCAACTCATCAGTCGCGCCAAGGCACAGGCTGATGAACTGGTAATCCAGGCAGAGAAGCGATGCGAAATGCTGCTGGAAAAGGCGTCCCTGGATTTCTGGCAACGCGCAGACGCCCAACTCAAGCGCTGGGAGCATGACCGTCAGGCGATGTGTGACAACCTGGAGGTGTATGCAACATCAATCACCAACCAGGCGATTCGCTGCCTGCTTGACGACACGGTGCCCCCCGAGCGGCTGGCCGCCCTTCTGAGGCAACTACTGGCAAACCAGATTCATGAGATCAACGCCTCGCTGCTCTGTCACCCACAGGACATTGAGGAGATAAAACAGTGCCTCGCCAATCAACAGGCAACACTCTGGAAGCTCCAGCCCGACGAAACAATCCCTGCGCAGACCCTTGTATTGAAAACCGATGAGGGTGATTTCCGTATTAGCTGGCACTCGATGCTCGATGCTTTTTTCAATCAAGCAAAGGAATACCGGATAGACATTTAATTGCATCCGCCTGGCGTCCTGCACAACGCTACTTAACAACAATTGATCCCCCCATGCACGTCCACCCAAGACAAAGGAACGCCCATGAGTCTTTCCAACAATCTTTCACAAGAACTTTCAAGAAGCAGCAGTATTGCCCACAAGCTGTATAAGCAGAGTTCAAGCAACGGTTCTAAAGATGGGGCTGATGCTGAATTATTCTATGAACTTGCCGTCAAGAACACACTTTCCCAAATGGCGTATCTGGAACATAACCGCGTTTCGCATATGTTGCTCAAAAGTACTTTTGAGAGTTTCCAATAACATGCAATCGCTAATTCGTGATTGGTTAAGTGGCTGTAGAGAACAACTCAGTTTGTTTGAGGGTGATGACCAAATCATGCTGAAACGTCAGGGAGACGCTTTGTTACTTAGCGCTCAACTGACCTCAATCCGCGCAGACACCACCACCTTGCAGCACTGGATGCGCCTGGGCGCGGCCAGCCTGAATCATTTCCATGGCGCACTGGCTCAAAAAGCTGACAGCGGCGCGTTATGGCTGATTCAGAAACTGCCAGTTGGGCAGGGAGAGGCTTACGTGCTCGGTTGCCTTGAGGCCCTGCTGAACCAACGCGACACCTGGCGCGCCACAGTCGCGCGCTTTGCTCGCCCGACTCAAAACCTCAAACCCACCTCGCTACGCTCACTGTCGTACTAACCCGAGAACCGACAATGCATAACAAGAACCATGAGCACAGTCGCTTACGCCGTGCTTCGCCCAAAGAATTTCCCTGGCGTAACGCTATTCTGCTTTCCTGGCTGCTGATCCCGGCACACACCGCATTGGCCGCCATCCCTTCCGATTGGAAGAACACCGCTTACGCATATGAGGCAGAACATAAGCCCTTGCGTGAGGTGCTCGTCGATTTCGCTCAAGCCTTTGGTACTCAACTGCAAGTCGAGGGGCTGCTGGAGGGCAACGTCAATGGCAAGATCCGCGCTAATACCCCGCAATCGATGCTCGACAGGTTGGGGGTGGAACACCGCTTCCAGTGGTACATGTACAACAACACCCTCTATATCAGCACGCTGGACCAGCAAGAGTCTGCGCGCCTGGAAGTCTCTTCCGAGACGATTGCCGATCTCAAGCAAGCGCTCACGGATATCGGCTTGCTCGATAGCCGCTTCGGTTGGGGTGAGTTACCAGAAGACGGCGTAGTACTCGTATCTGGCCCTCGTCGCTATATCGAGCAAATCAAACAGTTCAGCAGTCAGCGTCGTTCGCCGGATGAAAAACAGAGTGTGTTGAGCTTCCCGCTCAAGTTTGCCAATGCAACGGACCGGCAAGTGGATTATCGCGGCGAGAAACTCAACATTCCGGGTGTTGCGAGCATTTTGCGAGGGTTACTGGAACCGCGCGCCAACTCGACCCTCAATCGACTGAATCAGAGCTCCACCTCACAGCCTGCGCCCCTCGTGCCGAACATCCCAAGATTGGGCAACCCGTTGCTGGGGCAAATGCTGGGTGCAAACGGCCATACCGCGCCGTTGGACGCTCCCCCCGCACTCACACCGCGCGCTGCGGCGCCTGGCAGCCGAATTCGCGTTGAAGCCGATGTGCGCAACAACGCCGTGCTGATTTACGACCTGCCTGAACGCCTGGCCATGTACCGCGAGCTGATCACCCAACTCGATGTCGCGCGCAAGCTGGTGGAAATCGACGCGATTATTCTCGATATCGAGCGCACGCAATTGCGAGAGTTCGGGGTGAACTGGGGCTTTCAGAACAGTCGGTTCCGCGGCGGCGTCAATATGGCTCCGGGCACTTCGTCGCAGCTGTCGATTGAAAACCGCGAGCGCTTCTACGCGGATATACGCGCGCTGGAAGCCAAAGGGTTGGCAAGCATGGTGTCCAACCCCTCCGTTCTCACGCTGGAAAACCAACCGGCGGTAATTGACTTCAATCGCACCCAATACCTGACACCGGGTCGAGAGAATGCCACCATTTTACCGGTCACTGTGGGCACCAGTTTCCAGGTTGTTCCCCGTGTCATCACCAGCCGTGGCGGTCACCAGATCCACCTGGCGGTGGATATTGAAGACGGTAATTTCGACGAAACCAACCCATCTCCCGGCAATCTGGATGTGCGCCGAGGCAAGGTCAGCACCCAGGCGGTCATGGAGGAAAAACGCTCGCTGGTGGTCGGAGGCTTCCACGTCAACGAAAGCAGCGACCAGCGCAACAAGGTGCCCTTGCTGGGCGATATTCCATTCATAGGCAAGGCGCTGTTTTCGTCGACCGAACGGCAGAACAACCGGCGTGAACGCTTGTTCATCCTCACTCCGCGCGTCATTGGTGATCAAGCAGACCCTTCACGCTACCTGCCCCAGGCGGACCAGGTCGAATTGCAAGCGGCCCTTGCACCTCTGGCCAGGCGCGATGCCCCTCACCCGCCCGTGATAAAGCGCAGCGATATCATCAGCACACTGGCGCATATGGTCAGTGGTGAAATCCCCAAGGGCTTCAAGTCTGCGCCAATGCCACTGGGGCTGAACACCTTGTGCAGCACCCGCGACATCCTGGCACTGAACACCGAACGCAGCCAGTGGTACACCGGCCCGGATTACAACGTGGCGGTGGTAGTGCTGAGCAACCAGTCCAAGCGCTATGCCCGTATTGACGAAAATGAATGCAGCACGCCGCAGACCCTGGCCGTGAGCGTGTGGCCGCGCGCCTGGCTGAAGCCGGGTGAAGAAGCCGAGGTATTTATCGCCATGCGCCCAGTGGTGAAGGATGAACACCTCAGCGTGCCCCGCCCCTCCTTGATCACTCCTGCTCCGAAGGCCACACCATGAAACATCGCCTATTGTGCGTCACCCTGATCGGCACGGCACTGCTCGTCGCCGGCTGCACGCCCACCTGCAGGGGCGACTCCTGCTCACGCCCTCAATCGAGCAAGGACAAGATGGTGATCTGGTGGCCACCTCAGATGCGCGCCGAACCTGGCCCCGCCGGGGAACGGGCGGACTACCAGACCATCTCGCTGGAACGGTGAGTCGCCAAGAAATGCCCGACACTCAGCGCCAGGTATTTCTGGACAACCTGGTGAGCGGCGCTGCCGCTCACCTGGCACTCGCTCCCGGTATCACGGCCTGTGCACTGCACGCCGGCAGGCGCTCGGGGCTGGCTTTGCAGGTGGCGCGTGAAGCGTTGCAGGCCGGGCAATTGCAGCGGATGCTGGAGCGGCGCTTTGAGCAGGCCGTCGTATTTGATGGCTGTTTTATCTACCTCGACGCCCAACACACCTTGGTAATCTGGCACGCACTGTCCGCACCGCGTAGCGCGCTCGACAGGATCCTCAGCCGGATGCTATCGCTGGCCAATCTCGAAGCCCTGGACACAAGCTCCGGTCGCTGATCAGCGCCGCTCCAACTCTGGCAACTCCAAGGTTTCACGTTTGGCTTCATCATCGAGTTCACGCAAGGTGCGGTAGATCAGCGCCACAGCCTGCAAGGTTTCACGGGGAATGCTTGCGCCCAACTCCTTTGTGTAGAGCAACCGGGCCAGCCATACACATTGGATGACCGGCACCTCGGCGGCCTTCGCCTGCGCAATTAATTGGCGGGCCACGGCATCCGTACCTTTGCTCACCAACAACGGCAGCGGCGTCTTGCCGGGGCGGTAATACAAGGCGACTGCAAAGTGGGTCGGGTTGACCACCAACATATCGGCCTCTTCCAGCTTGGGCAGCTTGACCTTCGGTTCTTCCTGGGCCAATTGCTGCGCCAATGCACGACGTTGGCCCTTCACATGGGGGTCGCCTTCCATGTCCTTGTACTCTTTGACAACCTCGACTTGCGTCATGCGCATGCGCTTGGCGAAGAAGTGCTTCTGCAATGTAAAGTCGAGAATTGCCAGTATCAGCAATAGCCCAAGACAGGCATGCAGCAGATAGCGGAACAATGCGATCAGTGCCAGGAGGTAACTTTGCAGATCGCTGTTGGCAAGGTTGATCAACGCCCCAAGAGAAGGCCAGACCACTACATACACGATCACACCCAAAAGCACGGCTTTGACGATGCTCATCAACAGCGTCATTAGCGACTGGGCAGAAAAAAATTGCTTGAATTGACTGATCGGGTTGAGGCGATTGAAATCGAGCTTCAGTGTTTCCGGGGCAAACAGCAGACCGAATTGCATCCAACTGCTGATCAGCTTGGTGGCAATCGCTACGCCGGCCATCAACAGGCCGAATGAGAAAAACACCACCAGGCCTTCAAACAGCACTTCTTCCAGCGCCCGCACAAAGGGCTGATCAAGACGTGAGATCGGCAACATCATCAATTGCTGGAAACGCTGCAAGCTGCTCTCGGCGGTGAATAAGGCAATTTCACTGATGGCGGCCAGCACCAGCAACTTGGCCACATCCTGACTTTGAGCAACTTGGCCTTTTTTACGCTGATCGCGCAATTTCTTGGCTGAAGCCGGGTGCTTTTTTTCCCCCGAATCACTCATGGCATTGAGGCCTTAAATAAAAGGCCCAGCGAGTGTTTCAGATCACCCAACTGGCTCATACGTCCAACGATCAGGTCCTGCAGCAGCGCAAAGTACAACAGCAGAATACCGATACCCGCCAGACACTTCACGGGAGGTGCCAGCGTACTCACCTGTAACTGCTGGCTGTAGACCCCCAGCAGCGCAATGCCGAACTCCAGCAACAGCAGCACCGCAATAAAGGGTGCTGCGTAGAGCATCATATGCATGAAGGTGTCCCCAAGCAGGCCGAGGAATACGCTCATGCCATTCGGTGCAGGGAGTGGAAACCACACGGTGGGTGGCCAGATCAGGTAACTGTCCCAGATCACCTGGGTCAATGCGCCTAAGCCCAACGTCACCATCAATAGAAAAATCGCCAATTGCTTGAACAGATGTCCAATCGGTGTGGCGTCCGGACCCAGTGAAGGATTGAGCTGACCACCCGCCAAGGCCCCGCGCTGGTTATCCAATAGCGCGCCCACCGCTTCGAACATCCAGAACGGCATCGCCAGCAGCACCCCCAGCAACAAACCCAGCGCTACCTCCTTGATTATCAGCGCCGCGAGTATCATCGCCGAGTAGTCCTGGCCCTCCAACATTGCGTGAATGCCCGGCGCCGGCATCAGCGCCATGACCATCACAAGGACGTGCCTGAGCATGCCGCGTATATGCTGGAAACAGAACGCAGCCACCAGGATGCAACAGGGGTAGATACGTGCCATGCCGATGACCAGGCTGGGCAGGTAGTCGAGATAGAGCAACACAGGCGGGACCTCAGTTCAGGGCCGAGCGGCCAATCATGTCGAAGGTCAAATTGATCAGTTGGATCAACTCCACGCCAATCCAGCGTCCCGTCAGGATCAATGTGATCCCTACCGCCACCAGCTTGATGCCAAACGGCAGCGTCTGGTCCTGGATCTGCATCAGTGCTTGCACCAGGGATGTCAGCACCCCCACCACCACAGCCACAATCAACGGTGGCGCCGACAGCACCACCACCAGCAACATGCCCTGCTTGAACAGCACGATCGGTTCCATACGCCACTCATAGATAGGAAAGGAACAAGCTGTCGAGCAACCGCGACCAGCCGGACACCAGCACGAACAACAGCAATTTGAGTGGCAGGGAAATGGTCATTGGCGAGACCATTTGCATGCCCAGTGCCAGCAGCAGGTTGGAGACAATCAGGTCGATCACGATGAAGGGAATGTAGATCAGGAAGCCGATCTCGAACCCTGCCTGCAGTTGCGACAGTACGAACGCCGGAATCAGCAGGATCAGGTCTTCGCGCTGCACCTCCCGCGCCATTTGCTCAGGCCACAGGCGCGTGGTGTTTTCCTGCAGATGCGTCAATACATCTGCATCCACATTGCGCAGCATAAATGCGCGCAACGGTTGGATGGCCTCACTGCCCGTCTGCAGAAACGTTTGCACGTTACTCATGTCCAGGGGTGAGACCTTGACGCTCTCGGCAATCTCATAGCCAACCGGCGCCATGATGAACAGCGTGGCCGCCAGCGCAATACCATTGATGGCCATGCTTGGCGGCACCTGCTGCACACCGATAGCGTTGCGGGTGATCATCAGCACAATGACGATCTTCAAAAACGATGTGCAGATGATCAGCAGCATGGGCATCAACGCCAATGCCCCCAGAAATACCGCCAGGATAAGGGGGTCTATCCCCTGAAGCGTCATGGGCCGAACATCACACGGGACAACTGCAACCCCAGGCGCCCGTCGACTTCCACCAACTGGCCAACGCCAATGGGCCGATCGCCGTAATACAGACCGGCCATACCGGGAGCATAACCAGCAATGCCCAGCACCGAGCCGGGCGCGAGGTTACGCAGTTCGCCCAAGGTCAGGTTCAGTGTTCCGCAGCGTACGTTCAGCGCCATGCTTAACTCATCGAACGGCTCATTGCCGAATACATCCATCACGGGCTCCTCTTCCTCATGTCCCGAGTGGTGGGGGGGTGCAAAATCTTCGTCCACAGACGTGTCCTCGATAGATGTAACAGTCAGACACAACTGCCTGGTGTCGTCGTCAATGCAGCCATGCAGCCGCTGCCTGCCAGCCTGTACATAACCGGTGCCCTGAGCTTGGAAAAAACTCTGCTCAAACACCAACACATCACCGGTGCGCAGGCTGCGTAGTTGTGCAATTGGTAACTTCATGCACCCGAGGGTGACGGCAATGGCCAGTTGAAAAGACGCCGGCATCGGCGCAGCAATGGCACGCCAAGGTCCGGCCTCACACAAGGCCAGAAAGCTTTCACAGTTCAGCCAAACGTAACCGCCGACCCGGGAGCCTCCCAGGGTCACGCTGAGCCGACAGCCAAACTCCGTGGGGCGATCCGTTTCCAGCAAGCGCACATAACCCAGCAACGACCGTATCTCGGGGCTCAGGTGGTACTGATACAACGCCCAGAACCAGGAATCCGGATCGTTGCCAAACTGGGCCAAGGTCATCGGGCACTCACTCATCAGGCTGAGCAACGGCCCTGCTTCATCGAGCGCCAGCACACCACACGCCGTCTCAAAGCACACAGGCTTGCCACCGCCAGCAGGCGCACGCCCCGGCTCAAGCCGCAACTCGCCGGCCTGCCCGGCAACCTGAAACGGCAGGCTTAGCCCGCGCCCCAATCGACGGCGGGCGGCAACCGTATCGCCATTCATCAAGGGAACTGTCAGTGCCGGCATCAGCATGCGCAACCGACGACAGGCAGACGCAGGCTCACCGCAAGGCCCAGCTCTCCTGCGAGGCGACCCTCACACTGCTGGCGTACGCCACTGAGCCAGCGCGCCGTAGCGTCCTGTTCCGCCTCCAACTCGATCGCCCAGCCCCCCTGCTCACGGCGCACGCTGGCGTTGATTCGCCCCAAGCGAGGCAAGTACAAAACCGCCTGCAACGGCCAATGCGAAGCGAGCTGCACACGAGGCGCCAGTTGCTCGGTCAGTGCCACGATCATTGCAATGTCAGACGACGCCTTCTTGCTGGACAAGGAAGCCCCCGCCCCAGAAGCATTACCGTCGTCGGTAAAGAGTTGGGCGAACACTCGCCCGAGTTCCAGAGGCACACCTCCTGTCGCGCGTGGCTCAACATCTTCGCGTGGCTCACGGGGACGTGGGCGCTCCGTGGGTTTATTTGAAACCTGGGTCATGTCGGTTCCTCAGCAAGTAAACGGGAAAATTCCTGAAGTTTTTCTACCTGCCGCAGGCACTCGGTGACCTGCTTCTGGGCGCTGCCAACGCGACTTTCTCTTTCACCCTGCTGGCTGCGTAACGCCTCCAACTGGCCCATGTCCCGTTGGGTGCTAGCAGAGAGGGATCGCTCCTTCGCACCCCACGATTTCAGAGCCTTCAGGCTCAGCACCTGACCCTGATGTTGACTGAACAATTGAGCACTCTTGCGGGCTTCCTCTTGCCGCGTTTGTTCAAGCGCATCCTGAGCCCGCTGGATATGTGCGAGCAGGGCCTGCTGGGCTCGCTTCGCCTCACGCAGGGCGCGCTCGGCCCGGTCAGCCCTATGCCTGCGCAGGCGCCGCAGCATTTCGACTTCACCAAGGTGCACATCAGAAGGGGACATGAGTGGTCAGATCCTTGAGTTGCTCCAGTGTCGTTTGCATGGGTGTCGGCTCACGCAGATCCTGGCGCAGGAAGCCATCGACCGCCTGACGACTGTCCACCGCCAAATCGGTCAAAGGATCGCTGCCTGGTTGGTACTCCCCCAATTTGAGCATCAGTTCGATCTGCTGGTACGCCGACAACAAACGACGCAATGCCGTACCCGCCTGGATATCCATGGGTTGCGCGACGTTGCTCAATATCCGCGAAAGACTTGCCAGTACATCCACCGCCGGGTAATGCCCACGCTCGGCTAATTTGCGCGACAGCACGATATGCCCGTCGAGTAGCGAGCGAACCTCATCAGCGACCGGATCATTCATCGAGTCCTGCTCAATCAGCACGGTATAGATCGCGGTAATCACGCCCTCACGGGTCAACCCGGCGCGCTCCACCAACCGTGGTAACAAGCTGTACACCGACGGCGGCAAACCTCCACGGCCCAAGGGCTCACCGGCAGCCAGGCCGATTTCGCGCTGCGCCCTGGCAAAACGAGTCAACGAATCAATCAGTAGCAATACCCGCTGCCCCTTGCGCCGAAACCCCTCGGCCAACGCCGTGGCCGTGAACGCGGCACGAGCGCGCTCCATGCTGGATCGGTCGGAGGTGGCGCACACCAGCACGGCTTTGGCACGTAGTTGCTCATCCAGTTCATGGTCGAGAAACTCGCGCAGCTCCCGCCCCCGCTCACCGATCAGGCCGAAGACGATGACATCGCACTCCACGTTACGGGCGATTTCGGCCAGCAAAGTGGTCTTGCCGCAGCCCGCACCAGCGAATAGACCGACACGCTGACCTTCGCCAAGCGTTAACAACCCATCAATCGAACGCACGCCGGTAGCCAGCGCCCGGCTGATCCTCGGTCGCTCGGTGGGCAATGGCGCTTCACACAACACCGCGCTGGTATCCGGTAAGTCAGTCTCGACAAACGCACTCACGCCCTGCCCTGTAATCGGCCGTCCGAACCCATCCAACACTTGGCCCAACAGTGCCTCGCTGACGCGCACACGGTGCGATACCCCAAGGCGCTCCACGCTGGCACCTACCCGTACGCCTTCCAAATTTCCCAGGGCACTGAGCACCGCGTCCTGCTGATCGAAACCAATGATTTCGGCGAGCATGGAGTCGCCTGGATTTTTTTCCACTTGGCACAAGTCACCGATGCGCGCGTGGGGCAGCCGACACTGCAGCAGCATGCCGTTGACGCGTTGGATTCGGCCACGCATCGTCACCGGAGCAAAGCTGATCAGTGATTGGGCCTGGCGCTGCTGCCAGGCGTGGAGACGTGCCTGCATATCTTCACTCACCAGCGCACCTCGTAACGCTGCTCGCCATCGAAAACCACCTTGCCGTTATCGATCTGCACCAGTCGCAACCCTTCCACTTCGTCCCCAAGAAACAGTCGAATGCCCTCTTCCAAGAGAACGTGACCGTTCGGCCCTCCGACGATCTGAACAATCCTGAATGGAAGTGCGTTATCACGCACACGCACACGGCTGATCACCGGCACCGAGCTGTCGAACTGCTCACCAAAACGGCTGAGCATGCGCGTCACCAGTTCCACTTCGTCTTGGGAGACATCGCCATTGAGCGCGACCTGGCCATTGATCACTTGCAAGCTGACGCGCTGACCCAACTCCCGCTCGCTGAGCATCTTCAGCAACTGCTGGCGCACCTCGAAGGGCGATGCCAATTCGTGCTTTTGAACCACAGGAGCCTTCAAGGACGCCTGTGCCTCGCGCTCCCCAGTGGAAACCATGCCAACCACAATGATGATGACCGCCAGCACTAACACCAGGCTGATCAAACGCTTTTGCTGCGAGTGGGAGATCGACGATAACTTCAGCTCCCACTCCGGCGCATTTTCGGTCGGTATCAGTGCCGGTTCAGGTGCTGCCACTGGTGCTGCTACCGGGGGCCAGGGCTGCTCGGCCAAGGTGACACACAGGCGCACGCCCCCCATTGAAAACGGTGAGTTCAGCTCCAGGTTCGCGATCTGAGCCAGTAGCTGCCCTTCAGGCCCCTGCAGCAACCCCGCTTCGGCCTGCACCAACCACTCGGCGTCCATAAACCGCAAGCGCGCATGCTGATCGACTACGCCCGGATCGTTTAAAACCAGGTCAGCGTCCGCATGGGAACCAATGCTCCACTGCTCCCCAAACAACGGCAACGCAGCGCCCTGGCGCAGCCCGTCAAGCACACGTAGCTCAAACATCTTCAAAACCTCCACGCTGGCCATGGCCAAGTACTCATGCCACCGCACCACGCATCAGTTCGTCCTGGCCCAGGTCGATGCGCCCCAGCACTTTGACCTTGGAGGTACTCCCTAACTCGGCAAACGACAGCACCGGGACATGGTTGAACTCTTCCAACAGCAAGGTCCGCAAGGGGCTGCGCAGGTCCTGCGCGACCAACATCACGCTCTTGCTCTTGGCCCTCAAACTAAAAGCTTGATTGAGCAGGTTGATCAACGCGGCGCTGTTGTCGTCGTCAAGCGCGAAAAACACCCCTGTCTGAGTCTGTCGCAATGCTTCACGCAGGATGTTTTCAGTGTGTGGTGACAGCAGCCAGGCATGCAGACCGTCGGCCTCGCTGTACTGGTGGAAGATCTGCGCCTTGAGTGCAATTCGCGCATAGTCAGCCAATGCTTCCGGCTCACGCTCATGCTGGCCGTACTCGATCAGCGATTCGACGATCAGTCGCACAGCCCGCAGCGGTACACCTTCGCTGGCGAGGCGTTGCAACACTGCCGAGAACCGTGACAGCGGCATGATTCGCTGCAGTTCCTGCACCAGTTCCGGCTGGTTGTGCTCCAGCCAACTGAGGATCGACTTGCTCTCCTGGATCCCCAGGAACTGAGGCCCACTGAGCATCATGGCCTGCTTCATGCGTTCAAGGATCAGGCTTGTCGCCGTGAAACGCTCCAATTGCGGATCATCAAGCAATGGATCATCCGGCTCCAGCCAGATCCATTCCTGCTCATCACGCTCAGCCAGCCCCCGTACTCCGTGCTCATGCTCACCCTTCAACGCGTTACGATCAACGGCAAGCAGGCTGACAACCGACGCCTTGACCATCGGCACTTCATGCACACAGAAACGCATCTCGTCGATGGCCAGCGAGTCATCGAGTTCGACTTCGAAGGGCGGCAGTGTCAGGCCGATATTGGCAACCAGAGCATTTCGAGACTGGCGGATCCCGTGAATCAGCTCCATCACCTCCGGCGTTCCACGCAAAACTGGCGGAAACTGCAACAGGTAGGGGCGCGACGGGTCGAACCCGCGCAAGTCCTCTTTTCCGTTCTCCTCAGGACGCACGGCTTCGCTGGTTTCGGACGCGGGTTGCGCTTGTCGTTGACGCTGGCGCATCAGGTAATACCCAAGGCTGCCGGTTATGAGCGAAATAAAGACAAATACCCCGGTAGGCATGCCGGGCACTATCGCAAACGCGAGCATCCCCACCGAAGCGATCATCCAGCTCTTGGGCTCGCTGGTCATTTGCCGGGCGATTTCAGCGCCCATGTTGCTGACGCCCTTGCGCCCCTCCGGTGCAACACGGGTGATGATCATGCCGGCAGTCAGGGAGATCAGCAGCGCCGGAATCTGCGCAATCAGGCCATCGCCGATGGTCAGGACCGAATACAACGCCATCGAATCAGCCGCACTCAAACCGTGCTGAAACATGCCCGTAGAGAAGCCGCCCAAGAGGTTGACCACAACGATGATTAACCCCGCGATGGCATCACCCTTGACGAACTTCATGGCCCCATCCATGGCGCCGAACAATTGGCTCTCACGGGACAACTGCTCCCGCTTGTCTCGTGCTTGCGCGCCGTCAATCAGACCGGCACGCAAGTCGCTGTCGATGGACATCTGCTTGCCCGGCATCGCATCCAGACTGAACCGCGCCGCAACCTCGGCAACCCGCTCCGAACCCTTGGTGATCACCAGGAAGTTGACCAGGGTAAGGATCAGGAAAATCACCATCCCCACCGCCAAGTTGCCTCCCACCACGAAATTGCCGAAGGCCTCGACAATGTCGCCGGCGTCTTGCTCCAGCAGGATCAAACGCGTGGTTGCAATCGACAGTGCCAATCGAAACATGGTGGTCAACAACAGGATCGACGGGAAGGACGAAAATGCCAGGGGGCCCGGCAGGTAGAGCGCAAGAACGATCAACAGGCACGATATGCAGATATTGAGGGCAATCAGAATGTCCACCAGCCAGGTGGGCAGCGGCACAATAAAGATAAATACGATGGCCATGACCACCACAGCGCCCAACACCTCGGCGCGCTGTGCCACTTTGAGCAATATACGGTTGACGGCTGACACAGCCGTCACGTCATGGGCCTCGGCTCACCGGCAAACCGTAAGGGGCCACGCACGGCTCGGTCCAACTCACCGATCAGCGTCAAAAGAATCTGCAGGGACTCCTGACGGACCCGCTTGTCGGGCCACAAGGCCAAGGGCAACTGCTGAAACAGCGGGTAGAGCGCATTGAGGGATGCCATTTGTCGGTCAACCGGACCGCCACCCAAATCGTTTCCCAACCGCAGCATTTCATCGACAGAGATACCGCCGCCGGCGTACCCCAGTATGCGTTGCAGCAAGCTCACGGCGTCATGCTCAATACTCAAACGCTGGATCAACGTGTGACAACCGGATAACACCGCGCTCAACTGCCCGCAGCTTTGCAGACCCAGCAGCAAAGTGCGCAACAAAGGTGTGGGCATTGACGACACCAGGGCCGCCAGGTCATCCGCCAAGGCCTTACGCATCGCGTTGAGCACGTCGCGAAACCGCTCGCCACCGTAATCACCCAGCAAAGCCTGCATCATGGTTGCCAAGGACTGGCGCGTGACCACACTGGCGTAGTAAAGCTCGCGCAGTTTCTGGCGCTCATGCGGGTCGGCCACAGCTGCCTGCAACGCCGTAGCAATGTTCAGGCCTGCCTGAATTTCCCCTTTGAACCGGAGTTGCAGCTGGGCAATGGCATCGCGTGCCAATGCAGCCTCGGACGGACGCACTTCGCTGTCTGCCTGGGCCGTCACGTAGTTGAGCACTACGAACGCACGCGCCGGGTCACCTCCCGCGAGGCTGACCAATTCCTCAGTACTGACGCTCTTGCGCAACTGCTCAATGATGCTTCGTGAAATGGAAGCCATGCTCTTCTGGGCCGGATGGCCCAACTGATTATAAAGCTGCACAAGCTGCTCAACCGGGGACACACGCAACCCCATCTTCCGCCCGCTCAGCGCCCGGCTATTGAGCTCCACCTCCTGATTGAAAATATGTCCCATCTCATCAACGCCCTTCGCGGGCACAGGCACTGAGGAGGGGCTGGTAACCGCTTGATCCAAGGGGCGGATTGTTTGCACATCGTTGTTGGATTCAACTTTCATGGGCACGCCAGTACAGGGAGAGAGTGTGTCCCTCTGTGGCAGTGCCTATGCATACGGTTCCATCGAAATCTGATCGCACACACCGTGTGAAAAAATTTGCACGAGCCTTCCGTGCTCCATGCAAAGTACTGCGTGAAATCGTCACGATTCAAAATATTTATATAAATAAATCAATAACTTACGATTTTTTTCTTTTGGCACAGGGAGTGCAAAAGGGTGCTGTCGACTCCCGCTCGACTGCGTCTACCCTAAGGAAAAAAATCATGAATATCCCTATCGGAGCTTTAGCTCAGCTCGTTGGCAGCTCACCTCAATTCATGCTTCACCTGACAGACGACCAGCAAAAAAAACTCAAACGTTTCATTCACAAGCGCGTACTCAATCCGGAAGATGCGGATGATCTTCTGCAACTCACGTACCTGGAAGCCTGGCGCAACCGCGAGCGATTCTGCGGGAATGCTTCGCTTAGCACCTGGATGTGCGGCATCGCACAGAACCTGATCCGCAATCACTTCAGGCGCATGTACGCCAAACCCGTACATTGCGAATTTGATGAGTCGTTGTGGCATGGCCACGAGGAAACCAACAACCTGGATTGGGAATTTGAGATCAACCGCCGCTTGGAGAACACGCTGAGCGCCATCGACCACTTGCCGACGGAAATGCGAAAGACGATGTACGCCTCGCTGGAAACCGACGGCAGTTACCAGGATACGGCCAACGTATTGGACATCCCTATCGGCACCGTTCGCTCCCGTCTGTCGCGTGCACGCGAACAGCTCAAGCGCGCCACCCACAACCCTTTTCAAGCTTAAATCTGGCTGACTAGCCAAACGTTGGGCGACAGGGATATTTGCCCAACCGAATCAGGCCTCTTGCATGCGCGCAAGAAAGAGCGCCAATCTCCCAAACAGCGCAAAGACCGAGCCCAGTGTGTAAACCCACTTGATGTCATGAGCATCCGCCCGGTGTCCCAGCAGCGCCGCCATCCCGGTAAAACCAAACATCCGCCCGAACAATCCCCCGGCAATCATCCGCACGTTGCCCAGCCCCATACCTGTGTAGACGCCGCCTACGGCCAGCCAACACGACCATTTTCGATAAACAATTGAAAGCGTAGAAAAATTCTTAATAAAAATGCTTGACGCATTCCCGTTCTGCGCGAATAATGCGCGCCACTTGGCTACATAGCTCAGTTGGTTAGAGCATAGCATTCATAATGCTGGGGTCCGGGGTTCAAGTCCCTGTGTAGCCACCAAGTACTAAAAACGGCTTACCGAAAGGTAGGCCGTTTTTTTATGCCTGTAGAAAAGTGCTGAGGCATACTCGCAACGGTCTACCTCCACAACGCGGCGCTGAACCCCACAGGACATCCCTTCATGAGCCTTGATGTGTTCGTAATCATCATGCTGGGCGCTGCGCTGCATGCCACGTGGAATGCAGTGGTCAAGGGGGGTGACGACAAGCTGTTGGCCACGTGCATGATCGCGTCCTTCGCTTCACTGATCGCGCTGGCGGTCATTCCGTTCCTGGCAGTGCCTGCGACGCAAAGCTGGCCCTTCATCGGCGCGTCGGTGATATTCCAGGTGCTGTATTTCGTACTGGTCGCCTCGACCTACCGCGTTGCCGACATGAGCCAGACCTACCCGATCATGCGGGGTACCGCGCCGTTGCTGGTGGCGACGGCGAGCTTAGGGCTGCTGTCCGAATCCTTGTCCGCATTTGCCTGGCTCGGCATTGCCGTGATCTGCATCGGTATTTTGAGCATGGCAGCAGCCCCTTCAGCCGGTCAGCGTAAAGGGATACTCCTTGCGCTGCTTAACGCGGCTGTCATCGCGGGCTACACCCTCATCGACGGAATAGGTGTGCGCAAATCCGGCGCCCCAGCGGCCTACACGTTGTGGATATTCCTGTTGACCGGCATCCCACTCGGCGCATGGGCATTGGCCCGCCGTCGACGCGAATTCAGCCTCTATCTGGCGCGTCACTGGCGCCCCGGCGTGATAGGTGGCTTCGGTACCGTCGCGTCCTATGGCCTGGCGCTGTGGGCTATGACCGCGGCCCCCATTGCCACGGTTGCGGCGCTCAGGGAGACCTCGATTCTGTTTGGCGTGGTGATCTCGGCGCTGGTGCTCAAAGAGCAGTTGACCCGCGCCCGCATCGTGGCCGCGTGCATCATTGCCGCCGGGGCGATGGTGTTGCGACTGGGCTGACGCGTCGACAAACAAATCTTCCATCACCCTATCAAATGAGACAGCTTCTCATTAGTATGCCCGCTATCCGCGCAATGCAGCATCAAGGTATCAGGGGCCATGGAGACAGGGACGCCAGGGGATCAGGAAAAACTCAGCGCCGTTTTCATCGGGCAGCGCAGTGCGTTAATCCGTATGCTGTCGCGCGTCGTCGGCTGTTCGAGCCAGGCGGAGGACTTGGCCCAGGAAACCTATCTGAAGGTAGCTAAGGCGCTGTACACCCGCCCGATCGAACACTTGAAGCCGTTTCTTTATCAAACTGCGCAGTATCTGGCCTTTGATCATTTGCGCAGTGTGCGCAGTAAAAGGCGCTACGAGTGCCACTTGGCCGAAAGCCTGGTTGTCGAGGTGCCCACAATGGCACCCGGACCGGAGAGCCAGGCTCAGGGCCAGCAGCAACTGCAGCGGTTTCAACAGGTGCTCGCTACCTTGCCCAAACGCCAGCAACAAATCCTGGTATTGCATCGACTGCACGACCTGTCCCAAGGCGAGATCGCCCAGCGCCTGCAGGTGTCGTTGAGTACGGTGGAAAAAGACCTGCGCCAAGCCCTCACTGCCTGCGTCAAGCAAACGACCTACCATGATTGACCGTCCCGTCATTCCCGAAGCAGTACGTGAGCAGGCGGCCGATTGGTTCGCCCTGCGCGATGAAAGTGCGCGCAACCTCATCACCCGTCAGCGCTTTGAGCAGTGGCGCGCGGCCGATCCCCTGCACGCCAACGCCTATGCCGAAGTGGAGACGCTGTGGGAAAACCGCGCCTTCGAACAAGCCTTGAAAGACCTCGCCGTCGACCTAGAGTTGCCCTCTTCCCCGGTAACCGCCAAGCCTCCCAAGACGCGTTTTGTGGCTGCCGCCGCTACCCTGTTGCTCGCACTGGGCATCGGTTGGATGGCCGACGTGCCGATGCGCCTGCAAGCCGATCACATGACCGACGTCGCGCAGCTGGAACGCTTTGACCTGGAAGATGGCTCTCACATCGTGCTGGGCAGCCACAGCGCAATCAGCACCACCTTCGACGGCGCCCAGCGGCGCATCAAGCTATTGCGTGGCGAGCTCTACGTCGAGGCCGCCCACGACTCTAAACGCCCACTGAGCATCGAGACCAACGAGGCCAGCGTGACCGTGGTCGGCACGCAATTCAGCGTCAGCCAGCGAGACTCGGGGGTCACTGTCGCCGTGCGCGAAGGCCAGGTGCGCTTCGCCAACCGCAAGGGCGAGCAGAGCCTGCTGCAGGCGGGTAACTCGCAACAGCTACGAGATGGTCAACTGCAACCGCTGTCCCTGGAAGGCAGTGAACGGCAGATGGCCTGGATCAACGGGCGACTGTCATTCCAGAACGCGCCATTGGTGCAGGTGCTGAAAGAGATCCAGCGTTACTACCCGGCGCCGATCCTGTTATTCAACGATGCCGCCGCCGGTGAGCGGGTCAGCGGGAATTACCAGTTGGACGATCCCCTGGCGATCGTACAGGCGTTGAGTAAAGTCACGTCCACCCACGCCCAGCGACTGCCCGGTGGCATCCTGGTGATTCGCTGACACAGAGCCCCCGATACCTTCGAAAAGTTTTACGGCTTTCGAAGGTTCAACCCGTCAAGAACTTTGCCTTTGCAAATCATTCCTATTTATAACGGGGCTCACATGCACTTTCCAACACTCAATCCGACCCATGCCCGCAGCATGCTCGCGCTCGCCATCTGCCTGGCGTGCAGCCCGGCGTTTGCGGTGGAGCCAGCAGGCCAGCCAGCCACTCGCGAAGCGGCGGACACCCGCAGCTTCGCGATAGCGCGTCAGTCACTGGTCAATGCCCTGGATCAATTGAGTGTGCAGAGCGGGCTGCAAATTGCCTACGCGGCGGACCTCGCTCAGGGCGTCGAATCGCCCGGCGTCAGCGGCCGCATGACCGCCCTGGAAGCGCTGGCCCAACTGCTCAAAGGCACGCCCCTGAGCTTCGAGCCCAACGGCCCCAACGCGGTGATACTGAACCGCACCGAACAACCCGGCGCGGCCTTGCAACTGGGCACCACCACGGTGATCAGCAACCAACTGGGCACCGTCACCGAAGGCACTGGCTCCTACACCCCGGGGACCATCGCCACGGCTACGCGCCTGGTACTGACGCCCCGGGAAACACCACAGTCCATCAGCGTCGTCACGCGCCAGCACATGGATGACTTCGCCCTCGACAGCGTTGACGACGTGATGCGCCACACGCCCGGTATCACCGTTTCGGCCTACGACACCGACCGCAGCAACTACTATTCGCGCGGTTTCTCGATCAACAATTTCCAGTACGACGGCATCCCCTCGGCCGTGCGCAACGTGGCCTATTCGGCTGGCAACACCCTGAGCGACATGGCGATCTATGACCGTGTCGAAGTACTCAAAGGCGCCTCTGGCCTGCTCAGCGGCGCCGGTTCCCTGGGCGGCACCATCAACCTGGTACGCAAGAAACCCACGTCGGAATTCCTCGGCCATATCACCACCGCGGCGGGCACCTGGGATCACTACCGCACGGAAGTGGACGTCAGCGGCCCACTGACCGAAACCGGTAATGTGCGCGGGCGGGCGGTAGCGGCATATCAGGACAACAAGTCCTGGATCGACCGCTACTCCAACAAAAGCTCAGTGTTCTACGGCATCCTCGAATTCGACCTGTCGCCCGACACCCTGCTCACCGTGGGCGCCGATTATCAGGACAGCAAACCCAAAGGTTCGACCTGGTCCGGCAGTTTCCCGCTGTTCAACTATTCGGGTGCGCTCAACGACGCCAAGCGGTCTTTCAGTAATGCCACCGACTGGAGCAGTTGGCAGCAATACACCCGCACGGTGTTCGCGAACCTGGAGCACGACCTCGGCGACGGCTGGGTCACCAAGCTGCAACTGGACCACAAGCTCAATGGCTACGATGCCCAGATGGGTGCGATCCAGTTCTACCAGCCGGCAGCGGATGGCACTGCCGACATTAACGCCCAGCGCTACAAAGGCGAGACCACCAGTGACTCCGCCGACCTGTACCTCAGCGGTCCGTTCAACTTCCTCGGTCGCGAACATGACCTGGTGGTCGGCGGCTCCATCAGCACCGCCCACTGGAAGGGCAAGGGCTACTGGGACGAAACCTTCCCCACGGCCAACCTGGTCGACTACTTCAACTGGCACGGCAACCTGGCCAAGCCGGACTGGGGCGTGGCCTCACAAGTCATCGACGACACCATTCGCCAGACCGGCATGTACGTCACCACCCGCTGGAACCTCACCGACGATCTGAAACTGTTGCTCGGCGGGCGCGTGGTCGACTACACCCTGACCGGCACCACTGACACCTACCGAGAGACCGGGCGTTTCATTCCCTATGCCGGGGCCATCTATGACCTCACGGACAACCTGTCGGCCTATGTCAGCTACACCGATGTGTTCATGCCCCAGGAAAGCTACAACCTCGACCGTAACCGCAAGCTGATCGACCCGGACGAAGGCGAGAACTACGAAGTGGGCCTCAAGGGCGAATTCCTCGACGGTCGCCTGAACGCCAGCCTGGCGTACTTCGAAGTCAAGGAAAGCAACCGCTCCCTGCCCGACGATGCATACAACAACCAGACCCCAACCCCGCCCAACTTTGCCTTCAAGGGCACCGACGCGACGACCAAGGGCTATGAGCTGGAGCTGTCCGGCGAAATCGCCCCCGGCTGGCAGTTGCAGGGCGGCTACACCCACAAAGTGGTGCGCGACGATGCCGGCAAAAAAATCTCGACTTTCGAGCCCGAGGACCAGGTGAGCATGTTCACCATCTACAAGCTCAAGGGCGATCTGGACAAAGTCAGCGTCGGCGGTGGCCTGCGCTGGCAGAACACGGTGTGGCAGGACATCTACAACGGTCCCAAAGGAACGACGGACGCGTTTTCCCAGGAGTCCTACTGGGTGGTGGACTTGATGACGCGCTACCAATTCACCAAAAACCTGTCGACGACGCTGAACCTGAATAACGTATTCGATAAGTACTACTACACCAACGTGGGTTTCTATAACTCCGCCATCTACGGCGCGCCGCGTCACTTCATGCTGACCACCCGCTGGGACTTCTGATCATCTGAGCCACACGGCCTACCCCAGGGTAGGCCGCTTTTGACGCCCTCCTTTGCCACTGTTAGTGTCCAGCCTCCCCACACACGGAGTGCTCACTGCGACGCACCTGTAAACCGCTGCCCCCAAGGACAACAGATCATTCTCAAAATGAACGGAGTTCAGCACGTGCTTTCGATTTCTCGCCGTCAGTTGTCGGTTATTGCCGCAGCCCTGGCCCTTGCGGCCTGTCACACCCCGGTCAACGAACAGCCGCCGGCACCGGAGCTGGGCTCGGGCTATCGCACCGATCTGATCACTCAACACGCCGAACGCCATATGGCCGCCGCCGCCAACCCGCTGGCCGCCGAAGCCGGGCGCGAGATGTTGCGCAAAGGCGGTTCGGCGATTGATGCAGCGATCGCCATGCAGGCGGTGTTGACCTTGGTGGAGCCGCAATCCTCCGGCATTGGCGGCGGCGCGTTCATCATGCTGTGGGACGGGAAAAAGGTGCACGCCTATGACGGTCGGGAAACGGCGCCGGCAGGCGCGACGGAGCGGTTGTTCCTGAACGCCGACGGCACACCGATGACCTTCACCGACGCGCAGATTGGCGGGCGCTCGGTGGGTACGCCCGGTGTGCTGCGTGCCCTGGAGATGGCCCATAAGAAGACCGGTCAACTGCGATGGGCCGAGCTGTTTGAGCCAGCGATTCGTTTGTCGGAACAGGGCTTCGCCATTTCACCACGCTTGCACAGCCTGATCGCGGCTGACCGATTTATTGCGCAATCGCCGGAGATGGCCGCCTACTTTCTGAATGCCGATGGCACACCCAAAGCCACCGGCACGCTGCTGAAAAACCCGGCGCTGGCCGCCGTGTTCAAGCGCATCGCCAACGAGGGCCCTGACGCGCTGTACCACGGGCCAATTGCCGATGAAATTGCGCGCAAAGTGCAGGGCAATCGCAATGCGGGCAGCCTCTCCCAGGCCGACCTGAAGGGTTACGCCGCCAAGGAGCGCGAACCGCTGTGCACCGACTACAAACGCTGGAAAATCTGTGGCATGCCGCCGCCGTCGTCAGGCGCGGTTGCGGTCGCGCAGATCCTTGGCACATTGCAGGCCCTGGAAGCCCGCGACCCGCGCCTGGCTATCGCACCGATGACACCGATAAAAAGCGCGTTGCCTGCCGGGTTTGAGCCGACGCCCGAGGCCGTGCACCTGATCGCCGAAGCCGGTCGCCTGGCCTTCGCCGACCGCGCGCTGTACCTGGCTGATTCAGACTTTACGCCGGTGCCGACCGCCGGCCTTGTCGCGCCCAACTACCTGGCCCAACGCGCCGCGCTGATCGGTGAGCGCAGCATGGGCATCGCCAAGCCAGGCCAACCTGCGGGCATACAAATGGCCTACGCGCCGGACCGTTCGCCACTGCGCATTTCCACCTCCCAAGTGGTGGCCGTGGACGACATGGGCGGCGCCGTGTCGATGACCACCACGGTGGAAGCCGCGTTTGGCTCCCATGTGATGGTCCAGGGCTTTTTGCTCAACAACCAGATGACCGACTTCTCATTCATCCCCGAAGAAAACGGTCAGCCGGTAGCCAACCGCGTACAACCCGGCAAACGCCCGCGCTCGGCTATGGCGCCGACCCTGGTGTTCGACCGCGAGAGCGGTGAGTTGCTGGCCACGGTCGGTTCGCCGGGCGGCTCCCAAATCATCGAGTACGTGAGCAAATCCCTGGTGGCCATGCTCGACTGGAACCTCGACCCGCAAGCCGCCATCAGCCTGCCCAACTTCGGCAGTCGCAATGGCGCTACCGAGTTGGAGGCCGGTTTGTTCAGCCCAGGGCTGAAGCAGGCGTTGAAGGACAAGGGCCATGCACTGAGCGAGATCGACATGACCAGCGGCATACAGGCCATCGTGCTCAAGCGGGACGCCCAGGGCAAGGTATCGCTGAGCGGTGGCGCCGACCCTCGACGCGAAGGCGAAGCGCTCGGCGACTGACTTTATTGAACGGAGGTGATCCCTTGCATCAGGCTGAAAATCTCGCTGCCATCCCTGGCATCGACCACGGTTTCTGTTCGATAGATGACCCACTGCGCCCGGATGACGTGTTCATCTGCAAGCAAGTGCACAGCGCCTCAGTGATTGAATGGCAGGCGGGCCAGGTACCCAACACGATCGAGGCCGATGGTGTGTTGACGCACCACACTCACCCGATCGCGGTGATCACAGCAGATTGCCTGCCCATTCTGTTCGCATCGAAAACGGGCGAACGGGTCGCCGCAGTACATGGCGGCTGGAAGGGGCTGCAACGCGGGATCATCGCCACCGTCATGCAGCGCTTTGCTGCCGAGGGGATACCAGCCAACCAGTTGCAAGTGGCTATCGGCCCTTCGATCAAGCCGTGCTGTTATGAGGTGAGCGAAGGGTTTATCGCCGAGTTCCAGATTGACCAGAGGCACCTGTGGCAACACGGCCTGGCACCGTGGAGCTTGGAGCAACCGGCACCACTGCGGTCACCGAAAATTAGCCCGCCCCATGCAAGGCAAGCAGGTAGCGCATGGTTTGACTTGAGCGGCTATGGGTTGTTGTTGCTGCAAGCGGCGGGTATCAAGCGAGAGCAGATCGACGTGAGCGAGGTATGCACTTACTGCACCTCGCCGACGTTTGCCAGCTATCGCAGGAGAACCCATCACCCGGCGGAAGCGAAGACGTTGATTTATTCGTGGATTGCTCGTAAACCCTGACGAACCTACGCCCCCTTGTGGCGAGCAGGCTCGCCACAGGTATTTACCCCATCCGTTAGCGGCTGATCTTCAACCCCTTACGCCCCGCATGCCGCTCCAGCGCCAGCTCAATCAACCGGCTCACCAACTCGCTGTAGCTCATTCCCGCCGCCTGCCATAACTTGGGGTACATGCTGATGCGGGTGAAGCCGGGCAGTGAGTTAATTTCGTTGATCAGCACTTCGCCGTCGTCGGTCAAGAACACATCGACCCGCGCCAACCCTGCGCAGCCCAGCACGTCAAACGCTTCAAGGGCCAAGCGGCGAATACGCTCACTGGCTTCATGGCTGATATCAGCCGGCACCACCACCTGGGCCGCCTGGCCGTCGATGTATTTGCTGTCGTAGGAGTAGAAGCCGCTGCTCACCACGATCTCGCCGCAGCCGCTTGCGACGGGGTTTTCGTTACCCAGCACCGCGCATTCTATTTCGCGGCCGCGCACGGCGGATTCCACCAGCACCTTTTGATCAAACCCCAGCGCCAGTTCAACGGCGGTGTGGTACTCGGCCTCGTTGCCAACCTTGCTCACACCCACCGAAGAGCCCTGGTTGGCCGGTTTGACGAACATCGGCAGGCCGAGTTTATTCACCGCAGTTTCAAAGGAAGTGCGCGCGGCGTTGCTGCGGGTCAGGGTAATGAACGGCGTCACGGCAATGCCTGCGTCGCGCAGCAAGCGCTTGCTGATGTCCTTGTCCATGCACACTGCCGAGCCGAGCACGTCGGAGCCGACGAAAGGCAAGTCAGCCATGCGCAGCAGGCCTTGCAGGCAGCCGTCTTCGCCGAGGGTGCCGTGGACGATGGGGAAGATCACGTCGATGTGTGCCAGCAGGCCGTTGCCGGAGGTTTCCACCACCTGCTGGCTGGCTTTGCCGGGCACCACCGCCAGTTCGCGGTTGGATTGGTTAAGAGCGATGAGTGCCGGGTTTTCCTGGTTGATCAGGAAGTTCGAGGTGTCGTTGAGGTGCCAGTGGCCGGCCTTGTCGATGCCGATCAGGACCGGCTCAAAGCGTGCACGGTCAAGCGCATCGACAATATTGCGCGCCGACTGCAACGAGACCTCGTGCTCAGCCGAACGACCACCAAAAATAATCCCCACCCGCACCTTGCTCATGACTCGCCTCACTGTTGAAAGTAAGGCTTCTTACCACGGGCGGTCAGCGATTCGCTACCAGATGTGCGCCGAACAACACGTAGCAACCACCGGCAAAACGATCGAGCCATTTGCGTGAGCGACTGTAGAGGTTGGCCATGCGCGCACTGGAAAACACCAACGCCACGCAGGAATACCAACTGAACGACAAGCTGGCCATGGTGATCACCGCCAGGGTCAGCAGCATCGGCGACGGAGACGGCGGCATGGTGGAGGCGAAGATGGTAGCGACGAACAACGCGGCCTTGGGGTTGGACAGGTTGCCCAACAACCCCAGGCGCCAAGCGGAAAACAGCGAACGTCGCGTGTCATCCGGCAATAGGCTCTGGCCCATCGCCGGTGCCGAGCGCTTGAACAGTTTCAGCCCCAGGTAAATCAGGTAGCAGCCGCCGATGATCTTGAACGCCAGGTACAACATGGGCGCAGCGGTAAACAGCGATTTGATGCCCAGGCCACCCGCCAGCCCCCACATGATCGTGCCGGTGGACACGCCCGCCGAAGCCACCACGCCATGGCGGCGCGAACAACTGGCAGCCAACTGTGCCGTGTTGAAGAAGTTGGGCCCAGGCGTGACCACCGCCACCGTCCACAGCAGGGCCAGCGAGACCAGGGGAGCCACGTAGGCGGGGTTGATAACTTCCATTGGGCAGCTCCATCAGCGCAGGGACGAGCAAGGAGCATAGACCTCGCCAATCGCCTGCACAATCGTACAAGACCCCGGCAGACAAGGGTTGCAGACTGGGTTAACGTATTTCCATATCTTCTTGTGACACGCCACCATGGGCAACCCCACCCACACTCTCGACTGGCTGCACCGCGCCCCGCATGCCAGCGGCCTGGATCGTATCGAGGCGTACTTTGCGGGCTTTGCGTTCGACCCCCATCGCCATGACACCTACGCCATCGGGCGTACCTTGTCTGGCGTGCAGAGTTTTCACTACCGCGGCGACATGATCCACAGCCTGCCCGGCACGACCATGGTGCTTCATCCCGACGAGACCCACGACGGCCAGGCCGGCAGCGACGAAGGCTTCAAGTACCGGATGATCTACGTGGAGCCGTCACTGATTCAGCAGATACTCGGCGGCAAGCCGCTGCCGTTTATCCCCAGTGGTTTATCCACTGACCCAAGGCTGTTCCGCGCCAGCGAAGTGCTGCTGCAGAACCTCGATCATCCGATTGACCCGTTGCAGGAACAGGACGCGATGTTCGACCTGGCCCATGCGCTCAACAATGCGTCGGGGGCGATCGTCAGCCGTAAGACCTTCGATTACGTAGCCGCCGAGCGCGCCCGGGAGTTTATCCACAGCACCCTGGGCCGCAGCATCACCCTGGACGAAATCGCTGATCACGCTGGCCGCGACCGCTGGGCATTGTCGCGGGATTTTCGCGTGCTGTTCGGCACCAGCCCCTACCGCTACCTGACGATGCGCCGGCTGGACCTAGTGCGCAGTCTGCTGGCGCAGGGACAGTCGCTGGTGGACGCCGCGCTGATCGCCGGCTTCACCGACCAGAGCCACATGACCCGGCAGTTTCGCAGCACCTACGGCATGCCGCCGTCCCGGTGGGTGAAGATGCTCGGGCGCTGAGTCAGCGTTTTAAACATGCACTCTAAATGGGGGCTTGCTGTGATGAGTTCGACATGGGATGGCGCTCTTTCAGCGCCAGCACCAACACCGCTCCCACCAGCGCAATCGCCGCACTCCACCACAACGCCAACTCGATCCCACCCGCATTGGCCACCGACACCAACACCGCCAACCCCAACGCGCCACCAATCTGCTGGCTGGTAGACGCCATCCCCGCCGCCACGCCCTGCTCCCCAGGACGGATGCCTAGCCCGGCTGCCACCCACATCGCCGTCCACGTCATGCCCTGGCCAATGCTCAGGATGAAAATCCCCGGCAGCAGCGACCAGAATCCCACCCCGGTGGGCAATGCCCAACACACCAGCGCAATCCCCACCGCGCCGGCCAATTGCCCGCTGACCAAGGTGTTGCGCAGCCCCAGCCGCGCCATCGAGCGTTCCGCTAGCCAGATGCCAAATGTGCACACCAAGGTTGCCGGCAAAAACGCCAAGCCCGCTTGCAACACGCTATAGCCGTAGACCTGCTGGTAATACAGCGCCAGGAAGTAGTACTGCACGCCAAAGCTGCTCATGAACACTGCCGTCAGTACCATGGCCATGCGCAATTCTCGATAAGCCAGCAAGCGCAGCGGCATCAGCGGATCGCGGCCGCGATGTTCAATCCAGGCGAACAGCCCCAGCAATGCCACAGCCAAGGCGATACAACCGAGGGTCGACGGTGCCGCCCAGCCCCACTCGGGGCCTTGCACCAGGGAAAACACCAGCAACGTACCGCCGACGGTCACGGTCAGCGCGCCGCTGATATCGAAATTACGGCCGTGGGCCCGCGCGCCATCGGCAGGAATCCAATAACGCGCCGCCCATGCACAACCTCCAGCCAACGGCACGTTGACCAGAAACACCGCCTCCCAACCCCACACCTGGGTCAGCACACCGCCGAGCAAGGCGCCGAGCGCCAACCCCGCGGCTGACGCTGCGCTCCATACCGCGAACGCACGGTTGCGTGCCGGACCTTCGGCGTAGTGGGTGTTAATCAACGCCAGGGTCGCCGGGAACAACAGCGCACCGCCCACGCCCTGCACTGCTCGCGCCAACACCAGTAACACCGCGCTGCCGCCGACCACTGCCGCCAGCGACGACAGCGCATACAGCGACTGGCCCACGCGATACAGGCGGCGCTTGCCCAACAAGTCAGTGGCACGGCCACCCAGCAACAAGAAACCGCCAAACGCTACGCTGTAGGCACTGACCACCCACTGCAATTGCTGGGCAGAGAAATCCAAGTGAGTGCCGATCTGCGGCAGTGCCACAAATACGATGGTGGCATCAAGGGCGATGATCAACTGAGCGGTGGCCAGTAACGCCAGCATCCAGCCTGAAGGTCGTGAGGGAGACATCACAGCGTCCTGTCCGAAAATGAAGTGCCGCCAGTGTCTTTTATGCGGGCCAAGTGATAAATAGCCCTACCACTCTTTCAGTAATGACTTTAATCATGGATCTGAATGCTGTTCGCCTGCTGGTCCGCGTGGCCGAAGCCCGCAGTTTTACCCGTGCGGCGGGTGATCTGGGGCTCACTCAGTCGGGCCTGTCCCGCGCCATCTCACGCCTGGAAAACGAATTGGGCGTGCGCCTGCTGCAACGTAATACGCGCAGCGTCAGCCTGACCCCCGATGGCCAGATGCTCTACGAGCGCAGCGCGCCGCTGCTGGCGGAACTGGCCGAAACCGAAAAGCTGATGCTCGACCGTCGCTGCAGCCCATCGGGCCTGTTGAAAATCAGTACACCTTCATTGTTCGGCCGCAAGGTGGTGATGCCGGTCATCGGCGAGTTGACCTTGCGTTACCCCGAGTTGCGCATCGAAGCCGTAATGACCGACCGCCTGGTGGATATCGTCGATGAAGGCTTCGACGCGTTGTTGCGCACCGGAGAAATCCAGGACCAACGCCTGATCGCCCGTAACCTGGCACCCCTGCGATGGATCACCGTTGCCGCACCCGCCTATCTGGCGCGCTTTGGTACTCCGCAGACAATTGATGAACTCAAGGACCACCACTGCCTCACCGTGCGCAACTTACGTACCGGCCGTATGGTGGATTGGCAATTCATGATCGACGGCAAAGTGCAGGACGTCAGTGTCGAGGGGCGGCTGATCTTTGATATCGGTGATGCGATGGTCGACGGCGCCGTGGGAGGCTTTGGCATTGCCCAGGTAATGGATTTCGCCGTGCGGGATGACCTGGCCACAGGACGCCTGGTGCCAGTATTGGAGACAGTCGCCGGGCGCAGCCGGGGCATCTCGTTGGTCTACCCGCCATCCCGGCAGTACTCGCCAAAATTGATGGCGTTTGCCGAGGCGCTGGCAAACGCACGCTGGTGAGGCTTAGAGCTGCCGCCCCACAATCGGCTGGCCGATGCTCAGGAAATTGCCGCCGGCTACATGGTGCAAAGTGCGCAACTCATCATGACCTTCAAAGTGCCAGTGGCCGTCACTGAACACCCGCTCGTCGGCATAGGCCGCGACCACTTCGCCGAGGAACAGGTCATAGGTCTGCTGGTTGTGGGGTTCGGGAAGCAGGCAACATTCCAGCCAGGCTACGCAGCCTTCCAGCAAGGGCGCATCGGTGTGTTCACCGCTGAAGGTTTGCAAGCCATACGTGGCGAACTTGTCGCGCTCGGTGCCGGTGGTATTGCCGACGGTCTGAACCAGATCGGCCTGGGCCGCGCAGGGCACCTGCAGCACGAACGTGCCGGCGCCCTCCAACAGCTGACGGGTCCAGGTGGCCTTGTCCAGCACCACAGCGACTTTCGGCGGTTCGAAGTCCAGCGGCATGGCCCAGGCCGCCGCCATGATATTGCGCTGGCCGCTGTGGGCCGCACTGACCAGCACGGTCGGGCCGTGGTTGAGCAAGCGATAGGCCTTGGACAGCGGAACGGGGCGGCAGTGGGCAGGGCTCATGGAGGATCGGCTCTTCTAAACGGAAAAACCTACGATACCTCAAGCATGAGCCCCACGGGTCAGGTCGACAGTTGGTTCGCGAATTGCCCCACAGCGCTGACCACCTTCTGTGCGCCGTCCTGGATCTCCACAATCACCGTGCCCGCTTCCGCCGCCAGGGCCAGACCTTGCTCGGCTTGCAGACGGCCGTCGGTCATCAGGGCTACCGCATCGCGGGCCATGTCCTGGTTCTGACGCACCACACCGACGATTTCCTCGGTGGCTTTGCTGGTACGCGACGCCAACTGGCGGACCTCATCGGCCACTACCGCAAAACCGCGGCCCTGCTCGCCGGCGCGCGCCGCCTCGATGGCCGCGTTGAGCGCCAGCAAGTTGGTCTGCTCGGCGATGCCGCTGATGGTCTTGACGATGGTGCCTATCACCTGGGATTGCGCGTTCAGCGCCTCAATGCCTTCACCGGCCTGTTGCATGTGCGTAGCCAGATCGCGCATCACTTCCACCGCCTGAGTCACCACCGTGGTGCCGCGTTGGGCGCTGTTGTCGGTTTGCAGGGAGGTGGTGTACGCAATGTTCGCGGCGTCGGCCACCGTTTGTTCTCGGTTGACCTGATCGGTGATCACCGTAGCGAACTTGACCACTTTGTACAGGCGTTCATTGGCGTCCATCACCGGGTTGTAGGTAGCTTCCAACCACACCACATGCCCACGGCTGTCCACACGCTTGAAGCGCGCGGCGACGAACTCACCGTTGTTCAGACGATTCCAGAAGTTCTGGTACTCGGCGCTGTTGTACTCCTGCGGCTCACAGAACATACGGTGATGTTTGCCCTGGATCTGCGCCAGGCTGTAACCCATGCCGCCGAGGAACCGATCATTCGCGGTGAGCACATGGCCGCCCAGGTCGAACTCGATCACAGCGGTGGAACGCACAAGTGCAGTAATCAGGTTTTCATGCTCGCGCGATGCTTCGATGGTGCGGGTCAGGTCGCTGGCGTAAATCGAAAAATGCTTGATGCGCCCATCGGAACTGCGCACCGGCTGCACGATCGAGCGCAGCCACACTTCCAGGCCATTGCCACGCATCAACCGCACAGTGCCAGCGAAGTGCTCGCCACGTCGCAGTGCGTTGTTGAAGCGCTGCTGGAACTCATCCCTGCGTACATGAACAGGTACCAAATCTTCGATGGGGCGCCCCACAATATTGCTCGACTGGTAAGCCAGCTCCTGCAGGAAATTGGCATTCGCCCATTCCACCCGACCTTCGGCGTCCAGCGTCAGGCACAACATTTCGCTTTCCAGGCTCTCCTTAACCTGCTGCAAGCTGGACAATTCTTCGCGAAGAGCCGACAGCTCCTGCTTCAAACGGGTGTTGAACATTGGTCACCGATGGTCAAATGGAGAAAGAAAGATCTGACATGCATCGGCCCTGCGGAGCCTTTCTGAAGCGTACTTTAGTGCCATTCCCGACTCTTTTTTTTGACGCCATTAACTGCCGTTATTTCGACACACGCCCATGACTTGATATTCCAAGGTAGTGAGTGTTCCGCTGGAGTCCTCATAGGTCATGCGCGAGGGCACAGGGTTACAGGCGCGGATCGGCGGTGTGACGTTGACCACCTTGGCAATGTCCAGGTCCATGCCATAGCGATACACCTGCACCTGGGGCGCGGGTTTGCCGTTTCTCTCCGCGTAGGCGGCCATGGCTTTTTCATTGCGCTCCATCATTCGGTCAAAGGTGCGGTCACCGCCGCCTTCGGCCAGTGCCCCGAATGACAACGTAGCGATCAATACACCCAAGCCAATGCGATAAAAGTTCATGGTTAATTCCTCGACTGAAAGTTCAGTGCCGAGACTAACCAACCCACCCTGTCACGATGTTCACCAGAACATTACTTATTTGTTAGACGGCGGGGAGTTTCCAGAATTGTAATGTTCAAGCCATCCAATCGTTATCCACGGTTTGCAACTATCAGCCCGGGCCAAATCAATAAAAACGCCCACCTCCATAAGAAGCTGATAACTGCCAATACCGAGGAGCGAAACATGCAGATCCGTTATTACACCCTTCCCCTATCACTGTGCGCCGCTTTACCCCTGGCGGCGGTAGCGGTTGAAGACACGCCCGAAGGGTTTATCGAAGGCAGCAGCCTGAACGTGCTGGCGCGCAATTTTTACTTCAATCGCGATGATCGCAAGGGCCAATCCAGCCCGACCGGCAATGGTTATTCGGAAGCCTGGGCCCAGGGTTTGATCGGTAAATTCGAGTCTGGCTTTACCCAGGGCACCGTGGGGTTTGGCCTGGACGCCTTCGCCATGGTCGGCGTGAAGCTCGACTCGGGCACCGGCCGCAGCGGCGGCAAGGGCTCGTTCGGCGTGATGCCGGTGGACAGCAACAACCATCCCGAAGACAGCTACAGCAAAGTGGGCGGCGCGGCGAAATTGCGCGTATTGGACACGGTGATCAAGGCCGGCGACGTGTTCCCGCTTACGCCGGTGGTGGCCTACGGCGATTCACGGGTGCTGCCGGAAAGCTTCCGTGGCGTGACCGCGCAGAACACCAGCCTGGAAGGCCTGACCTTGCAGGGCGGGCGCCTGAGCGGCATGAGCCAACCGGCTGAAAGCGGCATGAACAAAGGTTTTGCGACGTTTTACGCAGGCCCCGTGGACTCGCCCTGGATCGCCTATGGCGGCGGCGATTACCAGTTCAACAAACACCTCAGCCTAAGCCTCTATAGCAGCCGACTCAAAGACGCGTGGAACCAGTATTACGCGGGCAGCGCGGCCAGTTACCCGCTGAGCGACGACGTCTCGTTGTTCGGCGACGTCAACGTCTATAAGGCTGTGGACGAAGGTAAAAAACTGCTCGGTGAATTCGATAACACCATCTGGAGCGCCCGACTCGGCGTGAAGGTCGGCGCCCACAGCCTGGCCGTGTCCCATCAACGCAACAACGGCGATGACGACTTCGACTACCTGCGCAACTCGGACTCGATCTTCCTCAACAACTCGATCCAGTACAGCGACTTCAACTCGCCCAAGGAACGCTCGTGGATGGTTCGCTATGACCTGGACATGCAGGCCTTCGGCATCCCCGGCCTGTCGTTCATGACCCGCTACGCCAAAGGCACCGGCGCCGATTACAGCAACGCCAACGCGGTGTACATGCGCCGCGATTCAGCCGGCGATCCGCTCACCGATCAACGCCGATGGGAGCGGGATATCGAAGCCAAGTACGTGGTGCAAAGTGGCAACTTGAAAGATCTGTCGCTCAGGCTGCGCCAGGCCACCGTGCGTTCAAGTGCGTTCGAGTCGGACCTGGAAGAAGTTCGCGTGATTATCGAGTATCCGTTGGCCGTGCTCTAGGTGTTCCACTTACATTCAGTTGCCGATGCCGTACATCTGTTCACAAGTTGAAGTCTGTCAGAACTGTAATATCGGCCCCACCTTCTCGTTAAGTTGCACTTTTTATACTGCACATCGAACACACTTCATCTCTGCAGCTTTTGTGTAGCTCCTTTGGAACAGAGATGAATTTTTACGCCCCGTCTGGGGCGTTTTTTTTGTGCGTGTGTTCAGCGACGAATCGTCGCAGCGGCCTGGGCTGCCTTGACCCTAAAGCTACTTCAGGCTTCAGAGTTTTCTACAGATCCCTCAGAGCCTCTATGAGGCCATCTCCTTTCGTTTCCTTGAAGGTAAATCCCCATGCGTATCCTTGTGGTTGAGGACGAGCAGAAAACCGCCGATTACTTGCAGCAAGGCCTGACCGAAAGCGGTTACGTCGTCGACTGCGCCGCCAGCGGCATCGACGGTCTGCACCTGGCCAGGCAAAACACCTATGAACTGGTGATCCTCGACGTCAACCTGCCCAACACCGACGGTTGGGAAGTGCTGGAGCAACTGCGCCGTGAGGGCAATCAGCGCGTGATGATGCTCACAGCGCGCGGGCGCCTGGCCGATAAGATCAAGGGCCTGGACATGGGCGCCGACGATTACTTGGTCAAACCCTTCGAATTTCCCGAGTTGCTCGCCCGCGTGCGCACCCTGCTGCGGCGCAGTGAACATATCCCGCTGCCGGAGGTGCTGCGCGTCTCGGACCTGGAGTTGGACCCACGCCGGCATCGTGCCTATCGCGGCAACCGGCGCATCGACCTGACCACCAAGGAGTTCGCCCTGCTGCATGTGCTGATGCGCCAGACGGGCGAGGTGATGACCCGCACGCAGATTATTTCCCTGGTGTGGGACATGAACTTCGATTGCGACACCAACGTGGTGGAAGTCTCCATCAGCCGCCTGCGCGGCAAGGTCGATGACCAGAGCGAGGTCAAGCTGATCCACACCATTCGCGGCGTGGGTTATGTGCTGGAAGCGCGCCAATGAAGACCAGCAGCCTATCGATGCGCCTGGGCCTGACGGTCAGCCTGATGGGCGCGGGGCTGGTCGTACTGCTCGCCACCCTCGCCTACCTGGCCCTGACCCACGAATTGGAAAACCTCGCGCGCAAAGGCCTGGAAAACAAGATGGAGCAGTTGGAACACAGCCTGCGCCAGGATTTAAAACCCCACGACATCGCCGCCCGCCCTCACTCGTTGCTGGACTTGGTGATGGGCCACGACAACATCTACCTGACCATCACCGGCACCCAGCCTGACGCGCCGGTGCTGCTCAGCGTCGGCGCCAAACCTCAGCAGCCGCTGTTGCTCGACGCCCCCGCCGGCAAAAACCTGGCCTACGTGAATTGGGTGGACGGTCGCGACAATCGCATCCTCACCGCCACCCACGTGATGCCCTTGCGCGGCGGCGAGTATGTGCGGGTATTGCTGTCGCTGGACCGCTCCGACGATGAAGCGTTACTCAGCGCCTACCTGCGCTCCACCGTGATCGCCTTGCCGTTGTTGTTGATCCTGATCGGCATGGGCGCCTGGTGGCTGGTGCAACGCGGCTTGGCGCCATTGAAGCAGTTCAGCCATGTGGCGGCCCAAGTCACCACCCAGGACCTGACCCATCGGTTGTCTGTGGATAACCTGCCCAAGGAACTGGGCGAGTTGGCACAAGGTTTCAACGTGATGCTCAATCGCCTCGATGCCGGGGTGCAGCAGCTGTCGCAATTCTCCGACGACCTGGCCCACGAACTGCGCGCGCCGTTGACCAACCTGATGGGCAAGGCCCAAGTGACCCTGTCCCGCGAGCGCCCTTCGGACGAGTACAAAGCCGGGCTGGAATCCTGCACCGAGGAAATGGAACGCCTGTCGCGCATCGTTTCCGACATGCTGTTTCTCGCCCAAGTCAGCCACCCGGCGGCACGGGCCGGGTTTGGCGCGGTGTCACTGGGGGACGAAGCGCAGCGGGTGATCGAACTGTTCTCCCTGAGTGCCGAGGACAAGCAGGTCACCCTGAGCCTGCGCGGCGACGCGTGGGTGACCGGGGATCGCCTGATGATCCAGCGCGCCATCTCTAACCTGCTGTCCAACGCGATCCGCCACACGCCCAGCGGCGCCAGCGTGTTGCTGCTGGTGGAAACCTACGACCAGAGCGTGGCGCTGTCGGTGGGCAACCCCGGCCGAGGCATAGAAACGCAGCACCTGCCGCACCTGTTCGAACGTTTCTACCGCGCCGACAGCAGTCGCACCCGCGCCGAAGGCGGCACCGGGCTGGGACTGGCCATCGTGCAATCGATCATGCACCTGCACCAAGGGCACGCCGACGTCAGCAGCCAACCAGGGTGCTTTACGCGGTTCAGACTGGTGTTTCCCCTTCCTTGAACACGCCGTTTTTTAGTGATCAGGCTTGTTGTGGTGACCGGGCTTATTGTGGTCACCGCACTTGTTGTGGTGAGCGGGATTATTGTGGTCACCGCACTTGTTGTGCCGATCGAGCTTATTGTGATCACCGCACTTGTTGTGCCGAGCGGGATTATTGTGGTGAGCGGGCTTGCCCCGCGCTGGGCTGCGAAGCAGCCCCAAAAACAGGCGCTGCGGTTTGTCTTAAAAACCCCGGTAGCCGGATTAGGGCCGCTTCGCAGCCCAGCGCGGGGCAAGCCCGCTCACCACAGACACCGCAGAAACCCCGCTTCAACTACTTCAACCATTGCCCTCTTCTTTGCGATGCGCCCACTGGTACAACGCCGGCAACACCAGCAAGGTCAGCAACGTCGAAGAAATAATCCCCCCGATCACCACTGTCGCCAGCGGCCGTTGCACCTCGGCCCCGGTGCCGGTGGCCAGGGCCATGGGGATAAATCCGAGGGACGCCACCAGTGCGGTCATCAACACTGGGCGCAGTCGGGTCAGAGCGCCTTCGTTGATCGCCACCGACAATGAGCGCCCTTCCTCGCGCAGGTTGCGGATAAACGCAATCATCACCAGGCCATTGAGCACCGCCACACCGGACAACGCGATAAAGCCCACCCCTGCCGAGATCGACAGAGGAATATCCCGCAGCCACAAGGCCATGATCCCACCCGTTAACGCGAACGGAATGCCGGTAAACACCAGCAGCCCGTCCTTGAGGTTGTTGAACATCATAAACAGCAAGCCGAACACCAGCAGCAACGCCACCGGCACCACGATGCGCAAGCGCTCGGAGGCTTCCTTGAGCTGTTCGAACTGGCCGCCCCAGGTGGTCCAGTAGCCCGCCGGTACTTTCACCTGATCGGTGATGGCCGCTTCGGCCTCTGCCACAAACGAACCAATATCGCGCCCACGCACGTTGGCGCTGACGATCACCAGGCGCTTGCCGTTCTCGCGGCTGATCTGATTCGGACCGAGCACCAGGTCCAGGCTGGCAACTTGGGACAAGGCAATAAAACCCAGTTGCCCGGAGGCCAGCGCCGGCACCGGGATCAGCAGCCGCGACAGGCCGTCGATATCGGTGCGCAGGGCGTCGGACAAACGCACAACCATGTCAAAACGGCGGTCGCCTTCATACAACGTACCGGCCTGGCGCCCACCGACGGCCACCGCAATAGTGTCCTGCACATCACCGACATTCAGGCCAAAACGCGCAGCCTTGTCGCGGTCGATATTGATGGTCAGCACCGGCAAACCGGAGGTCTGTTCCACCTTCACTTCCGAGGCGCCATCAAGCTTCTGCAAGGTCTCGGCGATTTCCCCGGCGGTCTTGTTCAACACCGCCATGTCATCGCCAAACACCTTGACCGCCACATCACTGCGTACCCCAGAGATCAGCTCGTTGAAGCGCAGTTGGATAGGTTGCGACAGTTCATACGCGCTGCCGGGCACGATCGCACTGGCGCGCTGGATGTCCGCAATCAGCGTTTCGCGGGTTTTGTCCGGATCGGGCCATTGGTCCTTGGGTTTAAGCATCACGTAGCTGTCGGAAATATTCGGCGGCATCGGGTCAGAGGCGATTTCTGCGGTACCGGTGCGCGCAAACACCCGCTCGATTTCCGGCACCTGGGCCATCAATACTTTCTCAAGCTGCTGCTGCATCTGCACCGATTGCGTGAGGCTGGTGCCGGGCACACGCAGGGCCTGTTGGGCGAAATCGCCCTCGCTGAGGCTGGGGATAAATTCACTGCCCATGCGGCTGGCCACCGCGCCCGAACCAACGATGGTCAGCAGCGCCAGACCGAACACCAGCGGACGGCGCGTCATCACCCAATCCAGCACCGGCGCGTAGACCCGGCGTGCGCTGCGCATCACCAGGTTTTCCTCTTCCTTGACCTTGCCGGTGACAAACAGCGCAATCGCCGCCGGTACGAAGGTCACCGACAGAATCATCGCGCCCAGCAGGGCGATCACGACAGTGAAGGCCATGGGGTGGAACATCTTCCCGGCCACACCGGTGAGGGCGAAGATCGGCAGGTAGACGACCATGATGATCAACTGCCCAAAGATCAACGCACGCCGTGCCTCCTTGGCGGCGGAGAACACTTCGTGCAGGCGCTCGCTGCGGGTCAACAGACGACCGTGGCGCTGTTGCGCGTGGGCCAGGCGGCGGATGGCGTTCTCGACGATCACCACCGCGCCGTCCACGATAATGCCGAAGTCCAGCGCGCCGAGGCTCATCAGGTTGGCGCTGACTTTGTTGGTGAACATGCCGGTGAAGGTGAACAGCATCGCCAGGGGAATCACCATCGCGGTGATCAACGCCGCCCGGATATTGCCCAGGAACAGAAACAGCACCGCGACCACCAACAGCGCCCCCTCAAAGAGGTTCTTCTTTACCGTGGCAATGGCTTTTTCGACGAGGTTGGTACGGTCGTAGACCGTCACCGCCACCACGCCTTCGGGCAGCGAGCGGTTGATGTCTTCGAGTTTTTTCGCCACGGCCTGGGACACGCTGCGGCTGTTTTCGCCGATCAACATAAACACCGTGCCCAGCACCACTTCACGGCCGTTTTCCGTGGCGGCGCCAGTGCGCAGTTCACGGCCGATCTCGACCTGGGCCACATTACGCACGCGAATCGGCGTGCCGTCCGCAGACGTGATGACGATATTGGCGATGTCATCAATGGACGCCAATTGCCCCGGTGCGCGGATCAGCAGTTGCTCGCCACTGCGCTCGATATAACCGGCGCCGACGTTGGCGTTGTTGCGCTCCAGCGCGGTGACGAGATCGTTCAAAGTCAGGTTGTAGGCCGCCAAACGCTTGGGATCTGGGGCGATCTGGTATTCCTTGGCAAAGCCGCCGATGGTGTTGATCTCGGCCACGCCGGGCACGTTGCGCAGTTGCGGCTTGATAATCCAGTCCTGGATCACCCGCAGGTCCGTCGGTGTGTAAGGCGTGCCGTCGTCCTTGAGCGCGCCGTCCTTGGCTTCCACGGTCCACAGGAAGATTTCCCCAAGCCCGGTGGAGATCGGTCCCATCGCCGTTTCGATGCCGCTGGGCAATTGCTCGCGCGCGACTTGCAAGCGTTCGTTGACCAATTGACGGGCGAAGAACAGATCGGTGCCGTCCTTGAAAATCACCGTGACCTGGGACAAGCCGGAGCGCGACAGCGAACGCGTTTGCTGCAAACCCGGCAGACCGGCCATCGCAGTTTCGATGGGAAAGGTAATGCGCTGCTCGGTTTCCAATGGCGAGAAACCAGCCGCCGCCGAGTTGATCTGTACCTGCACGTTGGTGATGTCAGGCACCGCGTCTATGGGCAATTTCTGATAGCTGGCGATGCCGACACCGGCCATCAACAGCACCGCCAGCAGCACGATGATGCGCTGCTCAATGGCGAATTGGATAAGGCGCTCAAACATGGGGAATCACTCGCAGGATCAATGGGCGTGCTCGGCCGAGCCTTTGCCCAGTTCGGACTTGAGGATGAAGCTGCCGACCGTGGCCACCTGCTCGCCGGCGTCCAGCCCCTGGCGCACTTCGACGTAGCCGTTTTCACTGACGCCCAGTTCAAGATGGCGAGTGATAAAACCGTCCGGGGTGCGCACGAACACCGAGGGTTTGTCCTCGACGGTCTGGATCGCTTCCTGCGGTACGGTGACCTTAGCCTGGGCGGTGTCCGTGGCCAGTTGCACCGTGACAAACAGCCCAGGGCGCCAGGCATCGTCAGGGTTGGGCACGCTCACGCGCACGGTGGCGGTGCGCGTTTGCTCGCCGAGTAGATTGCCGACGTAGGCCACGGTGCCGCGCACGTGGGTACCCATTTCCGTGGAACTGACGGTCACCGGTTTGCCGATGCGAACCTTGTTCAAGTCCTTGGGAAACACGCCGAAGGTGACCCACACCTGGGACAAGTCCGAGAGGGTAAAGGCGTTACTGGTTTCGCTCACGACCTCGCCAACACCGAGGTGTTTTTCAACCACCACACCGGCGAACGGCGCACGCAGCTCATACCGATTGCCGCCGACCAACACCGCACTGCCGCTGAGGGCAGTCATCTTCTGGCGGGCATTGTTCAGCGCGATTTCGGCCTCTTGCAGGGCCTGGCGCGCCAGCAGGTAATCCTGCTCGGCGGAGATCTTGTCCTGCCATAACTGGCCCTCACGCTGGAAGGTCGTACGCGCCAGTTCCACCCGGCGCTCGCTGGCAGCCAGCTCGCTGCGCTGGTCAGAAATCTGTTGGCTGGCGATCACCGCCAGCAACTCGCCCGCCTTCACTGATTGACCGAGATTGACCTTCACCGACTCCACAACTCCGGCAGCACGCGGGACGATGTGCGAGGTGCGGTCTTCGTCAAACCGCACTTCTCCCGGTAGCGTCAGCAAAGTACTGATCGGCCTGGGTTGGGCCTGGGCAAGTTGAATGCCGGCAGCCTCGATTTGCTGCGCGGTGAGTTCGAGTGCGCCTTCTTCTTCCTCGGCATTTGCCAGGCTCGACAGCATCAGGCCCAAGGCGACGGCAAGCGCCACGCCGTGTTTTCTATTCATAGGGGACTCCAGAAAAAATCAGAACCGGGCGAGGTCGCCGTAAATCCGCTCGATGCGCAGCCAGGCGTCGGTGGCCTGGGAGGTGGCCGTCAGGTATTGGGTGCGTGCCGCAATCAGGGTGCGCTGGGCGTCGAGCACGTCGAGGAAGTTGAACTTGCCCATCTCGAAGCCACGGGTGGCGGCGTCTACCGCGCTTTGGGCGGCGGGCAGGATCTGTTGGTTGAACGCGCGCACCTCGTTATTGGCGGCTTGCCACAGGTCGAGGGCCTGGCGGGTTTCGGTGCGCAGGCGAAGTTCGGCGGCATTGCGCAGGTCGCGGGCCTGATCAGCGCGGCGGGTGGCGGCAAGCACGTTGCCCTGGTTGCGGTTGAACAGCGGGATCGGCATCGACACCCCCACCAGGTTCACGCGCTCGCGCACGCTGGCGTCGTATTGGCTGCCGATGGACACATCGAGGTCGGGAATCCGCTGGGCTTTCTCCAGGCCCACATTGGCCTCGTTCTGCAGGATCTGCAGTTCGGCCAGGCGCAGCTCGGTGGTTTGCTCAAGGCGCACCAGCAATTGCGCAGCGGGCGGCAACGCGGGTGTGGATTGACTTGGCGGGGCGACGGACGCGAAGTCGGCGCTGGCGCTGCCCGTGCTGGCGGCCAGGCGACGATAGGCGTCGGTAAGGCCGATCTGTGCGCGGTTGAATTCCAGGCGGATTTCCGACAACTGCACTTGTGCGCGCGTGGCTTCCACCGGAGACGACTTGCCTGCGGTGACGCGACCATTGGCGACCACCAGACCACGCTCGGCCAAGGCCAGGGAGCGTTGCGCCAGATCGAGCCGCTCCTGGGCGCGAAGGGCCGCGTAATAGCTGTCGATCACGTCAGTGCGCAGGCTGTTGCGGCGCTGTTCCAGGGTCAGCGCGGCGGCGTCCTGAGTACGGGAAGCGACATCGATGCGTGCACCGCGCTTGCCGCCCAGTTCCAGAGTCTGGCTGAGCTTGATGGTGGTGGTGCGTGAGTCGCGGCGAGTGTCTTCGGCGTCCCAGGAAGCGACCGGATTGGGGATCAGCCCAGCCTGTTGGCGACCGCCCGCAGCGATATCAATTTCCCACTGCGCAGCGGCCAGGTCCGGGTTGTTGGCGAAGGCGTTTTGCAGGGCGCTATCGAGGGTCAGGGGTTGCGCCAGGGCCGCGTTTGCAGCCAACCACAACACTGTCGCCCCCATCAGTTTTTTAACGGAAATTGCCATAACGAGAGTTCCACGGCCATGAAGTCCAAGCGCTGGCAATGTAGCGCTCGCGACTTATCAGGTCGGTGGAGCAAAGATTACAAAATCGACAGCAAGGGCTCTGGGGCGGGCTTTTTCGTTGACGCTGCAAACGACCGTTTCAGTGACCAGGTTGATCAGTGCTCGGGCACGTTCCTAGCTGATCTTCACGCAGCTAACGTGTGACGCTTGCCAAACAGCGCCACACTCGCCACCCCCACTGCCCCCATCACCACGCAATACCCCACGCAAATCCATGGGCTGGTAAGCATTAACGCGATCAGCATCAGCGGTGTGGTGCTCGCCCACAGCGCATAGGCAATGTTGTAGGTAAAGGAAATCCCCGACACCCGCACCTGCGCCGGAAACAGCCCGACCATCACCGACGGCACCGCGCCCACCACGCCGCAGCTCAAGCCCGCCAAGGCGTACGCCGCACCCAGCCACACGCCGCCATTGATCAGGCTGGCGTACAACACCGCGATGCCCATTGGCAGCAACAGGCTGTAAACCAGCACCGCGCGCCAGGCGCCGATGCGGTCCACCAGCAGGCCGGCGAGGACGCAGCCGATGTTCAGGAACACGATGCCCAAGGCGCTCAGGGCGAAGGTGTGGCTGGGGCTCATACCGAAGGTTTTTTGCATCATGGTCGGGGTGATGACGACAAGGACCACCACCGCAGAGGTGAGCACACAAGTGAGGATCATCGCCGGCAACAATACGGCGCGGTGGTCGCGCAGTACGGTGCGCAGGGGCAGTTCGGCAGCGGCTTGGCGGCGGGCCTGCATTTCGAGGAACACCGGGGTTTCGCTGAGCCAGCGGCGCAGCCATACGCCGATCACGCCGAACACACCGCCGAGCAGGAACGGGAAACGCCAGGCGTAATCGAGGATTTCGGCCGGGGTGAAGACTTGCGCCAGCAGCGTGGCCGTCAAGGCACCGAGCAGGTAACCGAAGGTCAGGCCAGCTTGCAGGAAGCCCAACGCATACCCACGGTGATTGCGCGGTGCGTGCTCGGCGACGAAGGTCCAGGCACTGGGCACTTCACCGCCCACCGCCGCGCCTTGCAGCACGCGCAGCGCCAGCAGGATCAGCGGGGCGAAATAACCGATTTGCGCGTAGGTCGGCATAATCCCGATCAGCAGGCACGGCAGCGCCATCATCAGGATGCTTAGGCTGAACACGCGCTTACGCCCCAAGTGGTCAGCAAAATGCGCCATCAGGATCCCGCCCAACGGGCGCGCCAGGTAGCCGGTGACGAAGATGCCGAAGCTTTGCAGCAGGCGCAGCCACTCGGGCATTTCCGGGGGGAAAAACAGTTGGCTGAGGGTCAGCGCAAAAAACACGAAAATAATGAAATCGTAGATTTCCAAGGCACCGCCCAAGGCGGCCAGGCCCAGGGTTTTGTAGTCGGAGCGGGAAAAACGCTGCGCCTGTGAGGAAAAGGTGGCAGTCATGTAGAGGCTCGGCAGACAAACAAAATGGCGTGCAGGTTATGAGGTGAGCCGAAGGATGGCAATCGCCGCAGATATATTTGTTTTCCTCATGGATCGATGAAGATAACTGCATTCCCATATCAATGGCCGTGGAGGAACATGCGCGAAAACTGCCGCCCTCATAATAAATACAAGAGGTATGACCCGTGGCCGATGCTATCGAAGAAAGCCGCTATGCCCGATTTGCCCTGCGCTGCTCCAACTTCGCCGAACGCTGGTTCCCTGACTCCTGGGTATTTGCAGCCCTCGCGGTGATCATCGTCGCTGTGGCGACCCTGGGCATGGGCGCTGCGCCCACCGAGGCCGCCAAGGCGTTTGGCGATGGGTTCTGGAGCCTGATCCCGTTCACCATGCAGATGGCCTTCGTAGTGATCGGCGGTTACGTGGTCGCTAGTTCGCCGCCGGCAGTGAAACTGATTGACCGCCTGGCGCGCATCCCCAAGAACGGCCGTTCGGCCGTGGCCTGGGTGGCGTTGATTTCCATGGTCGCGTCGTTGCTCAACTGGGGCCTGTCCCTCGTGTTCGGCGGCTTGCTGGTACGGGCACTGGCGCGGCGTACGGATCTGCGCATGGATTACCGCGCCGCGGGTGCTGCGGCCTATCTGGGCCTGGGCGCGGTGTGGGCACTGGGCTTGTCGTCGTCGGCCGCTCAATTGCAGGCCAACCCGGCCAGCTTGCCGCCGTCGATTCTGTCGATCACCGGGATGATCCCGTTTACCGAAACCATCTTCCTGTGGCAATCCGGCGTGCTGTTATTGGCGCTGATCGTGGTGTCGCTGATCATCGCCTATGCCACCGCGCCCGGCCCGAACAGTGCCCGTGACGCCAAGGCCTGCGGCGTCGACCCAGCCTTCAACCTGCCCAAGCCGCAAGCACCGACCCGGCCTGGCGAATGGCTGGAACACAGCCCGCTGCTGACCATCTTGCTGGCACTGCTGGCGGCCGGTTGGCTGTTCCATGAGTTTTCGACCAAACCGGCGATCAGCGCCATCTCGGGACTCAACACCTACAACTTCCTGTTCATCATGGCCGGCGCCCTGCTGCACTGGCGCCCGCGAAGCTTCCTGGATGCCGTGGCGCGCGCAGTGCCGACCACCACTGGGGTGCTGATTCAATTTCCGCTGTACGGCTCGATTGCGGCCCTGATGACGGTGGTTAAAGGCGGCGACGGCCAGACCCTGGCGCACCATATCTCGACCTTCTTCACCTCCATCGCGTCCCACGACACCTATGCGCTGCTGATGGGCGTGTACTCGGCGGTGCTGGGCTTCTTTATCCCGTCGGGTGGCGGCAAGTGGATCATCGAAGCACCGTACGTGATGCAGGTGGCCAATGACCTGCAATACCACCTGGGCTGGGCGGTGCAGATCTACAACGCAGCCGAAGCGCTGCCGAATTTGATCAACCCGTTCTATATGTTGCCGCTGCTGGGTGTGTTGGGGCTGAAGGCACGGGATCTGATCGGTTTTTCGTTTGTGCAGTTGCTGGTGCACACACCGCTGGTGTTGTTTTTGCTGTGGGCATTGGGGACAACGTTGAAGTATTTGCCGCCAGTGATGCCGTAGGTCACGACGTTTCTGATGAAACGCATAGGGGTTGTCCCACGCCATGCGGCGACAACCCCTGACTCCTCCTGCCCGCGCCCTTGATTAACCTGACCCGGATAAATCCTCACACTAGACCAAGGAATATCCGATGCCCCCTCTATCCAAGACCCTGGAAACGCTGCTCAACGAAATTTACCAAGACGACAACGTATCGTTCGTCGAGTACAAGACCCTGCGCGACGAGGCCGACCGGCGCATGGACGCTGTTATCAGGGAGTTCGGGCTGCACAACAACGTGACGGCCTTCCAGAAAGCCATCGATGTGGCCATGCAGTTGCTGCAGACCAGCGTCATCGACGCCAAGAAAGACAAACTGACCGACACGGGCGAGGCCATCGTAAAAGATGCGATAACAGCCCAAGTAGAGTACTTGCGTGCCGGCAGCCAGTTGGCGCTGCGGCTGCTTTAAGCGCCTGTCTTCGTTCCGTCATATTGCGTTGCTACCGTCCTGCGAAATATCTTGCAACAACTCGCCAGCAAGGACTCCCGCAATGAGTGACGAGCACGAAGACCGCCCTTCCCCTGATTCCATCCCCCAACCATCTGTAGACAGCAGCCGCCGGCGTTTCCTGGGTGGTGCGGCGGTGTTGGGGGTGGGTGCGACCTTGAGTGCCTGCGGCAACACCAGCGAAGCGCCCGGAAAACCGGTAGCGCGACCGCTCACACCTCAAGAGCTGGACAAGGCCTTGCACGACCAAGTGAAAACCGTGGTAGTGATCTATGCCGAGAACCGCAGTTTCAACAATCTGTTTGCGGATTTCCCAGGTGTCGAGAAACCGCTCTCCGCGCTTTCCGCGACCGATACTCAGCAACGCGACCGCGACGGCAGCCTGTTGACCACCCTGCCACCGGCCTGGGGCGGAGTGCTGCAAGTCGGCCCGCAAACCGTGGACGGGGTGACCTACCCCAGCGAAGTGCAATTCCAGGAAAACCTGCCCAACGCCCCTTTCGACCTCAAGGGCCCGAGTGGCGAGGACCTGCCCTTGAGCCTAGTCACCCGCGACTTGTGGCATGTGTTTTACCAGAACCAGATGCAGATTAACGGCGGCAAGAACGATGGCTTCGTTGCCTGGGCGGACTCCGGCGGGCTGGTGATGGGCCGTTACGCCCAAAGCCGCTATTCCCTGCGCCTGTGGGACGTGGCCAAGGAGTTTGTGCTCTGCGATAACTTCTTCCAGGGCGCATTCGGCGGTTCATTCCTTAACCATCAATACCTGATCAGCGCTACGGCGCCGGTGTATCCGAACGCAGCAGCGTCGGTGGCCAAGGCGCAGATCGCCACGCTGCAAAGCGATGACCCCACCGACACGCGCCTCAAACCGCTGGAAAAATCTCCAGCAAGCGCCATGACCGGTCCACCGCAATTCGGCCCCAGCGCGCTGACGCCGGACGGTTACGCAGTCAATACCTTGGCCCCGCCCTACTGGCCGACCTGGATTCGCGACCCGCAGAATCCGGACTATTCCAAGCCCGACCTGCCCAACGTGCTGGTGCCACAGACCCACGAGCACATCGGCGACAAGCTGTCGAAAAAAAACGTCGACTGGGCTTGGTACGCCGGAGCCTGGCAAGCGACGCTGGATCAGTTCAAGGATTCGGGAGGTATTCCGAAAATCCCGAACTTCCAATACCACCACCAGCCGTTCAACTACTTCAAAAAACAGGGCCCCGAGAACCGTGCCGAGCGCGACAAGCGCCTGCGCGATGGGGGATTGGGCGATGAGTCCAGCACCAACAAGTTTTTCGCCGATGCCCAGGCCGGCAAGCTGCCGGCGGTGACGTTCTATAAACCCCAGGGCAACCTGAACATGCACGCTGGTTACGCCGACGTGGCCTCGGGCGATCGCCATATTGCCCGCGCCTTGAAGGTCCTGCAGGAAAGTCCACAGTGGAAAAACATGGTGGTGGTCGTCACCGTCGATGAAAACGGCGGCTGGTGGGACCACGTCGCACCACCTAAGGGTGATCGCTGGGGCCCTGGCACGCGGGTTCCGGCGCTGGTGGTATCGCCGTTCGCACGTAAAGGCACGGTGGACCACACGGTATACGACACCGCATCAATCCTGCGATTGATCACCCGAGTCTTCCAACTGGAGACGCTGGACGGTCTCAAACAGCGCGATGATGCAATGATCGCCCGTGGTCAGAAGCCCATGGGCGATTTGAGCAACGCGTTGCAGTTCAACGTGTAGGACGCTTATCCAATAGCGACACGCCCGGCGATTTAGCACGCGGTTTTCCTGGTCAGCCGCTACTGTGAGGAGGTGGGCTTTCATCCCGCGCAGACGGGCTTTCGCTGACAAGGAACCAACTATGCTTACATCGACCAGGCTGTATTTGACCCTGGCCGCACTGATGGCCAGTGCGGTCGTTCAAGCCGATATCGAAGTACCGCTGGGCAGCACGCAGCGTGTCACCCAGTTGTTCGCTTACCCCAACAACTGCAACGTCATCTGCTTTCGGCCTTGGACGCTGGAGCAGACCGTCGAGCACTACCTGAACCAGAGCGTGCAGCGCGACGGCTACAGCCGGGCCAAGGTCAGTGTCAAAGTCCATGATGGCCTGGTGGCCGCGACCTTCAGCGGCGTACCTGACAGTTATGGCCAGCCCCTGACGGCACTGCTCAATACCGCCGACCTCGCCTACCAAGGCGCCAGCAAGCTCAACAGCGACGGTAAATGGGCATTTAACTGGTACCTGTTCCTGCCGTTGGGCATGGCGTTGGAAAACCGCAAAAGCATCGAGTTGATGCACTTCCCGCCGGACTACTCACTCACTCAGGCACAGGATTACCTGGAATCGAAAACCACGGATCGCTGGGCCGACTTGCTCACCGACAACGGGGTGCCGGCCGCCGAAACCCCGGCCTACCAGACCATGATCGACATCGCCCCCATCGCCGCACCGTCCACGGCGGGCAAAGAGCTGGAGGGCGTCTACAGCTACTTCACCGATTATCAGACCCGTATGGTCAAGGAACTGAGCCTCCAGCCCGACGGCTCGTTGCCGATGGTGGCGTTCGGGGCACCGGTGCGTAGTTGGATCAAGCAGCAATACGGACAAACCGTGAATGTGCTCGGGCTGGCGCAGATAAGCCCGGCCGAGGGCAAAAGCGTTTCAGTACTGGGTTCCAACCATCCCAGCTACATCTGGTATGCAGCCGACCCCGAGTCTTATGACGGCGATGAGCAAAAGGCCGACGAGGCGGGCTTGAAGGTGATGGGCCAGGATCTTAGCGCCGCCTGCTGGCAGGCCGGGATGGGCCAGAAACCGGCGAGCGATCCGAATGTGCTGCTTAAGGCCTGCATGAATACCTGGCAGGTCACGCGCAAAGAACAGACCTGTGAATTGTTCTACACCTCGGTGCGCAAACTGAGCCAGGAGCAAGCCAATGCCAAGTGTGCAACGCCAGCAATAAAAACTCAGTTGAAACAATTGAGGAACGCCGCCCCAGCTCCCTTCAATGCGGAACCTGCGTTGTAAATCCCACAAAAAAAGATCCGATTTCTACTGTCAGATTTGACAGTAGAAATCGGATCCAACTTAAGCGAATGTTTAGCCGCGCCCATCCGCTGCAAGACTGGTAGTCAGACACCACCCGCAGGTCGATGCAGCCTAACCAAGGAGAGTTATGAAAACTCAGGCCATGGACAAGGCTAGAACTGCTGTGACTGAATGCTTATATCCGTTCAAGACGCTGCGAATTGAGCAAGGCTACCCCTCGTCCGAGCATTTCAAAGTCGTAAGCACCGCAAATGACATGGAAGGCGGGGTCAAGGCGCGCACAGCCTTTGACAGCCGCATACGCATTGCTCATGTCTCCGGCTATGCCGTGGGCGAGAGACGCCCGCATACGCTGCAGCTATCACCGCGCATCCACTTGTACGATTGCTGGTTCTGCGGCCTGTTGCGGCACTCCTGCAATCCGAATGTATTCTTCGACACCACGTACCTGGAACTCTGGACCGTGCAACCTATCGCCGCCGGCGCCTGGCTAACCCTGGACTACGCCAGCACTGAGGACGTGCTGTTCCGGCAGTTCGCTTGCCAATGCGGCGAACTGAACTGCCGGGGCTGGATCACTGGCAGCCAGGAGCCATTGAACGCCGAAGGCCAAGCGTTCATGGCGCAGTGGCGAATGCGCAAACGACCTTAGGCTTCGCCCAACGGCCGCAAGCGATATTGCGGCGGTAGTTGCTCGAAGCCACTGATGGTGGTGTTCAAACTCTTCCAGCGGCCATCCTTGATGCCGTAGATGCAACCATGGATCGACAGGCTTTGCCCCCGGTGCCAGGCGTTTTGCACAATGCTGGTGTGGCCTACGTTGGCCACCTGCTGAATCACGTTCAGCTCGCACATGCGATCGACGCGTTCCTCTTCGGTCGGCAATTGGGCCAGCACATCGCGGTTTTCGTAATACAAGTCGCGAATGGTGCGCAGCCAACCGTCGATCAGGCCGAACTGGCGATCCTGCATCGAAGCACGCACACCGCCACAGCCGTAGTGGCCGGTAACAAGGATGTGTTTGACCTTGAGCACGTCGACTGCGTACTGGATCACCGACAGGCAGTTGAGGTCGGTGTGCAACACCACGTTGGCCACGTTGCGGTGCACGAACAGATCACCCGGCAGCATGCCGACGATCTCGTTGGCCGGTACGCGGGCGTCGGAGCAGCCGATCCACAGGTATTCCGGGGTTTGCTGGCGGGCGAGCTTGGCGAAGAATTCGGGATCTTCCTGTTTGATCGCGTCCGCCCAGCGTTCATTGTTATCAAGCAGGTCTTGTAGTTCGTTCATCAGGGAAAGCCTCAGGAATGATGCGCAGTTTTGTGACTGACGACCTTTCGTCTAGGTCACGCGATGCGCAAATTAGCTTGAATCTTTGGCGAGCCGTGCCTGTCCACACACTATAAGCCCCACAGTATGAGGATTGGCCATGACTGAATCACGACGTCCCTACGGCGCTACACAGCCCGAACCGATTGACGACAACGAAGATCGCATGGGCTCGATGCGCGAGCTGGATTTTGACGAGGAGGCGCCGACGGCGGAAATCGGCGATGAAATCCCGCCCCGCGAACGCGAACACCTGATGCGCGACGAACGGGTACGTGAAGCCGGTCTGACTGGCGCTTCGACGGATGACCACGAGCCGACCGATGACGATATGAGCCCGGAAACCCTGATCCATGAAGATGGCGCACGGGATGCCCGGGAGGCGGGTGAAGACAACCCGGCAGATTTTGACCTGAGCATTGTGGATGAAGATGAAATTGGCGGCGGCAATGGCCTGGATGAAGCGGAGCTGGCTGATCTGGACCCGGTAGACGGAAACCGCTGACACTGCGCAAATCCAAATGTGGGAGGGGCGGTAAGACGATTCGACTTGTCCCCTCCCACATTGGATCGCGTGTTTAATCGACCAAGGTGCAGGCCATGACGACCGCATCTTCGCGCCCGCCGACAGCCGGGTAGTAGTCCCGGCGACGCCCAATTTCGTTGAAGCCATAACGCTCATACAGGCGGAAAGCGCCGGTATTGCTGTCGCGCACTTCCAGGAAGCATTCGCGCGCCTTGGCAGCATAAGCGCGGGACATCAGGTGCTCCAGCAACGCCAAACCCAGGCCACGGCCCTGGTTTTCCGGCTTGACAGTGATGTTCAGCAAATGCGCCTCATCAAGGATGATCTGCACTACGCCGTGGCCCACTTGCTGCTCGCCTTCGAACATCAGCCAGATTTGGTACTTGCCCAGCCCATCGAGAAAGATCCCGCGAGTCCAGGGGTGGCTGAACGCCGCGTATTCGATTTTCAGCACGGCATCGAGGTCAGCCTCGGTCATCGGGCGGAAGGATAAAGCCTCACTCATCGGTTGTTTTCCAGCGCGCCATCAGCCGGCGCATGGCTTGCCAGACATCAGCCTTACGCTGTGGCTCTTCCATTAATAATTCCAGGCCCGGCAGGGCCCATACAGAACCCAGGCCCTCGACCTGCAGTTCGCGGTACCAGGACTCGGCATTCGCCTCGCCGGCAAACCGCACGGCGGGGAGGCCGATCAGCCACAGGCAGACACAGGGTTCGTCTTCCAGGCGCGCCGAGACAAAGCCTTGCACAAAGTCCCGCGCCGCTTCAGGGCCTTGGTCCATAGTGCCGCGTACCAACAGCGGCCAGCGTACCGGGTCCCCGACGATTTGCGGGCTGTCAGGCAGACCCGCAGCGCGCAGCATGTCTTTGAGCAGCATGTAGGCGGGGTCGCGCGTCTGGAAGCGTTCACCGGTGGGCAACTCCACCAACAACAGACAGCGCCCGGCCCGCAGCAATTGCAGGGCAAAGCGCGGCGGCGGCACTACCGGGGCCTTGACCACCGGGGCTTCTGCTTCGGCGACCACGGGCTTGGCCACCGGCGACGGACGTGGCACTTCGACCTTGGTGCGTTCGACCGCCGGGCGCGCCTGCGGCTCTGGCTTGACGACTGCCACCGGTGCAGCGGCCTCCTCGCCAGAGGTCTCGAACGCGTCATAAGGCTCAAGCGCCTGCAGCAACTCGGGCCGCGACGGCGCGGCAAACGGCAGTTCGGTGCGGGGCAGCCAGTTGACCACCTGCATGGCGGTCAAGTAAGCGCGACGTCGGGACTCGATAAGCACAGCTCGGCCACTTGTGGATAAGTAAAGAGCGGGGATTCTACCGCTGTTCGGTAACAATCGCCCACTGCGCACTGACCGGCTGTGGATAAATCCCACGCCTGATGCAGTACAATCGCGACTTTTAATCGCCAACCAGCCGGCCATTCCCATGATCGAACCCAAGCGCGTCCTGCGCGCCCTCGCCGAACACTGGGCCTTACTTGAGCCACTGTGCGAACACTTCGACCAAGGCACCCTGAGCCTGAGCGAGCTGCGCGCACAACTGGCCGCCCAACAACTGGACAGCACGCCCCAGGACATCACTAGCCTGCTGGACGTGTGGATTCGCCTGGATATCCTGGTGCCTGTCGCCAAGAGCCCGAACCGTTTCGAGCTCAACGCGCAGATCCACGACTTCCTGGCGTATCTTCGCAAGGAGCACCGGCTTGGCCTGTGCCTGGAAATCGAAGCTTACCTGCGCCATCTTGAGCGCCTGGCCGGTTATATCCAGGACGCCTTCGACATCCGCGATGGTCACGACCTGGCCCGCCAACTGCGCCTGCTGGATATGCGCGTGCGGGATGTGCTGAAAAAACTCGCCAACGACGAACAAGCCCTCGCGGCCGTGGCCGACCGTGCCAAGACCAGCGACCGACAGATCCCGTTGCGCCAGCGTTACGCCGAAGTCCTGGCGACCTGGGACGAATATGTCGAACCGATGATCCAGTTGGTGAATGCCGACGGCGCCTTCGAGCAGGGCGTGCGCAAGGTCGAGAATGTGCTGCTGCGCATGCTCACCGAGCAGCAGCGCCTTGGCCACCTGGTGGACGACGACATGCTGCTGCGCACCCACGCGCGCATCCTCGAAATGCAGACCAGTGCCCAACTGACCTTGCGTCATGCGCGGGAGCTGCTGTTGCCACTACGAGAGGAAGCACGCCGGCACAACGCCGTGACCCGTGGCGCCGCGCTGGCATTATCGGCCATCCGCCGTAAAGGCCTGGACGCTGTGCCGCAGGCGGCGATGCCCATGTTCACCCGGCCGCAAAGCACCTTCCTGGGCAGTGCCAGCCAGGTCGAGGCCTATGTGTACGCCCTGGCGAATTTCGAGCCGAAACCGGCGCGATTCCCCAAGGCGCACAAATCCCACAAGGGCGAAGCCCAACGCGCGCCGCGTACGGTCAAGGAAATGCTGGAGCGTTGCGAAGATGCTCTGCCGATGCCGGACCTGATGAACTGGCTGCTGGAGCAGGAACCGGACGGCGCCACCGACGAATTGCTGTACTGGTTCTCGCGGCTCTCGCGGGAAAAACGCTTCAAGCGCGAACGCCTGGAACGCCGCGATTACCACACACACGAGCACCAGGTCAGCCTGCGCTCCTTCGCCCTGCTCCCGGCCAGCACCGACTCCGCCGAGAATTCTGCGAGCACCCCTTATGCATCTTGATCTATCCGAACTGTCCCAGCTGGCGCCGATCTTTCGCGAGCTGTTCAAGGGTTACCACGTCAGCCGCCGCGACCCGGAGCTGTACGCGCAACTGTCAAACTTCCAGGACCAGTACCGCACGCTGTTCCGGGCGCTGGGTTTTGAGCTGGTCTGCGATACACGAGGCTTCTACTACTTCGTGCCGGACTCCGCGATCGCCAGCGCGCAAGTCAACAAGACAGCGCAGCGCCTGGCGCTGTTCACCTTCATCATCGTCGAGCACTTGGCCGATCAGGGCCGCGATCCGATCGCCGTGCTCGACGGCGGCAGCCTTGGACGGGATGAGCTGCCGTCGCTGCTGGAAAAATACCGCGACCTGTTTATCCAGGCCGAAGTGCAGACCCAGGAAGAACTCGAAGAAAAAATCATGCGCCGCATGACGCAGTTGGGTTTTGCCAGCGAAGACAACGGCATCTATCGCTTCCTGCCGCCGATGCACCGTTTCCTCGACGTGTGCCTGTCGGTGCAACAAGACCGTGACCTCGCCGCCAGCGTGCACAGCGTATTGCCATTGCCAGCGCCAGTGATCATCGACGAAGACAGCGATGAAAAACTGCTGAAAACCGATGATCCGCTGGACCTAAGCGACTTCGCAGAAGAAAGCGAAGAAGACGCACTGGCCCGTGCCATTGCCGAAGAACAGGAGACCGACGCATGAGCAAGGAACGCTACGGCATCCGCCGCTTCGCCCTATTGAACACCGCCGGTTACAGCCTCGGTTTGTTCCCCCTGGAAGAGCCGCTATCGGTGTATGGCGCGAACAACCTGGGTAAATCCGCATCGATCAACGCATTGCAGTTCCCGATCCTAGCGCGCATGTCGGACATGAGTTTCGGCAAGTACACGTTGGAGCAATCGCGCCGTTTCTACTTTGCAACCGACACCAGCTACATCCTGGTGGAAGTGTCCCTGCCCCACGGTCCGCACGTGATCGGTGTGGTAGGACGCGGCCCGGGTGGCGGTTTCGGTCACCAGTTCTTCGCTTATGCGGGCAAGCTGGACCTGGCTCACTACCAAAAGAACGACACGTGCCTGCGTCAGAAAGAACTGTTTACCAACCTTGAGCGCGAGGGTCTGAAAGCCTACGAACTCAAGCCGGATGAACTGCGCCGTTTGCTGGTGGGCGGCCACACGTCGATCCCCCTGGACCTGACGCTGATCCCGCTGCGTTCCACCAGCGAACAGAGTCTGAAGACCTTCCGCGCGCTGTTTATCAACTTGCTGCATATGCGCGAAATCACGGCGGCCAAGCTCAAGCAATTGTTCCTCGATGCCTTCGAACACAGCCTGCGTTCCGGCAGTGTGGACTACATCGCCGCGTGCGAAGAAGCCTTCCGCGATGTGCGACGTATGGAACAGGATTACAACTCCCTGGTCGCAGCGGGCCCGTTGGTCGAGGCACTGGCCAATGGCGTTCGGCAGCGCGACACATTGCGCGGCAAACTGCATCGCCTGTCGCCCTTGCTCGATTCGTTGCTGGGCACCTGGTCGGACTACGCCAGTGCACGTAAGGAAGAGCTGACGATCCAGGCCGAACACTATCGCAACGAGCAGGACGCACTGCAGAACGACCAGCGTGGCGGCACCCAAGAGCTGATGCGCCTGGAGCGTGAGATCAGCGGCATCCAGCGTTGGTTGGGCGAGCTGTCGGTGCTCAAGCATCGCTTTGCCCTGGTGGATGACGTGAAGGTCCTGGAGCAACAACTGCTGGCGGCCAAGGATGCTCACGATGAACTGGCGGGCGCTTTGGCGCAGTCACGCCAGTTCAGCGCCGAGGATTTGGACGAGCGTCTGCGGGATCTGGAAAAGCGTTTGAAGTCGGTCAAGCAGCAGCTTGATCACGCAGACAACAACAGCTACGCCAAGCTGCGGGAAGAATTCTCACAGCAGGATGTCGAGCGTCTGATGCGTCTGTTCAACAGTTCGTTGTTCAGCCTCCCGTTGGGTGAACACGGCATCACGCTGGATGAGGACGGCCAGTGGGTCAAATCCCTGGAGCAGATCCTCGATGGCTTCAAGGGCGAGCGTTTCGAAGTGCCGGGGCTGTCCATCGACATCTCGCACATCGAACCACCGGCGTTGCAGGCCCTGGCAGATCGCGCCGCATTGCGCGACCAGAAAGAGCGCCTGGAAAAAGAACTCAAGCAGCTCAAGACGCAGCAGGCTGTAACTTCCGACCGCGCGGCGAGCAAGACCCAAACCGAGGCGCTGTACCAGCAAGTGCTGGACGCGCAAAAGGCCTTGGAAGATTTCCGCCGTGCGCAAACCCTGAGCGCCGAAGAAGGCGAGAAGCTGGAAAACCTGGCGCAGATGGAAGCCGCTCAGGACGAATTGAAGCGGTCCAGTGATGCATTTACCGAGCGCGTTCAGCAACTGTCGGCCAAGCTCCAACTGGTCGGTCGGCAGATCGGTGATATGGAAGCCAAACAGCGTACGCTTGATGACGCCTTACGCCGTCGTCAGTTGCTGCCGGCGGACTTGCCGTTCGGTACGCCGTTCATGGATCCGGTCGACGACTCCATGGACAACCTGTTGCCATTGCTCAACGACTATCAGGACAGCTGGCAAGGTCTGCTGCGCGCTGATGGCCAAATCGAGGCGCTGTATGCGCAGGTGCGTCTCAAGGGCGTCGCCAAGTTCGACAGCGAGGATGATGTCGAGCGTCGCCTGCAACTGTTGATCAATGCCTATGCGCACCGCACCGATGAGGCGCTGACCCTCGGCAAGGCCCGCCGTGCGGCGGTCACTGATATCGCGCGGACCTTGCGTAACATCCGTAGCGACTACGACAGCCTTGAGCACCAACTGGCGCTGTTCAACCGCGAGATCAACAAGCGCCAGGTGTCCAACCTGCAAAGCTTCCGTATCGTGCTGGCGCCGAATAAGGAAGCCCTCAAGCATATCGACCAGATCATCCACAGCGCGGGTCAGTACGAGGAAGGTGAAACCTTGTCGGTCTTCGACCTCAGCCAGAGCGCCGAGCAAGACAACAAGAACGAAGAGGCCAAGGAATACCTCGCACGCCTGGTGGCGGCTAACCATAACCAACTGGGCCTCAAGGATCTGTTCGAGCTGGCTTTCGAGATCACCAAGGTGCATGGGCAGCCGGTGATTCACACCGACATCGACGGTGCAGCATCCAACGGCACCACCATGACCATCAAGGCGCTGACCAACATGTATTTGTTGCTGCACTTGATGGACCGCGACCAGGCCGGGCGTGTGCGCTTGCCGTATTACCTTGATGAAGCAGCGGACATCGATGAAAAGAACCAGGCCGCATTGCTGGAAACCAGCTTGCAGCTGGGCTTCGTGCCGATCCTGGCCAGTGTGAAGCCGCAGGTGTCTGCCCAGGTGGCAATCGACCTGGAAGGCGGCAGCGGGCCGAACGGGATCTACATCGATGAGGCGGACTGGAAGTACATTCGTCGCCATGATGCAGTGAAGGCGACGGTGAATGCGCAGGCGGATGAGCCGGAGTTGGATGAGGTCTGACGTGTTGCGCTGAAATGCAAAAAGGCCGCGATCTTATGGATCGCGGCCTTTTTTTAGGACAGGTTTTTGCAGTGCTTTTGAGGGCGCTATCGGACCTACTTGCCGAGCGGAATTTTAGGCGCCCAGGTCAGCCATTCATCCTCAACCTTGTCGAACAGCGGAAAGGTTTGCTGCGGCCGTGCAGCGTTGCCCATGCGCTCGCCGTCAGGCGTGGCGAAGGCGATACCGCCGGAAACCAGCGTCTCAAGGGATTCGGTGCGCACGGTGGCGCCTTTGAAGAGGCCGAAGTCGAGACCGAAGCCACTGGTATTCCAGAAACGACTGCCACCGCGCACCAGCGATGCGTACTTGGGCTCGATCAGGATATGGATCAGCACACGGTCAGCGGTTTGGCCCAATTCGTAGCCAGTGACTTTGCCCACGGTAACTTCGCGGTAGGTAACGGGGACACCTTCCTTCAACGAGCCACGACGTGCGGCGCTGAGCGTGAGGCTCAAACCGTCTTCTCGTCGGACAGCTTCAGGCGGCTGGTCCAAGGCGACAAAGCTCTTTTGCGGACCGGAGCTTTTTACCGCTGGTTGCACTTCGATGTATTGGCCAGTGACCAGGGTTTCCAGGTTGGAGGTTTTCATCAGGCCCAGTTCCGGCTTGACCACCCAGAACTGGCTACCCGCACGCGCGATGCGGTCTGCCACCTGAGTGATGCGGGCGCTGAGGAGCACCGACTGCATATCGGCACTCAGGTCGACACTCTCGATCTTGCCGACATCAAGGCCTTTGAAACGTACGGCAGTGCCTGGGCGCAGGCCGTCGGCGCGGTCGACCTTGATGGTCACCAGCGTGCCATGCTGATTGGCGGCTTCACGGTCAGCGAACAAACGGAAACGCGGAATACGTTTTTTCAGCGGCACGTTTGGCTGGGGGGTTTCGAAGGCGATGCCACCGGCCATCAGGCTGGCCAGAGATTCACTCTTGACCTGGATGCCGCCGGTGAGGCCGCCGGTCAGGGTGACGCCGCTGGCATTCCAAAAGCGCGTGGAGCCATTGACCAGGTTTTCGTATTCCTTCTCGATGTGAACGCCAATCACCAGTTGCTTGTTCTTGCGCGAGAACTGGTAGCTCTGCACCGAACCGACCTTGACCTGCTTGTAGAGGATCGGGCTGCCAACATCCAGGGAGCCGAGGTTATCGGTGAACAGCACCATGTGCAGGCCCGGTGAACGCAGGTCCAGTGGCGGCGCTTTGGCGCGGGCAACGTATTCGCGCTGCGGGGCGCTGCCCTTATCGCCAGGGCGGATGGCGATGTAGTTACCTTTTACCAACGCTTCCAGACCGGTGATGCCTGCCAGGGAGATGGACGGTTTCACAACCCAGAATTGGGTGTCCTGCACCAGGTAATCTTCGGCCAACGGATCGAGAGTCAACTCGGCATTGGCGCTGGAGAGGTCCGGGTCGATCTTCAGGGTTTTCAGACTACCCACCTGGATGCCTTTGTACATCACCGGCGTACGCCCAGCCTGCAGGCCTTCGAAGTCGGTGAGCTTGACCTTCACCCTGATGCCAGCAGCGGCGGCGTCGAAGTCTTCATACAGACGGAAAGGCAGGCTTGGGTCGGTCGGGGGGCTGTCTTTGCGGTTCTCCGGCGTGGCGAAGGCGATACCACCCGCGACGATGCTGGAAAGAGACTCGCTGCGCACTTTCACACCGGAAAGGTTAGCGTCGATGCTGATGCCGCTGGCGTTCCAGAAACGCGTGTGTTTGCGCACCAGGTTGGCGTAAGTCGGCTCGATGTAGACCTTGATTTCAACGGTACTTTGATCTTCGGACAACAGGTAGCTTTTGACCTGGCCGACTTGGATTTGCTTGTAGAAGACTGGGCTGCCACGGTTCAGCGAGCCGAGACGATCAGCCTTGATGGTCAAGTGCAGACCGGGCTTGGCGTCGGATAACGGGGGCTCTTCAGAGAGCGCTTTGAATTTACGCGTGGGCTCACCATCGCCAGGGCTGGCGGCGATGTAGTTACCCGAGACCAGGGTTTCCAAGCCGGTGATGCCGGCGAGGCTGACGCTGGGTTTGACCAGCCAGAAGCGCGTGTTGGTCTTGAGGTATTGATCGACGTCCTTGTTCATCTCGATGGTGGCGATCACCCCGCGATTGTTGCCCTCGTCATCCAAAGCCAAGGCTTTGACCTTGCCCACGGGCATGCCCTTGTAGACCACTTCAGTCTTGTTGACCTGAATGCCTTCGCCACTTTCGAAGCGCACTTGGATCTCGATGCCTTGTTGGGAATAGGCACGCCATCCCAGCCAGCCGCCGATGATCAGAGCAATCAGGGGCAACACCCAAATAGCCGACCAGTTGGAGGCTGGGCGGGTTTTAGCTTTAGGCAATTCACTCATGGTCGTCGTCCGACTCCGTGTTATCCCAAATCAGTCGGGGATCAAAAGTTACAGCGGCAAGCATCGTCAAGATCACCACACTGGCGAACGCCGCTGCGCCGAGGTTGGCCTCGACGCTGGCAAGCCGTCCAAAGTTTACGACCGCCACCAGGATGGCGATCACGAAGATATCCAACATGGACCAGCGCCCAATGAATTCGATAAAGCGGTACATCACAATGCGTTGTTGTGCAGAGAGCGGCTGGTGACGCTGCACCGAGAACAGTAGCAGGCCAATGCCAACTAGCTTGAATGTCGGCACCAGAATACTGGCGATAAATACCACGGCGGCGATGGGAAACATACCGTGCTGCACCAGTTGGATCACGCCAGCCATAATGGTGCTGGGGTCTCCCTGGCCCAATGAGTTGATGGTCATGATTGGCAGCAGGTTGGCGGGGATATATAGAATTGCGGCAGTGATCAGCAATGCCCAGGTGCGGGTAAGGCTGTTGGGACGGCGGGCATGGATCAGCGCACCGCAACGCGTGCAAATTTGCTCATCGGTATCTGCTTGCTGCTTGTTTAACTCGTGGCATTCGGTACAGATCAGAATGCCCGCATCAATCGCCCGCATGATCATCTTCCCCTGACAGTGCTTGCCAGATCTGATGCGGCGACATCACCACCTCAAGCAGAACCTGAACCATTAATAGACTGACGAAGCAGACCAAACCCAGGCCAATCGTGATGGAGGCCATGTCGGCAAGTTTTACGATAGCTACCAGTACGCCCATCAGGTAGACCTCCAACATTCCCCAATCTTTCATGTGGTGGTAGATGCGGTACAGCAGCAGGCCGTAACTACGCCCGATTTTCCAACGAATACTGAGCAGCACCGCCAATTGGCAAAGCAACTTGAGCAAGGGAATGCCCATGCTGCATAGAAACACTACAGCTGCGACGCCCTGCATGCCGGTATCGAACAAGCCAACTACGCCACTCCAGACGGTGTCCTCTGAGGACTGCCCGAGTAGATTGAGCTTCATGATGGGAAGAAAGTTCGCGGGGATGTACAGCAACAGCGCCGCGAGAACCAGCGCGAGGCTACGTTCGACGACATTGTGGCGATGAGCGTACAGCTCGTAGCCGCAGCGCGGACATTGCGCTTTTTCGCCGAGGGCGAGCACGGGTTTGCGCATCAGCAAGTCACACTCATGGCATGCCACTAGATCGTCCAGTGGTAAATCCGACACCTCAAGGGCATCAACCGGATCGGGCATAGTAGGGCTCTGGCTCTAAAAAAGGTTAGGTGCCTATTCTAGTGGTCTGGTTCAGAAATAACTGTGCAAATTTGTCGTGGACCTCTTCGCACTTTCCGCCCGCCCAAAACAAAACCCCATCTGCTTTCGCAAATGGGGTTTCGGAATTTAATCTTGACGATGACCTACTCTCACATGGGGAAACCCCACACTACCATC